>NZ_BJXJ01000005.1 GCF_007990935.1 Vibrio sagamiensis NBRC 104589
GGATAATCGTCTGCTGACGAAGAACAATGCCAGCGTATCAAATGTGGCTGAACGTGTCGCTTCGCCTTTGACTCAAAATAAAACCCATTTGCTTCATTCACAGACACTCGGTCACAGTGGTGTCAACAAGACTGAGAGTAAGATGACAGAGGCAGTACCGCAGACTAGAATGCCTAAGACGGAAAGTGTGTCAAACCAGATACATAGTCCTGTCAATAGTCTCACCAGCAATACTGAGCGTTCCTCTTCAGAAGTTAGAAATATCCCTTTTTCTTCGATGAATATGTTTGCAGATACATTAAAAGTTACGACTGAAAAAGGGCTTGCTATACCTTCGATTATCGCATTACAAACTGTGATACCTACAGCTGGAATGGCACAAACGAATTATGATTTGGCACCAGAAATATTCTGGCAATACCCACAAGTTAACAGCTATCGAGTGTTATTCCGTAATAAATATTACTTATTTGAGTTTGAAGATCATGTGATAACGAGTTTTATGGAGGAGTATGATGAACGTACTTGATGTAACTGCCGCCTGTTTGACGATAGTTAAAGATGCGATCATCATATTTTCTTTAAGTTTTGTTATTACAGGTGTCGTGGTAGGCCTTCTCCAGACGATCTTTAGTGTGCAAGACCCTGGATTGCCAATGGCTGCAAAATTAGTGGTCTTTATGATTTTGCTTACACAGGTAGGGGGAAATATTTATGACCAATTTCACTCACTGTTCCAACAGCTATAAATATTATTTATATCAACTTTAAAAATAGTAAACCCATAGGAGTAAATGTTGAAAAAATTACGAGAAATAGCGTTCAAAACCCTGGTGGAAAACTTAGGTGTACCTGTTAATATGTTGTCCAGAATTGAGGGTGATCAACCTATTGCTATTGAGTTGGTTGGCGGCGAGGAGATTTTTATTTCACTTAATGAAAAGAGTATTCAAACATTTGTTGAAATTCCTCTACGTGATAGACGTGTATTATCTCTTAAGGCAGCGAAACTAATGGAGCTAATAATGTCTGATGAACAGGTATTTTTGAATACGACAAAAGACAAGTTGATAATGCTTTCTGAATGGGAAGTGAATGTAGCAACTGTTGAAAGACAACTTGCCGATAAACTGACTTTATTTAATAAAGCGGTTCATTACATCAAATCCTAAATGAGCACTATAAATCATAACTTTTAGTAGTAATTTTGTTGATGACGACCTTAATGCCTAATGAATAGTTAGCAATAAGTCATATTACATCCCATGTTTCTTATTGTTATCTATCGTTGTGTATCAAGGTCGTGTTATTAATAAAGGCGAAGGTTACTTGGCTATAGAGTATTCCAATAATGGAAATAAGTCATAGTTTCTCAAGTTGTGCAACACAATCCAACCGATACTCACCATTGCTACTATAGATATGAAACGACTGCATCATATCAGTTCTTAATTAAAATTATCTTCAATAACAGATCGTCCATAGCAATCCATCAATTTTTGGCTAAAGTATGGAAGTCAAGTGTCTTAAAGTCATTTCTTCCTAGAACAAAAAATAAGCATAAGCCCTCGTCATTTATCGGATAACACCTAAACTTTATACGACCTAGCATTAGGTAACCCGTCGTATCTCAACGCATCTGTTGGTTAATTGGTTATCTCAACTACTAACTTTAATCGATAGGCTAGTGCTAGTAGAAAAGGTGCCCTAAAAGCATTCAATTTCATTGTCTATGATTTCAAGTTAAAGGATTATTATGCTCGTATTAAAAGGGTTAATTTATACTTCTATTTTTGGTTTACTTTTGTCTAGTCATGCAATGGCCAATCATAGTCGATTCTCAGCACACTATGACAACTATCTGCTTCCTGCCTATTGGGAATCTAATGTGAACCAAAGGCGCTTTAAACCTTTAAACCCTAATCAGCACGCCGCAAAAGCTTTATTTGTTCAATTTCAACTCAGTATGAAATATAAGCTGTTAGAAAAGGAGGGCCATGGTTTATTTGTCGCTTACTCTCAGCGTTCGAATTGGGAGGCGTATGATGATTCTGCATATTTTCGCGATAATCAATACAATCCAGAGCTCTTCTATCGCTGGGATAATCGGCGTTGGCAATTATCTCTAGGCTTAGAGCACCAATCTAATGGGGCTGGCGGTGACGTGGAAGTGAGCTGGAACCGAATTTACATGGAAGCTCAATTGAATTTACGCTCAGGTTTTATTGGTTTCAAACCCTGGATAGTTGTTGGTGATAATAAGTATAATCCTGATATTGTTGATTTTCTTGGACATGGAGAACTTCAATTTGGTTGGCGCCCAGAAGATGGCAATAGTATCGTCAAATTGACCGTTGGTAATCTTTTTACTAAAGATTGGCAGAATGGTTTTTATCGTATGTCTTGGGATTTTCCCGTGTACCAAGGTTTACGTGGTTACATGAAAGTGGAAACTGGTTATGGCCTGACGATATCCAATTACAACTTTGATGATACTGCTGTAGGGCTTGGTCTCGCATTTGACTTTTAAGGGTAGCCTAATGTTCTGGCAACAAGTCTCATCGTTAACATTTTATAATGCTGAATCAAATTGGCGTTGATATCTTGGTAGCATAGATTCGTTGCCCACAATACCACCTTGATGAATATAGAGTAGAGTTTTGTGTTGGTTTTGTGCCAACCAAGGCTGAAGGCATTGCCACATGTAGGGGTCATAAAGCAGATCGAACTCGACTTGTGTTTGATTGTATAATTCAGACCAGACAGCGTAATCACTTCGATATAGATGGCCGAAGTGATGCTTTGCTCTCACAGAGAGAATTGTTGGGTGATTTGTCGTTTCAAGTTGATTGAACTGCTCGGTGAGGTACGCCTCTCCTCCAACACAAGCACATGTCAATACTTCAATGCCATGGAGTTGAAGATATTTGCTTAAATACAATGATGTTGTGCCTGTTCCTGAAGGCAAGGCTATAGCCAGAGAAGATAAGGAAATGTGCTGTTGGGCTGACCAATTTAAGATTTCCAGCGCAAGTTGTTTGATGCCTGGCTCAGACATATTAGTGTATCCGCCTTCTGGCACGACTAACACGGAATCGTTATTTTCCTGTATTCCTTCTACGTAATCTTTTGGGCGAAGGTTGGTTTGAAGACTGTGTAAGGAAGTGATGTCCATACCGAGTTCAAGTGCAGCTCGATAGTTACCGATAGGATTGCTTCTTAACCAATTAGGGATTTGTTGCACATAATATTCAAACTTCCAACCTTTAAGCTGTGCAAGCGCGGCGAGTGAATACATCGCATTTGATTGAGCAGAGCCGTAACTGACCAAGGTGGTTATCCCAGAAGAAGGCGTATCCAGCAAAGACATGAACTTACGGGCTTTATTCCCTGAAAAATGAGCGTGTAGGAGATCGTCTCGTTTGAGGTAAAAGGGCTGACCATTGAACTGGTGCTGGGTTACTGGACTGTCACTTAGAGTCATCAATTGATTACACACTTTATGGATCGGACTTAAAGATAGAAAGCGATACAGTGTAGCGTGATTTAAAGAACAAAATCTAGGAAATTACGATTAAAGTGACGATTTATGTGGAGTATTGGTGGAAGTACTGCAGGTATGAGATTCACGAAAAAATATAAGCACAATCAACCTATGTCATTGTTTTGGATCGTCGCGATGAGATTTTTTTGGTGCGTGTGGGTTGTCTTATTTCGCAGGTGGTATGCTCGTATTGAAACTGAAATACTGGCGATTGGGCTATCAAAATAAGCACATTACTCTTAGTAAAGAGAATCAAGTATCTTGAGGTCACCTGTCTATACATATAAAGATGGTCTTATTCTGTATCGTTCTTTTCATAACCTCGCTATTGATAGTAATATCATCCATTTGGAACGGTAGAATTAAATAATTAACTTTATTTGATTGATACCCAAGCACCTTGAAGTGACTTAGACGGTGAAAATTATGTTATTAGGACAGAGAGAGCTATGTTGGATATTCGAGCGATAACGCCAAATATCGGTGCTTATGTTGACGGTATCGATTTAACGCAAAGTAGCGCTAGAGAGTTGGATACTTTGTATCAAGCATTTCTAGAGTATCAGGTGATATTTGTAGATGCTTACTCTCTCTCATCAGAGCAACATTTACGTCTTGCAGAACGATTTGGTCAGCTTGAACCTCCGCACCCTTTCTTTCCGAATGTTCCGGATGCTCCGCAAATCAGTGTGATTGAAACCATTCCGGGTCATGCACCAGTAGAAAGCCAATGGCATACCGATCTCACTTGGCGAAGTGAACCTTCAAAGGGATCGCTGTTACATGCCCAACACATACCCGATGTAGGTGGTGACACGATATGGTGTTCTATGACGGCCGTGTTTGAATCACTAGACAAAGTGACACAAGACAAGCTCAGAAAGCTAAGGGCAGTACATTCTTTAGTGGATCTAGAAAGTGAATCACATAAAAACATTCGATATGAATGGCAGAAAAAGTTGGTGGGCATTGCTCAAGCCAATCCTGCGGTCGCTCACCCAATGGTACAAACTCACCCAGAGACGGGAAAAGAAACGCTGTACATTAATGAACAGTTCACACGCTATATTGAAGGGATTAATCGCCAAGAGAGCCAAGCGCTGTTGAATGAGTTATTCGCACGAGCACGTCAACCAGAGTTTCAAGTGCGTTATAAATGGAAAAAAGGGGCCTTGGCTATCTGGGATAACCGTGTCACACAACACTATGCCGTGATCGATTATGGTGATACACCAAGAAAGATGCATCGAGTGACATTTATATCCAAGTAACCTAGAGAGGCCGCGTTCAGAGAGATGATACTGGCTCTTAGGCGTGTTAACGAGATTTGGGCTTTTACTGATGCATTTGTCGTTTGGGTTAATAAAAAACAGTGCAGACGAATGCTGGTCTGAACGTCAAACCAGCAGATCATCAGTTGAAGCTGAATTTACTCAACGTTCGCGATTAAATGATAGTTGTTGAAATCAAAATAACCTCTTACCAAGATGAGGTATAGGCCTGGTTCTGGTGCAGTGAAACGGCACTGCTCTAGACGTCCATCACCTCTTGACTGGCATTGTGCTTCTGTTGAGGTAGGCTTTTCCCCTAGGCTAACGTATAAATCGGCATCGTTACTGCTTTGATGATCAGAATGTTGCAAATTTATAGTGAGTTTACTTGACCCAGCAGGTACATAAACAGAGTAATAGTAATCTTCATTCTTACGTCCGGCTAATCCTTCGATAGGAACGCCCAATTCAAGTTTAGTTATGTCGGCAGGCAGTGAGCATATAGCATTTACCCCGACAGCATAGAAGGCATCGACAACATCTCGTTGATCAAGGTTTAAATCTTTAGCAGCACGTTTGACACCGCAGGCTGCATGGTCGAAGGTTGATTGTTCATGCCAGTACAGTTGATTCGCAAGGGCAAAAGCATGGAATGCATCTTTTATGTTCCATTGGTTTTGAGTCACCAATAAGTAGAAAGCTTTATTGAAGATACCGCTACTCAAATGTACATTGATGTCATCATTGTAATCACGGAAGTGAGCGATCGAGTGACCATCTTTCTCCGGCTGGTCAAAGTAGCGAAGACCGCCTTCACCTTTGGTAATATCAGCACCTACAATCCAGTCAACACTGCCTTTCATGTAATACTCAGCGGCTTCACCTGCGATGTCTGAGAATGCTTCGTTGATACCTCCAGACTGTTTACTGTACTCCAAATTCGAGTTTTGTTCAGTAAAGCCATGGCTGACTTCATGAGTGCTTACATTAATATCGACAAGTGGATAAAACTCATTTTCACCATCACCGAATGTCATGGCCTCACCATCCCAGAAGGCATTTTCATATTCAAAGCCAAAGTGAACCCGCATTTTGAGTTTAAAAGTCAGTGGAGCTGTATTAACCCAATCTTGATATAAACGATAAATAACATTGCCAAAGTAATGAGCGTCATTTAAAGCAGAATAAGCTCCATTAACGAAACGTCGGTCATTGGTGTTTGTTTCATCGTAACAAGGGTAAGAATAGGCAGGATGCTCTTCTTCTAAGTCCCAACTGTAACGCATATCAATCGTCATGACTTGATCATTATCGAGATAACAGCGGTTATTTTCTTTGGTTATATTCAAATGATCATATTGTGTACCATAACGATACGCTTGGGTTTTTTCATTACCACCAATACCATTCCCGAGAGCTGGCACTTTTGCTTGATGCATCCCATCCCATTCTCTAATGAATTCACCTGTCTTGGCATCAACAATAATAAAAGGACGCTTTACTTTTTTACCGTTAATTTCAATATAATTAAGTTGATAAACATAAGTGGCTTTTTGATTCGCATCTAACTCGATGTATTTCTGTATTTTAAGAGTATTTCGTTGCGTTTGGCTAAGGTTACGTCTTGTCGCGACGAGATCTTTCATCGTTGCAGAGTCAATCATTGGCCTATCAGTCGCCAGATCGCGAGCCAAGCCTCGAATGACTAATCCGTGTGCTTCAATAAAACGACGAGAGTTTTTCGGGTCTACTTTGATTGTTACATTAGCCGATTTGATATTGGTGTTATTATATTCTTGACTGAATTTCTGTTTTTTACTGCCGTCAGGTAATTCTTGAGTCAAGGTTAAAACCAAATCACTTGATTGCTCAAGAGCTAATAAGTTTCTGAGTAGTGAAATCTCACCTGAGGATATCTGGATTTGGTCTAGATCAACCACATTTGCAGAGAAAGACTTAGCCGAAATAAGATATGTTATAGCAAATAAAGCACCTGTTAATATTGTAAATTTTTTCATAATTTAACCTCTCTTGTGGGGTAAAAATTACACTACATGAGAAAATACAGAGGTCATAATCAATTGTAATAACAGTGTAAAATATTATTTATTCATACTGTGTGGTTTTATTCAATATACTAATGTTACCGAAATTTAGATAACCACTAAAATAAGAGCAAAAAGTGAGCAATGCGAGGTTTGTTGATTGTTTTGTTATATAATTAAGCGTTTTAATTGCATGTAATTATGTTATATTTATGTGATAAATCTCATGTTTAATACCTATATTATCTAGGGGAAATAGAATTTCAAATGTGAACTTGATTATATTTTTATTGAATAGTTACACAGGAAAATCCTGGTTTCGTATTAATTTAATCGTTAATGGCATTGTAAATAAGACCAAGAGTGAAAAAAGTATAAACATTATGCTGAGTCCGTAGTTTAGACTCTCGTTCAATGTTATTTGGAGTGCAGTTGGTTTTCCATATTGTAGATTCATACTTTCAAGTTGTTTACTATAGTGCATGCCATTTGATAGTAATTTGAATTTTTTTGAACTTAGCTCTCTTACTAGATAAGACCCTACTGAAATACCTAAGCAAGAGCCAGCTAGAGCAGAGGTATAAAATACTCCCATCGCAGCTCCTTTGTGATTGCCTTTAATTACTTGATTTATACCTATCACGGAAGCACTACCTTGAAATGAAATAGCAAATCCAATACTAACACATGCAGCGATGAGAAAAATTAATGAATAAAAGCCGTTAAATATCCCAAACATGATCATGCCAGTGATTTGTATTGCTACAACAGATATAAGCAACATATATTGATAACCAAATCTATCAATCATTTTTCCGATAAAAAGGGAGCTACTGGCTACAATTAGAGACATAGTAAGTAAAATAGATCCTGTAGCTTGTACTGAATAGTTAAGATTATTTTGCAAATAGATGGGCATAAAGTATAACCATGCTCCAACAAATACCATGTAAGAAAAACGAATGGCTACAATTCTGATAAATTCTTTATTTTTCAGTATATTATTTTCTATCAGTGGTAGTTTTAAACTTTTGTATTGATTTATATAGTAGCCAATAGAGAGCACCCCCACACTGATTAATAGTAAAGACTGGTCCCAAGAGATTTCCTGATAAAGAGTTATAGCTGAAAGTAATCCACCAGTACCGAGTAAAAATAGGATAATTTCTTTAATATTTAACGTACCTAAATTCTCTTTTTTATCATTCTGTGTGAAGTAATAGCTACCGAGAAAAGAAATAATACCAACGGGAACATTAATCAAAAAGGTCCAACTCCATCCCCAGTAATGAATAATATAACCACCCACAGTAGGACCTAATATTTGCCCTATAGAACTTACAGAGATCAGCAAGCTACATGCTATCCCTTTTTTATGGCTCGGTGACTGTGTAACAACAAGTAGAGATGATAAGCCTAAGGTCGCACCAAAACCGATCCCTTGTAATATACGTGCTAAAATGAGCATATTAAGACTCTGTGCATTACCTGCAATGAATGAGGCAATAGTAAAGAAAATTATACCGAATAGAAAAACACGTTTATAACCAAAGTAATCAGCTAATTTTCCAAATACAATAAACGTTATTGCGGAAGTTAAATAGTAAACGGTAATGACCATTTGACTTTTAAGTACAGGGATATCAAATCCTTTGGCAATATCATTTAATGCTAGGTTCATCATGGTCATATCCATGCTAATAAGTAAGTTCATTAAAGCAATGGCTGATACCATAAGATAAAATTTATAGGGTGGGTTTAATGGACACTTCACAGGCACCTCCTTATTGATAAATCAGAGTTAGGGAGACTATCACAAGGTTAAAATGCTCACTTGAACAAAATTGCTTAATTTATTTCAGTAAAATTACTGTCTTTAAAATTACAGTGAAGGTGCTAGTGGAACCATAATAGAACAAGTTAGAACTGAAGGTGTCGCCTCGAAAAAAGGCTGAGAGAAGTAATGAATTAAAGGAGATTTATTCCAAGTGATATTATGTTGCGCTAAGTATTGAAAAATATAGTAATATAAATCTTCAATATGACCATTAGTATCACCTTTAAAAGTCATACAAAGGTAATTACCAGCTGGAACAGAGTATATGTCTAAAGGGCTGGTGCTAAAATTTGATATTTTTGAGGCTTTGAAAGCAACAATTTTATTTCGAGTTAATTTGGGAGGAAGTGTAGGGTGGTATCCATTGTGAGAGGCAGTATTAATAACATAAAATGAACCGTCTTGTACGCCAAACCTCTTTTTATGTTCAAAGAAAGTTTTTAAAACAGTAAAACCATCAAATTCACCGCACTTTTTTGCTAAACCAACAATGTTGAATTCATCTATATGGCGTAATTCTACTTCTTGTAAACAAGTCTCAAAACCGACGGTATATGAAGATAGAAATTGACATATTGGTTGCCAATTTGGCTTCGTGCGAAAATCACTCGGTGTCATTCCGGTAAAGCTTTTAAACGCTTTGAGCAACCCTTCATGACTACTGAACTGGCATTTTAAACTGATGTCAAGAATGGTCATTTCTGGCTTAAAATAGAGAAGAAAGGCTGCGTGTTTTAAACGAATAAGTCGACTAAACTGGTGAATAGTGTAGCCTGTTTGCTGTTTGAAGCATCTGATCAGATGATACTTGGAACAAGCAACAGTTTTAGCAAGCTGGTCAATATCTTCATTAGCATCATTAAGTCCATCAAAATGGTTAACGAGTCTTGCAACCACTGCGTCTATTTTTGTTTTCATAGATTTAATATCAGTAAATATACCCAAGCACCTTGAGGTTATACTTGGGTATACAATCTAAAGCAAACTTTTAACCTTTAGCGTTGTCTCGACTTTGGTTTTCCTTGGTTGGTTGATTTTCTTCCATTTGCTGAGCTTGCGCCGTGGTTGTTGCGTTGGCTGTTACCATGGCTACTGCCATTATTTCGTGAACCTGACTGACCATTTTTAGGTTTACCAGCACGATGATTGGTCGGTTTCTCTCCTCGCGTCCCTTTGTCTGATGACTTATTTAGATGACCACCGAAGCCTGGTTGGTTTTTGGTATGCTTCGTCGCGAAACGATTTACACCATGTCGCCCAGATTTACGGCGTTGGGCTGGTGTTAGCGTATCGGTATCTTCAGCAGGAACTAGACAGCTAGGCTTATCACCAATCAAATGTTTTTTGCCCATGTTGATTAGGGCTTCGCGTATTATTGGCCAGTTAGCTGGATCATGATAACGCAGTAGGGCTTTATGAAGACGACGCTGACGTTCCCCTTTAGCAACGGGAACATCTTCGCGTTTCTTGTACTTCACGCGCTTAAGTGGGTTCGTCTCGGAATAGTACATAGACGTTGCATTACACATCGGTGATGGGTAGAAGTTTTGCACTTGGTCACATTCGAAGTTGTTTTTCTTCAGCCAGAGGGCAAGATTCAACATATCTTCATCTTCAGTGCCAGGGTGGGCAGAGATAAAGTAAGGAATCAGATATTGTTTTTTACCAGCTTCCGTACTGTATTTCTCGAACATTTCTTTAAATTTATCGTAGGTGCCCATGCCAGGTTTCATCATAAGGTCCAGTGGACCTTTTTCAGTATGTTCAGGTGCGATTTTCAGGTAGCCACCAACATGATGAGTGACCAACTCTTTGACGTACTCCGGTGATTCGATGGCAAGATCATAGCGAACGCCTGATGCGATCATGACTTTTTTAATGCCATCGACTTTACGAGCAGCGCGGTAAAGATCGATAGTATGTCTATGGTCAGTATTGAGCTTGTTACAAATGCCAGGGAATACACACGAAGGTCGGCGACAATTCGCTTCTGCTTTGGGATCGCTACAGCCTAAGCGGTACATATTCGCTGTTGGTCCGCCAAGATCCGAAATGGTTCCGGTAAAGCCAGGTACTTTGTCGCGAATTTCTTCTAGTTCATTAAGAATCGACTCTTGAGAACGGTTTTGGATGATGCGTCCTTCATGCTCGGTAATCGAACAGAATGAACATCCGCCAAAACAACCACGCATGATGTTAACTGAAGTTTTTATCATGTCATAAGCAGGGATTTTGGCCTTGCCATACATAGGGTGAGGAACACGAGCGTAAGGCAAGCCAAACACAAAATCCATTTCTTCGGTTGTAAGAGGGATCGGTGCTTGGTTGACCCATAACTCACGGTCACCGTGACGTTGCAGCAAAGCTCGGCCTGAATACGGGTTGGTTTCTAAATGCAATATACGGCTAGCGTGAGCATAAAGAATACGGTCGTTGTGCAGTTTTTCAAATGACGGTAAACGAACGGCAGTATTCGCCGCGTCGTGGCGTGATGGACGAATCGTTATCGGTTGTGCAATGGGCTCGTCTTTTTTCGTATCACACTGTGTCTCAACTTCATAAGGATTTTTCGGCACAAATGCTTCTTTGCGTGGTTTTTCGATGCGAGATGAGTCAATGACTTTATAACCTTCAGGTTCTGCTTGCAAAGTCACGGCAGTACCACGAATATTGGTCATTGTTGCAATATCTTCGCCATTCGCGAGACGGTGTGCGACTTCCACAAGCGCGCGTTCCGCGTTACCAAAGAGTAGGATATCTGCCTTAGCATCGAATAACACCGAGCGGCGCACTTTATCGGACCAATAATCGTAGTGGGCGACTCGGCGCAAGCTGGCTTCGATACCACCAAGAACGATTGGGGTACCTTTATAAGCTTCTTTACAGCGTTGAGAGTAAACTAATGTGGCTCGGTCAGGACGCTTGCCGCCTTCATTATTAGGGGTATAGGCATCGTCGTGACGTAATTTCTTGTCCGCTGTATAACGGTTAATCATGGAATCCATGTTACCAGCAGTGATTCCAAAGAACAGGTTAGGTTGACCAAGTTGCATAAAAGCATCTTTGTTATGCCACTCCGGTTGAGCAATAATACCAACACGAAAACCTTGGGCTTCGAGCAAGCGCCCAATGATTGCCATACCAAAGCTTGGGTGGTCTACGTATGCATCTCCCGTGACAATAATAATGTCACAACTATCCCACCCTAGGGCATCCATTTCTTTGCGGCTGGTCGGCAAAAAAGGTGCCGAGCCAAAACACTCTGCCCAGTATTTTTTATATTCGTGAATAGGAGTCATGTCGTTGGTCATATTTTGTTCTCTGTTCCAGGGAGCGCGAATTATAGCGATTTGATGATCAGGTATCCAGCGGCAAACAACAGATCCCGCCGAGTTGGATAAAATTTATAGATTTAGATACTTATTTCTAATAGATAAGACGCAAAGCTAGCCATACTCAAGCATTTTAAGGTCACTTGGATACTTCACTTAAGGTATAGAAGCTGTGGTTTGCGCTAGGTTGATTTGCTATTATCAACAACTAAATTATCTTTGAGCTTACATTTATTATGTTTCAACAACTCTTGTTAACTTTTCCTCCAATGTTGTTGGGGGCACAAACATTGTTGACGTTGCTATTGATTAAGGGCGAGCTTTGCCCAGGGCAGCGTGGCCGTTTGCACAAAATGTTGCCACCGATTGCGTTACTTTGGCTTGCTGTCGCCTCGTTACATCTTGGAGCGTTGGTGATCGCTTTCGCAATTTTTTATTTTTATTCGCAAGTCCAAACGAAAAAAACACGTGATCAAGGCCCTCTATGGGTGCTTCATGCATCGAATTTATTGGCACTGATATACGTCGGCCTTCAAGTGTTTGAGCAGCCTCATTGGGCCGCTTCAGGTGCGATGATTCTGATGATTTTCTTTATTGGAGCTATTTTTGCACAGTTATTACTCACGATAGCTCGCAGTCGATTGCAAGCATTTTATCGGATCTTACCAGTAACGGGTATTTTGTCAGGGATGTTGCTGGCTGTGACCATGCTTTTTTCGGCTTATCAGCTTGATGAAGTCGCATTGAAAGCAGAAACTCCTGCTATTCTGATTGCTTTAGTGTTACTGATTGCGGCCATTGTCCTTTGGTGCTGGCATTTATTTTTGCATAAAGCACCGAATAAGATGCAATTAGCGTTAGCTCTTTTGTTATCTTTATCCTCAATGACGGTTTTACAACATTTGTTTTTGATTAGTCATTAAGTGTTACTTATCCCCAAGTATCTTGAAGTTGCATGAGGCTCTAGGCGAAAGAAGCAAACAGTGACAAGTTGCAATGTTATTGGGACTTCGGCTGAGTTCACTTCTATATTGTTAAATTAAGTCTACGCTTTGTTTATACCTAAGTATTTTCAGGTTAATCGGGTATAGAGAGGAGAAACAATATGGATTTAAGCAATGTAAAAAACTTTGACAGTGTCATTTTGTTAGGGATTGTCAATGAAAAACTTCGCTTAGAATGCGATAGCTTTGAAGAATTGGTCTCTATGTACGAGATGGATACGGAGTCGGTTATTGGTAAACTGGATATGCTAGGTTACCAATATGATCCACTCACGAACCAGTTTAAGGCTTATCACCGTTAAATGGTTCGTCTCTTCTTAGCTTCTCATCTACTCTTAAGTCATCTTGATACCTTCAAGGTGACTTCTGCATTGCCGACGCGCAGTCGCAAAAAAAGCCTTTAAATAATGTTTATCTTTTTCTGCATGTCGAGTTGCGGCAAATAAACGTCGCCAAAGACCGTTACCAAATGGGCGACTTTCGATTAGCCCTTGCCGAGAAAATTCTTTAAGGGCCCAATTTGGCAGGGCTGCTACCCCTAAACCCGCTGAAGCCATTTGGATGATCATTAAGGTATTGTCAGCTTGCTTCCAAGACAGTGGCTCAATTCCCGCAGGGTGTAAAAAGTGTTTAACCACATCAAGTCTCTGCTTTTGAACTGGATAAGAGAGCATGGTTTGATCGGCGAGATCGTCAGGTTGGATGGCCTTTTTTTGAGCTAGAGGGTGGTGGGGAGCCGTAACGAGGCGCATCTCAAAGTCAAACAGAGGTTCATAGTGGACATCTGAACGAGGCTGAATATCAGAAGTAATGACTAAATCCAATTCACCTGCGAGCAAGGCCGGAAGGGGTTCAAAGCCAAATCCAGAGGAAAAATCGAGTGTGACACTTGGCCAAGATATTTGATATTCTTTAAGCGCAGGCATCAACCATTGAAAGCATGAGTGGCATTCTATGGCCATGTGTAATCGCCCATTTACGTCTTCCTTTAGCCCTGCAAGATCATTTTCTGCTAGAGCAAGCTTAGGCAAAATCTCATCGGCAAGACGAAGCAATATATTTCCTTCAGAAGTAAACTTGACAGGACGAGTCTTCCTTAAGAAAAGCGCCCCACCTATACGAGTCTCAAGCTCTTTAATCTGATGAGAGAGAGCCGATTGGGTCAGATGAAGGCTCGTGGCAGTTGCAGTCAGTGACCCGGTCTCTCGAAGGGTTGTTAGGGTGCGCAAGTGCTTTAATTCGATCATGAACGTCCTTTGTCCTTTTATCATCTGAGTTTTTAACCAACCTGATTTAATTTACCGAGAAAAATTAGATATGTAAACGTCTAGATGTCTATTTGTGTGGTTTTTTGTTTTGCTCTGACTATGAATTTTTTTCATCGTTAAGTTGAATAAATGGAGATTGTATCAATAAGCATTGAAACTTAATAATAGCCATCTAGACATCTTTTTGGTGACTAAAATAGGATTCATGGAAAGAAGGAAAGTAGATATGGCAACGACAACGCATATTCTTGGTTACCCAAGGATTGGAGAAAAGCGAGAACTTAAATTTGCACTAGAACAGTACTGGCGAGGGGAAATTGATCAGGACGCCTTGAAGCAAGTAGGGAGTGTACAGCGTAACAAGAACTGGAATACTCAGGCGGAATCAAACTTGAGTCTAGTCACAGTAGGAGATTTTGCTTGGTATGATCATGTTTTGACGACTTCTTTATTGTTAGGACATACCCCTAAGCGACATGCTGAGCAGGGGATCAATTTAGATACATTATTTAGAGTCGCCCGCGGTCAATCTCAGACAGAAGGCGTTTGTTTAAGTGGTGGAGGTTGCACTGGAAATGCCGCATCAGACATGACCAAGTGGTTTAATACCAATTACCACTATATTGTTCCTGAATTCAGTCAAAACGATAGCTTTAAGGTCAGTTGGCCGCAATTGTTCGAAGAAGTCAGCGAAGCAGTTAACGCTGGGCATCAAGTGAAACCCGTGCTTCTTGGTCCATTAAGTTACTTATATCTTGGTAAAGAGGTGGATGACAATTTTGATCGCCTCACTCTGCTACCAAGATTACTTGCCGTTTATCAGAGCATTTTAAGTAAACTTTCTCAGCAAGGCGTTGAATGGGTACAGGTTGATGAACCCATTCTTGCACTTGAATTGGATGAAAAATGGCAAAACGCTTTTAAACTTGCTTATCAAGTGATGAAAGGTGATCTCAAAGTTTTACTGACGACTTACTTTGATTGCGTTACCGAAACACTGGATAAAATCGTACAACTACCAGTTGATGGTCTTCATATCGACTTATCTGCGGCACCACAGCAGCTAGAGTTGGTTATGGATAAGTTACCACAAGGGTGGGTGCTTTCAGCTGGGGTGATCAATGGACGCAATGTTTGGCGCTCTGATTTGAGTAATCAACTCAAATGCCTTCAGCCGATCAAAGCGAAACTTAAAGATAATCTGTGGATTGCAAGTTCTTGTTCTCTATTACACAGTCCAGTTAATTTAGAGTTAGAAAACGCATTGTCTGCAGAGACTAAAAGCTGGTTTGCTTTTGCTAAGCAAAAAGTCGCGGAAGTTGCTTTATTAGGTCGGGCGCTCGACGGTGACGCAGAGGCCATCGCCGATTGTCATACTTACAGCCAGCCTTTAAGAATACGTGAGACCGCCAATTATGTGCATAAACCTCACATTCAATCCAGAGTTTGCCAAATCACACCAAGTTTTTCCGAGCGAGAGGCGCCTTATGCTGAGCGAGCAGCACACCAAGCAGAAGTCCTGAAGCTGCCTTTGCTACCAACCACGACCATTGGTTCTTTCCCTCAAACCGATGCGATTCGTTGTCAACGATCGGCTTACCGTTCAGGTCAATTATCAGAGACTGAGTATCATCATGCATTAAAACAACATATTAGTGATGCTGTGCAGAGACAAGAGTCACTGGATTTAGATGTTTTGGTTCATGGCGAAGCTGAACGAAATGATATGGTTGAGTATTTCGCTGAAAACTTAGCGGGCTTTCAAACGACACAATTTGGTTGGGTGCAGAGTTATGGTTCGCGTTGTGTCAAACCGGCTGTGGTTGTTGCTGATATTGAAAGAGAAAAGCCAATAACAGTAGAGTGGACGAGTTATGCGCAGTCTTTAACTCAAAAGAAAATGAAAGGGATGCTGACGGGGCCAGTAACTATCTTGTGTTGGACTTTCCCGCGTGAAGATATCCCGCGTCAAACCGCCGCACGTCAGATTGCCCTTGCACTGAGAGATGAAGTGACAGATTTACAAAAAGCGGGGATTAATATCATTCAAATTGACGAGCCTGCATTGCGTGAAGGATTACCACTTAAAACGCGAGAGCACACTCATTACCTCGCATGGGCTATTGAAGCCTTTAAAATTTCTGCGGCAAGTGCAGCACCCGCAACTCAAATTCATACCCACATGTGTTATAGCGAATTTAATGAAATCATCGCTGCGATTGCAGCTTTGGATGCGGATGTTATCACTATCGAAACATCTCGCTCTAACATGGCTCTACTTAAGGCGTTTGAGGAGTTTAAATACCCAAATGAGATAGGACCTGGTGTGTATGATATTCACTCACCGATTATTCCAACGGAAGAGTGGATCGAAAGATTGCTCAAAAAAGCAGCAGAAAGCATTCCAGTGCAGCGTTTATGGGTAAACCCAGACTGTGGTTTGAAAACGCGTAATTGGCCAGAAACTGAAGCGGCTTTAGCCAATCTCGTTTCAGTAGCGAAAAAATTGAGAGTTCACTACGGCGAGCAAGTAACTTGATATTACCTCGAAAGCCATCGTAATAATTAAAAAGAAAAGCGAGACTATTGAATAATAGTTCTCGCTTTTGGGGTTTTTATATTTAACCAAAGCCGTAGGTTAGTAATTTACTTCTTTTTAGCTTGGCAAGTTTGTGCAGAGATCAACTCATCAGTCATTAGCTGTCCGCGTGAGTTACGAATTTTAATTCGATAAAGTAAGCCCATATTGAGCTGTTTAATCACTTCCTCTGATTTACAGTAGCTGTATATACTGGTGTTCAATACCTGTTGGAGCGGTTTCGCTCCTTTAGCAGAGTCGTTATAGATCATCATCATTTCAACGACATTTTTACGTGGAGATACTCGCAAGATTTTAAGTGGTCCATATTCAAGGGGCAGACCAGCAGAAAGCACACCAGCACGATTTGAAGCCATTAGCTCCAGTTGGCGTTGTTTTTCATCATTAGAAGAGCAGCCAGCTAGTGTGCCAAGAGCAAGCATGAGACAGAGTAATTTTTTCATAATTAAAACACTTTTTTAAATGGCTTTACGATCACATTGTGATAAACACCAGCTTCAACATAAGGATCTGAGTTCGCCCAAGCTTGAGCGTCTTCTAGGCAGTTAAAGTCAGCTATAACTGTTGAACCAGTAAAGCCTGCTTTACCAGGCTCATTAGAATCAACAGCAGGCATTGGACCAGCAGTAAGAAGGCGTCCTTGATCTTGAAGCTTCTGTAACCGCTCAAGGTGTTGAGGACGAACACTCAGACGTTTTTCCAACGAATTCTCCACATCCTGTGAAAAAATGACATACCACATCGCGCAATTCCTTAGATAATAGGGTAAAGCATTAATTTAACGCCTTTTTTGATTGACTAACAAGTTATGTTCTAAAATTGTGAGACTGCTTGGGGCAATTTGATAATAAAGCTGTGTCGTTACTTAGTTATAGGGCGAGGTTTTCCCTCGCTATCAATAGCAACATAATTGAATGTGGCATCACAAACCATGAAGCGTTCTCCGATACCATTTTCTTTGACGGGCTTGACCCAAACTTCTAAATCAATACTCATTGAGGTTCGGCCAATTCTAGTGCACTCACCATAGCAGCATACAACATCACCAACGCTGACAGGTTTTTTAAATGTGATACTTGATACGGATACCGTAACGATGCGTCCCGCCGAGATTTCTTTAGCTAAAATTCCACCTGCTAAATCCAGTTGGGACATGATCCAACCGCCAAAGATATCACCATTTGCGTTAGTGTCGGCGGGCATGGCCAAAGTTCGCAGCAACAACTGACCGCGAGGTGAAGAAAATTCATGACTCATATTGACATCCATTAGTACTAGATAAGCGACATAAGTGGAAAGATAAGGTTAAAAATCACTCAAGCCGCAAGAATAAAACAGCGACCATTGGTCGCTGTGAAACATCTGTTTAACTAGATTATAGCAAAAATGAGACTTTAATCATCAACCGATATATCAGATGAGCTGTCTTTTTGTTCTTTTGGTATGTGTTTATAGATATAGAAACCAGTTATGATCATAAAAGCAAAGGTTGCGATTAATAAACCAAATACTTTAAAGTTTACCCAAACATCCAGTGGTAATTTATAAGCTACGTAAATGTTCACTACTGCGCAAACTGAGAAAAAGGCGACCCAAGCCCAATTCACTTTTGCCCAGATGGAATCAGGGAGTGTTAACTCTTTGCCCAGCATGCTCTTAATTGCTGACTTACCAATTAATTGGCTGATGGTTAAACCGAGTGCAAAAACAATATATACAATAGTTACCTTCCATTTTATAAAATTGTCATCATGCAAAATAATGGTCATACCACCAAAAATTGCCACCATTAAAAAGGTGATTAATTGCATTTTTTCGATTTTCTTATAAATGGCATAGGTCAAGACAAGTTGAATAGCCGTTGCGGCGATCAGGGCTCCTGTTGCGACATAAATATCGTACGTCTTGTATAAAACAAAGAAAATAATGAGTGGTATAAAATCAAGAACTTGCTTCATTGTGCAAACGTTATGTAGTGATTAAGTGGAGAACAGTCTAACGGAAATTACGTTAATGTGAATAGTTAGAGATAAATGGATACAAAAAATTGCCGTGTACAAACGGCAATTTTGTTTGAAGTGTTGTTGCGTTCTATTGCTATACAACAGTCTGATAACTGGCAATTAAAGATTTAACGTCTTCTAAGTATCCTTCGTGGAGTAAGTTGTCCACTGTCGCTTCAAGTTCGTCATATGACATAGTGAAGCATGTTGATTTCCCAGTCATTAAGCTCAAGTATTGGTGGTATTCTTCTTCTGTATAGTGGCCAACACGATCGAGAAGTAATGCTTTTATACCGTGATGAATCAAGCCGTAATATGTGTGTCGCTGAATTGTCATGGTTGTACCCTTATCAAATATACTCCCAGATGATGGAGGATTTGAAACAGTGAGTCGTTGTACTTCTAACCTCAGCAATGCATAACAGATGCCAATTAATGAAATGTGAAACCAAAAGTAACACGTAGTGCTTTGGTGGCCTTAGTCGATTGATTAATGAAAGATGCTTAGTTCCAAATGCTGAAGGCGATTTCGTTTAAAGGTGAGTGTTGATGGAGAGCCTAAAATAAATTCTTAGTTAATAACTTAAAATGTCAATATTAAAAATATAGTTCAAATTTTCACTTTTCATGGCTCTTTTCCGGTTCATGAAAAAAGCCATTTTATGATCATATTTTAAATCGTCGTACTTTTCTTGTGTACTGTTACTTTTGCTTTCTACTGGTTTTAATCTTGTCGCTGACTATCCTCAACCCCTTCATAGGAGATTAGTTTTTTTTGTTTTTCAAATTGAATATCTAGATGAGAATCAAAATAACAAATGGCAGGAGTTGTCAGTTTTTGTGGAAAAAGCAGGGAAATGGTAACGATGAAGATTAAAAAGGTAACGACCTATTAATTAAGTTTTGTGGTAACTGGCATTGAAGTACTCTATTGCCTGGAGTGGCACTCTAACCAATTGAGTACTTCGGTTGCTAACTTAACTTCTCGAATAAAAGCAATTATCGTCTGGTTGCATCCTTCATAGAAGAAATAAATGTGGCAAGTTGTTCTAACATTATTTGTGGTTGTTCAACATGCGTTTCTATGATCTTAACTACAGCAGAACCGGAAATAGCACCAGCGGCTCCTGATTCGAGTGCTAGCTTGACTTGTGCTGGTTCTGAAATACCAAAACCAAGTAAAGCAGGCGGAGCATCAAATTGCTTGAGTTTATCCAGCATATGATCAACCGGCATATTTGCTTTTGTTTCGGTACCGGTTACACCTGCACGAGAGAGTAAATAGGTGTATCCACCACCAAGCTTGGAAACTTGCTGTAGTGTTTCATCACTTGCTGTTGGTGGAGCAATGAATATTGGGTGAATCCCGAACTTCTCTGCCGCCGCAACAAATTCTGAGCTTTCGTTAGTCGGAACGTCAGCAATCAGAACTGAATCGATGCCAGCCTTTGCACAACGCTCATAGAAGTTTTCAATACCGCGTGAGTATACAAGGTTTGCATACATCAGCAGCCCAATCGGAAGATCCGGGTGTTTTGCACGGATCTTACCGATTTGCTCGAAGCAAATGTCTGGTGTGACACCGGATTCTAACGCACGAATATTAGCGCCTTGGATCGTTGGACCATCGGCAAGAGGATCGGAGAAGGGGATACCTAATTCAAGAGCGTCTGCCCCAGATTCAACCAATGCCTCCATAATCTGATAAGACTGCTCAGCATTAGGATCACCCACCGTCACAAACGGTACAAATGCGCCTTGATTGTTCTCATTTAGACGCGCGAACATCTTCTCATAACGACTCATTAGATCACTCCTTTCTCTTCAAGTATGGCGTGTACGGTGAAGATGTCTTTGTCACCACGGCCTGATAAATTGACAACCAATAATTGCTCTTTTTCAGGATTCTCACGTGCCATACGTAGAGCATGAGCAACAGCATGAGAAGATTCAAGAGCAGGGATGATGCCTTCATGGCGAGCAATTTCCTGGAATGCCTCAAGTGCTTCGTCGTCTGTTACGTTATCGTATTCCGCACGGCCAATCGCATTGAGGTGTGCGTGTTGCGGACCTACTGACGGGAAGTCAAGACCTGCAGATACTGAGTAAGACTCTTCTACTTGGCCATTGGAGTCTTGCATCAATGGTGCTTTCATCCCAAAGAAGATACCCGTTTTGCCGTGTTTAAGTGGCGCTCCGTGTTGGTCAGTGTCGATACCTTTACCAGCAGGCTCGACACCGATTAAGCGCACGCTTTCTTCATCAATAAAATCAGCGAACATGCCAATCGCATTTGAACCGCCTCCCACACAAGCGATCACCGCATCTGGAAGGCGGCCTTCGCGGGCGAGGATTTGGTTTTTTGTCTCTTCGCCAATCATACGTTGGAAATCACGAACGATCGTTGGGAAAGGGTGAGGGCCTGCTGCGGTACCAAGCAAGTAGTGTGCGTCTTCATAAGTGGCAGACCAGTCGCGCAGAGCTTCGTTACAAGCATCTTTAAGAGTAGCTGAACCAGAGTGCACAGGAATAACTTCTGCGCCCATTAATTTCATCCGGAATACGTTCGGGCTTTGTCGTTCAACGTCTTTTGCACCCATGTAGACTCGGCATTTAAGGCCAAGCAGTGCACATGCCAGTGCCGTTGCTACACCATGCTGACCTGCACCTGTTTCAGCAATGATTTCGTTTTTACCCATGCGTTTTGCAAGCAGGGCTTGACCTAATACTTGGTTGGTTTTGTGTGCGCCGCCATGAAGTAAGTCTTCACGCTTAAGATAAAGTTTGGTTTTGGTTCCTTTGGTCAGGTTACGAGTGAGAGTCAAAGCGGTAGGTCGACCTGCATATTCTTGCAGCAGGGTCATAAATTCACTACGAAACGTCGGATCTTCTTGTGCATCGATAAAGGCTTGTTCTAGTTGATCCAGTGCAGGAACTAGAATCTGCGGTACGTACTGACCGCCGTATTCGCCAAAGTAGGCATTCAATTTTGCCATCGTTATATTCCTTCTCGTATTTTTTCGCTACGAATAGCTTTAAATTTTTAGCTTCAAACAAGCTTTAGTAGTTGCGAATGGCATCAAATGCAGATTGCAACTTCTGTGAATCTTTTTTACCCGGTGAGGCTTCTACGCCAGAGTTTAAATCTAACCCCAAGCAGCCCAGTTTTGCCGCACGTTGCGCATTTTGTGGTGATAATCCGCCAGCGAGCATAATTTGGCTTGGATCGCCGATCAATTCCCAATTGAACACTTGGCCAGTACCGCCAGTTTGGCTACCTACTTGAGCGTCGAGAAGATGACGATCAATGTGATTAGAAAGCAAATTGGGTTGTGAATCAACGACACCATAAGCTTTCCAGATCTCAATTCCCACTGGCAGCTCTGCTTTCAATTGGTTCACGTAATTTTGATCTTCGTGACCATGCAATTGCACGGCTTTTAGACCAAGTGAAGTGACGATCGAAGCCACATAATCAATGTCGTGATCTTGGAAGACACCAACATACTGAAGAGGAGCGCCGCTCATGGTGAGCCGAGCCTGCTCAAAGTTAACAGCACGCTTTGATTGTTCGACAAAGATCAGACCACCAAATACCGCGCCCGCTTGGTAGGCTTTTGCGGCATCATCAGGATGAGTGAGACCACAAACCTTGTTTTCGCCTAAAGTGACTTTACGGACTGCTAATTCTAAGTTGTCTGCTGCCATCAACGAGCTGCCGATCAAAAAACCGTCTGCGAATTCCGCTAAATCACGAACTTGCTGGTGGGTATAAATGCCGGATTCGGATATTACCGTCGCATTAGGGGCAAGTTGGCGAAGCATAGGTGCAAGTGCCTTAGTACGATTCAAGTCAGTACTGAGGTCACGCAAATTGCGGTTATTGATTCCAATCACACGTGCACCGAGTTTAACCGCACGATGAAGCTCTTCTTCGTTGCTGACTTCGGTTAAAATGCCCATGTTAAGACTGTGTGCTGCTGCTTCTAACGCTTTGTATTCTTCGTCATTGAGTACAGACAGCATCAACAGCACCGCGTCAGCACTGTAATGGCGCGCCAGATAGACTTGGTAGGTATCAACCATAAAGTCTTTACACAACACCGGCTGCTGTACTTGTCCACGGACTTGCGGAAGAAAGTCAAAGTTGCCTTGAAAATACTTCTCGTCAGTGAGAACTGAAATCGCATCTGCATGATTATTGTAAACAGAAGCAATATAATCTAGGTCAAAATCATCACGAATCAACCCTTTGGATGGCGAAGCTTTTTTACATTCAGTAATAAAGACGGTTTTTTGTTTGCCTAGGGCATCATAAAAACTGCGATCAGATGGCAGCAAATCTGATTGAAACGTGCTCAGTGGCTGGGAAATTTTGCGCTCCGCTACCCACTGGTATTTATCACGCACAATTTTCGCTAATACTTCTGCCATTTGTGCGTCTTGTTTGGATACGTGTTCAGATAAATTGCCTGATTGCTGAGTATTGAAATCCGTCATTTTTCATCATTCCTTAAGCGTGAGCAGCAAGTTGTTGAACCAATTGATAGGCTTTACCTGAATTCATTGCATCAATCGCTTGTTGTGTATTAGCTTTTAAATCTTCGTGGCCGAACAGGCGCATCAGCAGAGCAACGTTAACCGCGACAGCACCTAATTGTGCTGCACTTCCTTTACCCGTCAGAATATCGGTGGTGATGGCTTTATTTTCTTCAGGAAGCCCACCTTTAATCGCTTCTAATGGGTGCTGTTCAAGGCCAAAATCTGCTGGCGTGAGTGTGTATTCTATGATCGTACCATCTTTGATCTCTGCTACTGTCGTTGAGCCATGAATAGCCACTTCATCTAAGCCGCTTCCGTAGACAACCGCAGCACGCTTCATACCCATTTGTAACATGGTTTCAGCGATAGGGCGAACCAACTCTTCACTGTAGACACCCATTAACTCGATGTTTGGTCGAGCCGGATTAATCAGTGGACCGAGAATGTTGAATAGAGTACGTGTTTTCATAGTTTGACGCACTGGCATCGCGTGGCGAACACCGCCGTGATATTGCGGTGCAAATAAGAAAGCAACACCGATTTCGTCTACCGCTTTGCGTGTGTCTTCTGCACTCATCGCTAAGTTGATTCCGAAAGAGTCAAGCAGATCAGAAGAACCGGATTTGCTTGAGACGCTTCGGTTACCGTGTTTTGCGACTTTGAGGCCACATGCTGCAGCCACAAAGGCCGCTGTGGTTGAGATATTGATGGTGTTATGACCATCGCCACCTGTACCAACAATATCAGCGAAGTCATAATCTGGGCGTGGGAAGGGAGTTGCGTTTGCCAGTAGTGCTTTTGCAGCACCCGCGATTTCATCAGGGGTTTCACCCTTGAGTTTTAGTGCTGTGAGGGCTGATGACATCAAGATAGGGTCGAGCTCACCACGGATTATGATGTCGAACAGTTGTTGGCTTTCTTCTTGAGTCAGAGAAGCTTGCTCGTAAAGTTTCGCCATAATCGGGCTGATGATTGCTTCCATATTTACTCTCCTAAATTTCTTATCTGCCTATTGACCTTAATGGGTTTGCGTTACTTATGCTGCCTTTATTTCGAGGGCCCATTCAATGGCGTTAGTTAACAGAGTGGCACCGTAGGTGGTCATAATGGACTCTGGGTGAAATTGAAATCCGCATACTTTATCTTCTTCATGCACAACCGACATCACCAGGTCATCGACTTCTGCTGTGATGGTTAAGCTCTGAGGGACCTTTATCGCCACTAAAGAGTGGTAACGTGCGATCGCAAGGGGTGAGGGTAGGTTTTGATAAATTGCGTGGTTTTGGTGTTCCATCATAGAAACTTTACCGTGAATAATTTCCCCTGCACCAGCAACCGTACCGCCGTATGCTTCTACGATGGCTTGATGGCCAAGACAAATGCCGATCATCGGTACTTTACTTTTTAAACGTTGGATCAGTTCTGGCATTGACCCTGCTTCTGAAGGAGCACCGGGACCTGGAGATAGCAGGACTACAGGATTTTCCAGCTCGTTAACCGCTTGTTCAATCGATTGAACTGGAATGTTATTACGGTAAATTTTCACGCAATGACCCAGTGAACGGAATTGATCCACTAAGTTATAGGTGAATGAGTCAAAGTTATCGATAAAAACAATATTAGCCATCTTCGAATCCTATTCCTTATTGTGCTTTATGGGCGGCTTGAATCGCAGAAATGACTGCTTGAGCTTTACCACGCGTTTCGTCTGCTTCTGCTTGAGGATCTGAGTCAAATACCACGCCAGCCCCAGCTTGCACTTGGGCAATCCCATCTTCAACGTAAGCGGAGCGGATTACGATGCATGTATCGAGTGTCCCCTCACCGGTTAGGTAGCCCACGGCTCCACCATAACTGCCACGACGAGCACTTTCGACGTCACGAATCAATTGCATAGCTCGAATCTTTGGTGCTCCTGTCAGTGTGCCCATATTCATACAAGCTTGGTAGGCATGTAGAGCGTCTAGGTCTTCACGAAGCTGGCCGACGACTCGAGATACCAAGTGCATAACATGGCTATAGCGGTCGACTTTTAATAGGTCTGCAACATAGCGAGTACCAGCCTGTGCAATACGGGCAACATCGTTACGGGCGAGATCGACGAGCATCATGTGCTCTGCATTTTCTTTTGTGTCGCTACGCAATTCCAGTTCAATGCGGCTATCTAAATCAAAGTCGATCTCACCGTTTGGTCTTTTTCCACGACGACGAGTACCTGCAATTGGGTAGATTTCGACTTGATTGGTATTGGTTTCGTATTTCAATGCGCTTTCAGGTGAAGCACCGAACAAGGTGAAAAGCTCGTCTTGCATATAAAACATGTAAGGGCTTGGATTGCTCTGTTTCAGCTCTTTATAAGCGGCGAGTGGAGAAGGGCATGGAAGAGTGAAACGGCGAGAGGGCACGACCTGGAAGATGTCACCTTTTACCACGTATTGTTTCAAATCACGTACTATTTGGCAGAAGTCAGCATCAGATACGCTAGGTTGAACATTCACGCTGGTAATTTGCTCAGCACTTGGCAGATTCTTTGGGGTTGAACAATGGGCTTTAATTTCAGTGACACGAGCTTCTATTACGGCTTTTTCTGAGTCGTCAACAAACAAAGTTGCCTGTAGCTGACAAGATTCGGTTTGGTGATCGATGATAAGAAGTGTTTCTGCGACGTAAAAGACATAATCGGGGCACAGGTTCGTAACTTCGGCTTGGCCTAATGGTTCGAAGTTAGCGACTAAATCGTAGGCAAATAAGCCTCCAAGAAAAATAGCGTGCTTGTCTTGTGCTGAAATGTCGAAGCTCTGCTGCACTAAGCGCAGGGCGTCAAAGGACGAAGCTTCACGCAGTCGAGAATCTTCATCGAGTGTGTTGTTAGGTAGGGTGAAACCTAATGTGAGTGTTTCACCATCAAAATCAGTGGCTACGTCAGCATTAACATTTTGTATTAAATGCGCAAGTAGGTTTTTACCGTTGTTCGTTAATGCATGCATGCTGACCTTGTTGCCATTACAAACGATACGTATGGCTGAATCAACGACGAGAAGTGATTTTAAATCCTGCTTAGAATCAATCTCAGCGGATTCAAGCAGCAAACTGTCCTTTTTATGCTCACACAGGGTATGGAACAATCGGGTCGGATCTTGAGTATAAGGAACGGAAGTCTTTAGCACTTCAAGTTGACCAAGTTTTTTTATTGTAATGGCCTGATTCACAAGACCTCCTTATTGATATTTACATCTTCCTACCATACATACTCGCACAAAGATAACCGCCACCCAATTAAGTTTTTTATTTATTTGACCAATATTTAGGCGATTGGTTGTGAAGTCTATGGTAAAACAAAAAGCCCGCAGAGGGTGCGGGCTTTGTGGCGTTTCATTCTGTTAATTAGAAGTACACGTCAGCCCAACAAGAACTTGTCCAAATGCGCCACCATGCAATATGCTCAGAGTTCATTGTATTATCATGAACTTTTATTTTTGCATTCTGGTTTAAGACAAATTCTTGTAACATAGTGAACCTTAAATCGTGTTTTTGTATCTATGTACTAGTTAACTAGTGCAGCGTTCAAAAGTCAACCCCAAAACAGAATTAAAGCGACAAAAATATGAGAATTGATTTACACAGTCACACTACAGCATCTGATGGTCGTTTATCACCGCAAGATTTAGTAGATAGGGCCATAAGCTTTGATCTCGATGTTTTGGCAATTACTGACCATGATACTACTGACGGTTTAGCTATAGCCAAGCAGTATGTTCAAGAGAATAATTTGGCTATAAATATCATTAACGGTATTGAAATATCGACTGTGTGGCAGAACAAAGATATCCACATTGTGGGTTTGAATATAGATCCAGAAAACTCAGTATTGATGGATTTAATTCAACAACAAAAAACACACCGTATAGCACGAGCTGAATTGATCGCAGAGCGTTTGCAAAAAGCCACACGTGAAGGTGTATTAGAAGAAGTTCAGCAAATTGCTGGTGATGCTCCTATTACCCGTGCACACTTTGCTAAGTGGTTGGTAGACAATGGTTACGCTAAAAACATGCAGATGGTGTTTAAAAAATATTTGACGCGTTCCACTCCCGGCTATGTACCACCTAATTGGTGTTCAATGAAAGATGCAGTTGATGCCATTCATTCTGCTGGTGGACAAGCGGTACTTGCTCACCCAGGGCGATACCAATTAACCGCTAAATGGATTAAGCGATTGCTGAGTGCTTTTGTTGAAGCTGATGGTGATGCAATGGAAGTTGCTCAACCTCAGCAAGCACCACAAGAAAGGCGCAACTTAGCTGACTATGCGATACAATACGAGTTACTGGCGTCACAAGGTAGCGACTTTCATTATCCTTCTCCTTGGATGGAGCTAGGTAGAAATCTTTGGTTACCTTCAGGAGTTGAGCCAGTTTGGAAAGATTGGGGAATTAAACCTTTGCCGAGCGTTGAGCAAGACGGCGGGTTTGATACACCATAATACTTAATATAGAGCCGAGAGGTTCGATAACGAGGAATAACAATGAGCCAGTTTTTTTATGTGCACCCTGAAAACCCGCAGGCTCGCTTGATCAATCAAGCAGTGGCAATCATTCGAAATGGCGGGGTTGTTGTATATCCGACCGATTCTGGATATGCATTAGGTTGTCAATTAGAGAACAAACAAGCGCTAGAGCGAATCTGCCAGATTCGTCGTCTCGATGATAAACACAATTTTACTTTACTATGCCGTGATTTATCGGAACTTTCCCTTTACGCACGAGTGGACAATACAGCATTTCGTTTATTGAAAAGCCATACACCAGGGCCTTATACTTTTATTTTTAAAGGGACGAAAGAGGTTCCACGCCGTTTAATGAATGCCAAGCGTAAGACAATAGGCATTCGTGTACCTGACAATCGTATTGCATTGGATTTACTTGAAGCACTTGGTGAGCCTATGATGTCTACTTCATTAATTCTGCCTGGTTGTGATGGTGCTGAATATGATCCAGAGGAAATTCGTGACAAATTAGAGCATGCAGTAGATGTCATTTTGAACGGAGGTTATTTAGGAGAACAGCCAACGACGGTTATCGATTTTAGTGAAGGTGACGCCATTATCGCTCGCTCAGGAGCTGGAGATCCTTCACCATTTGAGTGAGATACAGTTATTAGCTGAAGGTAATAGCATCATAGTTTATATTTTAGCCAAGTCGGCTATTGTTGAAAATTAGTATGGCTATAGCCTTAAGCGCGACAACAGCGAGAATTTGTCTTACATTAATTAGTATTATCTCGTATAATGATTGGCCGAAAATCCCGAAAGCCGGGTAGTTTGCATAATGAAGACCGCTGATGGTCTCGACGTCTGTGAAGACGACACATAGGTAAATAAATGAGCGAAAAGTTACAAAAAGTATTAGCACGTGCTGGACACGGTTCTCGTCGTGAAATTGAATCGTTGATTAAATCCTGCCGCGTTAGCGTGAATGGAATCGTAGCTAAACTTGGTGAAAGACTAGAAGATGAGAACAGTGTTGTTCGTATCGATGGACACATTGTGTCAGCAAAAGCACAAGAAGAAGTGATCTGTCGAGTTCTGGCTTATTATAAGCCTGAAGGAGAACTTTGTACTCGTCACGACCCCGAGGGTCGTCGCACTGTTTTCGACCGTTTGCCAAAAATTCGCGGGTCCCGTTGGATTTCTGTAGGCCGCCTTGATGCAAATACATCTGGCCTATTGTTGTTCACGACAGACGGTGAGCTGGCAAACCGCTTAATGCACCCAAGCAGACAGGTTGAACGTGAATATTTAGTTCGTGTGTTTGGTGAAGTGACAGAGCAGAAAGTAAAAAATCTAGTACGCGGTGTTGAACTAGAGGATGGTATGGCTCGTTTCGAAGACGTCGTGTACGCAGGCGGTGAAGGAATGAACCACACTTTCTATGTTGCTATAAATGAAGGACGTAACCGTGAGGTTCGTCGTTTGTGGGAGTCACAAGACACTACTGTGAGTCGTTTGAAGCGTGTTCGTTATGGAGATATTTATCTCAATAAGAAGCTACCACGTGGTGGCTGGATGGAGCTTGATCTTAAAGAAGTTAACTACCTGCGTGAGTTAGTTGAGTTACGTCCAGAAAAAGAAACCATGTTAGATCTGAACAAAGACAACACATCACGTAAACGTGAACGTGCACGTAGTCAAAAAATTCGTCGTGCAGTGAAGCGCCACGAAGAGCGTGTTAATACATCAAAAGGGCGTAGTAACAACCCTTCTCGACGTAAACCTAAGAAGAGTGCAGGTGACCAAGGTGCTCGTAATAAGCATCGCTAGTCAATAGCATAAAACAATTAAGGCTTGCTTAAACTGGCAAGCCTTTTTTGTTTTTCAGCGTTATTGTCGTCATTGTCAACTTAGTGGGGGCTGTGCGGCGGATGTATTTATTATGATCTGATACTGTTTCTATAAAAAACACCAGACTTATGCTGGTGTTTTTTGAATATACCCAAGCATTTTGAGACGACTTGGGGATAAAAGCTGTTGAATGGTTAGTCACGTTTCCAAAGCATGTGGCAGAATTTATGTTCTGGATCACGACTGATCAGCATACGAGCGAAAACGTCGTCCAGTACGTCATTTTCCTCATTAACTAAACCGATACGCACTTCGGCATACACTTCTTTGTCGATCTCGAAGCCAACGTGTTCAATCCAGTCATTACCCGTTTCGACAAGCTCTGCAGCACCTCTATCTTCAAATTGTGCTGTAAATAAAATGACATCTGCAGGCTCTAGATTATCAGGAGCCATCTCAAGGAAAATATCATAAGCGGCATCGATGATGTCATCGTAAGAAATCAAGTCAGACATGTTTATGCTCGGCTCATGTACTTGCGTTCGGTCGTGTTGACGATAACACGATCACCGGTTGCGATGTATTCAGGAACTTGAATCACTAAACCGGAAGCAAATCGTGCCGGTTTGGTACGTGCAGAAGCTGAGGCTCCCTTAATCGAAGGGTCGGTTTCTTCAATAACAAGTTCTACAGAAGAGGGCAGCTCAATACCTACCGCTGAACCGTTAACCAGGATGATGTGAATACCTTGCGTGTCCTCATTGATAAACAGCATATCATCTTCAATTTCGTTGTGCTTGAACGTATACTGTGAGTAATCTTCATTATCCATAAAGATGTGTTCATCACCATCAGCGTATGAGTATACAACCGCACGTTTGTTCATATCCACGGTTTCGACTACATCATCAGACTTAAAGCGCTCGTCTACACGAGAACCTGTGTTTAAATCTGTACAACGCATCTTATAGATTTTTGCACCGCCACGACCGCCTGGAGTTGTGACTTCGATGTCTTTAACTAAAAGCGTTTTACCATTAGATTCGATGGCGAAGCCTTTTTTGATTTCACTTGCCTTTGGCATTGTCTATTCCTATTTACACTGATATTAAGCAAAACGGAATGATTATAGCGCTAAGTTTATTCTCTGGCATTAAAATTCCGTATTGAAGTACTTCAATATGAGCTTAAATGGGCGGTTGTAGGTAAAGCAATACGAAAAAATGGATGGTATTAGAAGGAATCAGGAGTCTTAAAATCACAAGAGATAAATACTTGATTCAAGGTTCATAGTAATGGATCATATGAATTCATCTCAATTACAGATTAAGACTTTGCCAATTAATGCCTCTCTCTATCATCGACTCACAGCAGCCTTTCCAGCCAGAATTTGAACCTCTGATCAATGAGACTCTAAGATACTTAAAAAGTGGTCTTAATTCTAACCTGCACAGTGTTTATGTTTACGGTAGTGTTGCACGTAAAACAGCAATAGTGGGTAAGTCGAACCTTGATTTAATCGTGGTGACGACATCGGGTTTTGAAAATAATCGAGCTTCTCTACTCAATACTATAAAATGGCGTGCTCAGCAACGATATTCTCATGTTAAAGGTGTATCAATCCGTACAACAACAGTCAAGGAAGTTATAAACCTTGATAGCTTATTTACATGGGGATTTTTGATTAAACATTGTACTCATTGTGTTTATGGAGATAACCTCGGTGAGTGCTTTGGTGATTATGTGCCAAGTTGGGAAATTGCTAAACATTGGAATATGGATGTGGCAGAGTGGTTAACCGTATACCGAAGCAAAATTGCTCAAGCACAAAGTATTGATGCATTAGCTTTTGCGCAAACTATTATCGCAAAAAAGTTGCTCCGTGCTTCTTATTCGTTAGTGATGTACCGTGATAAGCGCTGGTTTGATGATCCTATTGAGTGCGGCGAGATATTCTTAACCTATCATCCAGAAAAACAAGTGGAGATAGAACGACTCGGGATTCTACTCTCTGGTCGTCATGTACCGAAACGCTCAGTGATTGGTTTAATTGATAGCTTTGGTGCATGGCTGGTTAAGCAATATAAAAAAACAGAGTTTCGAATCGGCTAAGTCACTTGAGTATAGGTATTTTAAAATAAACCTAACTGCGGAGCTGACAATTGCTCAAAATCCAGACCAATAAACGGTAAAATAGCATCTGCGATCGGCTTTAATTGCTTATCAATATAATGTTGATAGTTGATCGGGCTTTGCAGATACTCTAATGGTTCTGGCCCATTCAAGGTGATCACATATTCGATTCGACCTTTATTTTGATATTGGAGTTTGCGACCTAATTTAGCATTGATTTCATCGGCTAACCGAGCTGCTCTAACTTGTGGTGGGATGTTTTTCTGATATTCATGCAGTTTTCTTCGCAGGCGCTTTCGATAGACTAATTGTTGATCAAACTCACCGTTATTGGTTTTCTCTACCGTTTCACGTATGTAGTCGGTTGGGTCTTCACCATGAAAAATCATATTGTAGAGCGTGTTTTGAAACGTTTGTGCTAAGGCAGTCCAATCAGTTCGAGCACTCTCTAAACCTTTAAAAACCAACTTTTCTTGTGCACCTTCGCCGATTAATCCGGCATAGCGCTTTTTAGAACCGGTTTCTGAACCACGGATGGTTGGCATCAAAAACTTCCGGTAATGGGTTTCGTATTCTAATTCGAGAATTGAAGTGAGGTTATATTCTTCACTAAGGAAATTACTCCACCATTGGTTGATATAGGCCACCAACTGGTGCCCGATCTTATCGGCTTCAATCTGGTTATAGATGCCATTAAGTGAGACAAACGTCGAATCAGTATCACCATAAATGACTTGATATCCTTGCTCTTCAATGAGGACTTTGGTTTGTTTCATGATTTCATGGCCACGCATGGTAATACTTGAAGCAAGGCGAGTATCAAAGAATCGGCACCCAGATGAGCCCAGCACACCATAAAAAGAGTTCATGATGATCTTTATGGCTTGAGAAAATGCTTTTTCGTTATTTTTTTTCGCGACATCACGAGCTGCCCATAGTTTTTCGATCATTTCTGGCAAAAAATGTTTGTTACGATCGAACTGACCACCTCGAAAGCCCGGTATTGCTTGATCTTTTTGATTACCGATCTCAAGTTGCAAGCCTTCTACAAGCCCGACTGGATCAATCAAGAAAGAGCGAATTATGGAAGGATAAAGGCTTTTAAAGTCTAGAACTAACACCGAGTCATAAAGATTAGGGATGGAGTCCATCACATATCCGCCAGGGCTCGCGATCCAATTTTCAGGATGTAAATTCGGGGCGATGTAGCCAATTCGGTGAATCTGGGGCAGATACAGATTGGTAAAGGCCGCTACGGAGCCGCCGACACGATCGAGTTCAACGCCAGTTAAACGTGAGCGTTCGATTGCAAAATCGAGTAAATGAGTGTGTGCAAAAATACGATTAACCAAAATGCAATCTTGAAGATTGTATTTGGCAAGGGAGGGCTTGTCGGACCGAAACATGCGGTTGATTTCATCCATCCGATCATGGACATTTTGGATGGCTTTCCCTTCCCCTAGTAGTTCTTGTGCGACGGATTCTAGTGACCAAGAGTGAAAGTGATAGGTGGCGGTTTTGAGTGTATCGATACCATCCAATACAACTCGGCCTGGGATTGAAATGAAACCTTGCTGACTTTGGGCTGAACGACGAAAGAAGCTGGCTTGGTCTGCTCGGCCTATACTCAATTTTATGTTGTGCCATTCCGCTCGTTTATGCAGCAAACGAAAGTCAAAATCGATGACATTCCAGCCAATGATCACATCGGGGTCGAATTTTTTGAACCAATCAATTAACGCCTTGAGCAACGCTTTTTCGTCTTTAACCCATTGGATACGAGTGTGAGAAGGTTCTTCTTCACCGACCATGATGACACGAGAATCCATCGGGCTATCCAGACCAATTGAATATAAGATCCCTTTTTCCGAACATTCTAAGTCTAGAGATACGATGTTCAGTTTAGGTTGGTAATCACCACTGCGGCATTTGGCGTTGTTTACTTTTGTAAATCCGTTTTGCTTCTTTTCAATGCCAGTAAATTCAACGCCACCTTTGATAAATCGTTCCATTAAATAACGATCGGCCAAGCGAATATCACCTTCATAATGTACGAGGTCGTTATGTGTGAGCAGACCCTGTAAAGTTATTGAGTCTTTTGACGTTTTTGTGTAGCAGGCTGCCAACGATTTATGGTTAAAGGTTTTGAGAGGAAGAGGGCGAACCTCTGTGGCGATGTTATTCGAAAGTGTTAATTGTTTAACTCTTTCAAGCGCAGATTGTTCGACAAAAAATACGGGTTTTTCTCCTTGAATAATTATTTGGGCTGGTCCATTGTCTGTTGCTAACCAGAGCTCAATCAGTGTCTGACCGTTGAAGTCTCTAGCTTGACGAGTGAGTAGAAAACCTTGATGGATATTCAAAGGAGAGTTCCTAGTAATGATGAAGTTTATATTCTACCACTAAACTACCAATGGCAGATGAGTAAAGCATAGGAAACGGGAGCTGTTTGCTCAGGAGTTAGTATGTTCGAAGCCTAGTTTACTAAAGAACCCGCGTTTGACGAGATTATTTACTTTTAATGTTGTTGATTCAGTCCATTGTATGATGCAGAAGCGTTTTCTAGAACACCTGTAGTTCGATACATACAACACACATTTTGACTTTATATTGTGCATTGATATGCATTATGAAACTTAGTTACTTGATTTGTGGGAGATTATAATGTTAGTTTCTACTAATTGGGATATGGTTATTGCTGATAAATAACCAACTGCTCAGACTATGAATTAAATGTTGTTAAACTTTGCGTTTCGGCACATATTCTTAGTGAGCTTTTTTTTGCCTATTGCATTACTATATAGGCATATGTACCTAATTTTACATTGACCTTTTGTAATGTGAAAGCAGGGCCAATATAAGTGTGGAGATACAAGTTTGATAAATGTTTTCCTTGTAGATGATCACGAGCTGGTTCGCACAGGGATACGACGTATCATTGAAGACGTCCGTGGAATGAATGTAGCAGGTGTAGCTGACAGCGGTGAAGAGGCTGTAAAATGGTGTCGTAATAATCATGCCGATGTCATTTTAATGGATATGAATATGCCGGGTATCGGTGGTCTGGAAGCCACTAAAAAGATTTTACGTATGAGCCCTGATGTTAAAATTATTGTTTTGACGGTTCATACTGAGAATCCTTTCCCGACTAAAGTTATGCAAGCTGGGGCATCGGGTTACCTTACGAAAGGTGCTTGCCCCGATGAGATGGTTAACGCGATTCGAGTTGTGAATAGTGGACAGCGTTATATTTCTCCAGAAATTGCTCAGCAAATTGCGTTGAGTCAGTTCTCTTCATCTTCTGAAAATCCTTTCAAGGATCTCTCAGAGCGCGAGCTTCAGATCATGATGATGATTACCAAAGGTCAGAAAGTAACGGACATTTCTGAGCAACTTAATTTAAGCCCTAAGACGGTCAATAGCTACCGCTACCGTTTATTCAGTAAATTGGGCATTAATGGTGATGTTGAGTTAACACACTTAGCCATTCGCCATGGGATGTTAGACGCCGAGACTCTCTAGCGTGAACCCTCTTTTCGATTCGGTTTCTTTTCTTAAAACAGTAACTCATCAGCCCGGCGTTTACAGGATGTATAACGCTGATGCTGTTGTTATTTATGTTGGGAAAGCCAAAGATCTACAAAAGCGCCTTACCAGTTACTTCAGAAAAAAAGTTGATAGCGAAAAAACGCGAGCGCTTGTCAGTCATATCGCTAAAATCGATGTAACGGTTACCCACACAGAAACAGAAGCTCTCATTTTAGAGCACAATTACATCAAGCAATATTTGCCCAAGTACAATGTCTTGCTTCGGGATGATAAGTCTTATCCGTACATTTTTATCAGTGCGCATAAACACCCGCGTTTATCCATGCATCGTGGCGCTAAAAAACGTAAAGGCGAGTACTTTGGGCCTTATCCTGACTCCAGAGCAGTACGAGAAACCTTACATTTATTACAAAAAATTCTGCCAGTTCGCCAGTGTGAAGATACCGTCTATTCAAATCGCACTCGGCCGTGTTTAATGTATCAAATTGGTCGCTGTGCCGGCCCGTGTGTCAGTTCGCTGATTTCTGACCAAGATTATGCCGAATTAGTGGAGCTTGTGCGCTTATTCTTGCAAGGTAAAGACCAGCAAGTGTTAGAACAACTCATCACTAAAATGGAGTCAGCTAGCCAACAGCTGCGCTTCGAAGATGCGGCTAAATTTCGAGATCAGATCCAAGCGATTCGACGTGTCCAAGAACAACAGTTTGTCTCCGAGGACAGCATGGATGATATGGATGTGTTGGGTTTTGCTCAAGAAAATGGCATCGCCTGTATTCATATTCTCATGATTCGTCAGGGACAAGTGCTTGGTAGCCGTAGCCATTTCCCCAAGATTCCAAGAAATACAGACTCTGAAGAGGTTTTTGATAGTTTTCTTACCCAGTATTACCTTAGCCACAATGAAGCGAGAACCATCCCAACCCGGATCATATTAAGCCAGGAATTTGGTGATCAAATTCAAGCTCTACAGCAAGCCTTGAGTGATGTAGCGGGAAGGAAGATTCAATTCCATACATCCCCAACTGGCACACGAGGTCGTTATTTGAAGTTGGCAAACACGAATGCTTTGACTGCAATGACTGCAAAGGTTAACCATAAAATGACGATTAACCAGCGTTTTAAAGCATTGAGTGAACTCCTAGGGAAAGACAATATTTCTCGTATGGAATGTTTTGATATTTCACATACCATGGGAGAAAGTACTATTGCGTCTTGTGTTGTTTTCAACAATGAAGGCCCAGTTAAGCAAGAATATCGACGATATAACATCACGGGTATCACAGGAGGAGATGATTACGCAGCAATGGGGCAAGTTTTAGAAAAACGTTATTCAAAGCAATTAGATGTAGAAAAAATACCAGATATTATTTTTATCGATGGTGGTAAAGGGCAACTTAATCGTGCTTGTGAAATCGTTTCACAATATTGGACGGATTGGCCTAAGCGACCTATTATGATGGGCATTGCCAAAGGTGTAACCCGTAAACCTGGTCTTGAGACGTTAATAACGGTTGATGGTGAAGAGTTTAATTTACCAAGTGATGCTCCAGCTCTCCATTTAATGCAGCATATACGTGATGAAAGCCATAATCATGCGATTGCAGGTCATAGAGCGAAGCGGGGGAAGGCTCGTCGTACAAGTGCACTAGAAGGTATTGAAGGAATTGGCCCTAAGCGACGACAATCTTTGCTGAAATATATGGGTGGCCTTCAAGAACTTAAACGTGCAAGTGTTGAAGAAATCGCCAAAGTGCCAGGAATTAGTCACTCTTTGGCAGAAATTATTTTCCAAGCATTGAAACAATAAAGAAAATCCCGCAACATTATGACGTAATGTTTAAGAGAATAATGAAATGCGCTTGAATATCCCTAACATTCTATCTTTATTAAGACTGTTCCTAATCCCAGTTTTCGTCGTGGTGTTTTATTTACCCTATTCTTGGGCACCTTTTGCTTCCGCCATGGTATTTTGGGTTGCGGGCTTTACTGATTGGCTCGATGGCATGTTAGCCCGCAAACTTGGGCAGACCTCTCGCTTTGGCGCTTTCATTGACCCCGTCGCGGATAAAGTTCTAGTCGCAACGGCGTTGATTCTTATTACCGAGCATTACCATTCGATTTGGGTAACCATACCTGCAGTCACGATGATTGCTCGAGAAATTATCATTTCCGCGTTGAGAGAGTGGATGGCTGAAATTGGTAAGCGTGCTAGTGTGGCTGTTTCATGGATTGGTAAGGTAAAGACACTTGCACAAATGTTTGCCTTATGGGTTTTGATCTGGCGTTATGATGATTGGATGGTCTGGATCGGCTTTGGGTCACTATACATCGCAACATTCTTAACATACTGGTCTATGGTGCAGTATTTAGCGGCAGCAAAAAATGACTTACTGAGTGAAGAGCATCAGTAGAATATTGCGTAGCAAGTAAGTATTTTAACTTACAGATCAAACTGAGTTGTATAAGCAGGCTTGATGCCTGCTTTTTTATATTTTTAAAAACGTCATGGGTATATATTCGCCATTAGATGTTTGGATTAGTTATTAAATGTGACTCAAATCAAGGTTTGCTATGCGAGATGTAACTTTGTGCGCTTTTTTAAAGTCATCTATGGCTTTGTAGCGGTGCAGTGGGGTTAATTATGCTACATATGAAGATCATCTTTTAAGACAAACAAGGATATTTGAGTCTTTTTGTGTATTGAAACTAATCAATTTAACGCTTTTTGGATGTTTTATGTTCAAACGCTTTAAAAAAATAAAAATAGTGTTGACTCAGTTCTTCGAATCAGTAGAATGCATCCCGTACCCAAGAGCAATAAGCTCGAAAGGGTAAGTAACTAAAGCATCGCTTAGTTACATTGAGGCGCCTTGGCAGAGTGGCTATGCAGCGGATTGCAAATCCGTGGACCTCGGTTCGACTCCGGGAGGCGCCTCCATTTTGCGACACTAGCTCAGTTGGTAGAGCGCAACCTTGCCAAGGTTGAGGTCACGAGTTCGAACCTCGTGTGTCGCTCCAGATTAAACGATATGGCTTCGGCGGTATCAGATGGTGTTTTACTTTTCTAGTAAAGGCATCGCAAAGAAATTTGTGTGCCCTGGTGGTGGAATTGGTAGACACAAGGGATTTAAAATCCCTCGACGTTCGCGTTGTGCCGGTTCAAGTCCGGCCCGGGGCACCATCTCAAATATGCGACACTAGCTCAGTTGGTAGAGCGCAACCTTGCCAAGGTTGAGGTCACGAGTTCGAACCTCGTGTGTCGCTCCAGATAAGAAGCCCTGACCAATTAGTCAGGGTTTTTTTCTTTTTTAGCTATCCTAATAAAGAAACTTTGCTGGTCTTCAAAAGTATTTTTCGTGTTTACCTTATCGTGTGCCTGTTCGTATAGTTCTACCGTAATACTCTATACCTTTCTCGGTAATCCGTTATCCGAGGTGTGTTTGTTTATGGCTCGACGATCGATGATTTTGTCGCAAAAATAGCCAGAGACGTTGTATATCAAGACTCCAGAGACAATTATTCAAGCGTTTTTAGTCGACTCTCATCAAGCCGGATAAGTGTTGCCCCAAAGTGCGTTAGATTAAATACTCTACACATATTTGAGGCGTGTGTTTGCCCTACCAAATTCTAATCCGAGCCTTATGAATTTCGGTGTGAGCTCAAACTAGCCTATAACCCAGAAATAAGAGGCTATTGCTAACCTCTTATTCGGTAAAGCGGGTGATTTTAGTTAAAGTAACTTGGTTACACTCGATTGATTAGCACTATCGTTAACTTGATATCCCAAAGCTCGAATTTGCTCTCGGATTGTATCTGCCTCATCAAATCGCCCCTGTTGTTTCATACATTGACGTTGCTCAGCAAGCTGCTGAACTTCCTTTGGAATGGTGACCTGTTCGACTTTTTCAAGATCAAGGCCAAATACTTGATCAAAATAAAGTAGTGTCGCTTTTTTATTGGCAGGCTCTATGGAGCTATCGGTGACCTCCCATAGTAAAGCGAGTGCTTGTGGCGTGTTCAAATCACGGCTGATATGTGCAAGAAATTCAGCTTTGAACTGGTTGTCAACGTGACCACCGTCAGGCATGCCAGTGATTTTTTTTCTTAATCTACGCAGTGCCTTTTGTGCGCCATTCAATCCTTCCCAAGTAAAACTGAGCTTACTACGATAGTGACTGGTTAGAGTTAAATAACGATAAGATAGAGGGTCATAACCTTTGTCGATTAGGCTTTCTAAACGTAGTGTAGAACCCGACTTAGATATTTTCTCATTGTTTATATTTAAGAAGTAACCATGCAACCAAAAGTTTGCTTGTACATGACCGTTTTTCGCTTGGCATTGTGCAATTTCATTGGTGTGGTGGACAGGGATGTGATCCTCACCACCGATATGTATATCGAAGGTTTCTCCCAAGTACTTTTCTGCCATCGCTGAACATTCAATATGCCACCCTGGGAAGCCATTTCCCCATGGGCTTGTCCACTCCATTTGCCTTTTCTGTTCGCCAGTGAATTTCCAAAGTGCAAAATCTGTCGGATGCTTTTTCTCCGCCATATCAACGCGAATGCCAGCTTCTAAACCTTCTTTATCTAATCGCGCAAGCTTGCCGTAGTCGGGTAGTTTGTCTGTATCAAAATAAATACCGTCACTGGTTCGATAGGTATAGCCTTTAACTTCGAGTGACTGAATAAACGAAATTTGTTCTTGAATATGGTCGGTTGCTCGGCAAATGATAGAAGGTTTGAGAATATTGAGCCTTTCGAGATCAGTAAAAAATGCCTTTTCGAAATATGTAGCAATATCCCAAGCTGATTTAGCTTGTTTACGTGCGCCTTTCTCCATTTTGTCTTCTCCAGTGTCACCGTCTGACACCAGATGCCCAACATCGGTTATGTTCATGACATGATTAACATGATATTCATTGAGCTGTAGTACGCGTTTTAGAAGGTCAACGAACAAGTAGGTACGCAGGTTACCGACATGTGCATAGTCATAAACGGTTGGGCCACATGCATAGAGGCCAACCTCACGAGGTTTAATCGTATAAAACGGGCTAAGTGTTCTATCAAGGGTATTAAAGAGCTGGAGTGTAGCTTTATTCATAAATCATATCCTTATAAATACAAAAAGGCCGTGGATGAAAACATCAACGGCCTAGGAAAGAGTGCGATAGGTTTGCTATATAATAGGTACACTAAAGCGGCCGTAAATGAGGTATTTACAGCAGCAACATAGAATTTGAGTGGAAGTAGTTATCAGCGTCATTTTCTTAAAATAAAATAGATAATTAACAAAAGCAATACATTTATTCGATGACTATGTTGAGCGTCATCGTTGGTAGTAATGGACGTCACCCGTACTATCAAAACGGGGGCATTAAACTTAGTTACTTCCCATATCATTAGTTGTCCATGAATTGCTAATTTAGATGAAGCTATAATTCATTTCTGTCCAAAAATTTGCCGATGGGGTATGAAACACAAAATGTGCTCACTAGGCGATTATATCTTACGTTTCGTTTGATTTTTTGCCTCAGATATCATCAAGCTGGCAAGTGTTGCCATTAACGACAGAGACTTTGGTAAAACGAGTCGTGGATACCGAGTGTGTACTTCGAAGAACAGGAAATCAGATTAATTGGAGGTGATTTGAATATATGTTGTCACAGCAAAAGCATTTGAAATTTTGCAGTATTGTGAACAAAATCGGTGATGATTGTTGAAAATAGATTGCACGACAAATTTATTTCATGATAAATTCGCGCGCAATCTCGGAGCGTATATTTATTTACGTTAATGAACCATTCATAAAATTCTCTGGGGGATACGCGTAAATGCTAGTAACCAATAAAAATAAGGTTAAAAGTATCATTACGTAGGGTAGGTATTGGCATCATCATGAGCCAATAGACGGGATACTAGTGCGGCCAATGGCGGCATGTTAATGGGAAACCCAACATTGAAATCTTTTAACATACATACACAACACAGCCTCATACTTCCTAAATGCCCAGTACAACAAACTGGATGCATCACTGAACCTTGAATATTTCTCAGGATAAAAATCTTCTCGTCAAATGAATTAAAATAATACTTTTATATTTTATTTTGGTGACGACTTATATCTTCATATCCTGCCATTCGTTTTTATTTAATTGAACAGCAGGTAAAGGAATTCTTTATTCAAGGATTATCAAATATGAGTATCGCCTTTGAAGTCGATAATACTATCACAACTTGTTTTTCTGCTCAGGTCCCTACTTTAGAAGGAACTTATGACTTAACTGCTGACCAAGTATTAATTGATCAAGCTGAACATGAATCAGCGGTCCGTTCTTACCCTCGGCGACTTCCTATTGCTATTGCACAAGCCAATGGATGCATTGTTGAAGACACACGAGGTCAACTTTTCCTCGATTGTTTGGCGGGGGCAGGCACATTGGCATTGGGATATAACCATCCAGAAATTAATCAAGCACTCAAAGAGCAACTGGACTCTGGCTTACCGTACCAGACTTTGGATATCGCAACGGCAGCAAAAACGCACTTTATCCATATGGTTAAAAACTTTTTACCCCCTGAATTGAGTGACGATTGTGTGATTCAATTTTGTGGCCCGTCAGGAGCCGATGCCGTTGAAGCTGCAATAAAATTGGCGAAGCAAACGACCGGACGCAATACTATGTTGGCGTTTCGTGGGGCTTATCATGGAATGACCAACGGTACGATGGGTATGATGGGTAACCTCGATACCAAAGCGCGCCGAACGGGGTTAATGTCAGATGTTCATTTTATGCCGTTTCCCTACAGTTTACGTTGCCCCTTTGGCCTAGGTGGTGATGAAGGAGCTAAAGCAAGCATACGTTATATTGAACGGTTATTGAATGACGATGAAGCGGGTATCATGAAACCTGCTGCGATGATCGTAGAGCCCATACAAGGTGAAGGTGGTGTGATTCCTGCTCCCGCATTTTGGCTGCGTGAAATCCGTCGAATCTGTGATGAACACGATATGTTACTCATCTTCGATGAAATTCAGTGTGGAGTTGGGAAGTCTGGTTACCATTTTGCGTTTGAAGAAGCGGGTATTGTTCCTGATATTCTGTGTTTATCAAAGGCGATTGGTGGTGGTTTGCCCATGTCACTTTTGGTTATTAATAAACAGCATGATACTTGGAAGCCCGGAGAGCACACGGGGACATTCCGTGGCAATCAGTTGGCTATGGTCTCCGGTGCTAAAGCATTAGAAATTATTCAGCGTGATAATCTAGTTGAGCATGCGAACGTTGCTGGTCAATACTTACGCTTTGGCTTAGAAAGTATACAAAAGCGAGTAAATTGCATTGCCGATGTACGCGGTAAAGGCTTGATGCTAGGGGTTGAAATAAAAAAACCAAATGGTGAAGTCAACAAATTTGATGAACCTCTTGCCGATGGTCAGCTGACTCTTGATATTCAGCGAGCAGCCCTTGAACGTGGTTTAATTGTAGAGAAGGGTGGACGAGAAGGTGCTGTGATTCGCTTTTTACCTCCACTGATTATTTCTTTTGAGCAAATCGATTTTGCTCTTCGAGTCTTTGAAGAGGCAATCCTTGCTGCTGGTGGATCTCATGTTGAAACCTCTCCTCAACAAGAGTGGAAAAAGCACTTTATTCAAACAGGGAAGCTTGGCAGCACTGAATTTGTCTCTGCGATAAATCATACAACGGCAGCCATGAAGTCGGTATTTGAACAAGTCAATACGCCTTATTCTGGCCTGGACCCTAAGCAACTTGAAACAGCAATCAATGCTGTGGATCTTGATAGTAAATACACCTCGCTTGCTTCGGTGATTGATGAAACGATCGATCTGGTTGCTACAAACGCTATTTTTACCCAGCACCCAGATTGTATTGCACATTTACATACCCCACCTTTGCTCTCCGCCGTTGCAGCTGAAACGATGATTGCAGCTTTAAATCAATCGATGGACTCTTGGGACCAAGCTTCTTCTGCCACTTATGTAGAGCAGAAAGTGATCAACTGGTTATGCGATAAGTATCGACTCGGCAATTATGCGGACGGTACTTTCACTAGCGGTGGCACTCAAAGTAATCAAATTGGTTTGATGCTTGCGAGAGACTGGATTGCAGAAAAACTGAGCAACCATTCAGTATCTCAGATGGGCTTGCCTGACTATGCCGATAAACTGCGAATTGTCTGTTCAGCAAAGGCACACTTCACTGTACAAAAATCGGCGTCATGGATGGGACTTGGTAAACAAGCGGTGATGACGGTGGAAGCCAATGCTGATGGTACCATGGACACCGCTCAATTAGATGAAGTTCTAATACGAGCAAAAGAGCAAGGATTAATCCCATTTGCGATTGTTGGAACGGCAGGGACGACAGATCATGGTGCCATCGATGATCTGGATTTTATAGCTGATATAGCAACTAAGCACGAAATGTGGATGCATGTCGATGGTGCCTATGGTGGGGCGTTGATTTTTAGCCAATATAAATCACGTTTAAAAGGGATTGAACGAGCGCATTCTATCAGTGTCGATTTCCACAAATTGTTCTATCAAACCATCAGTTGCAGTGCTGTATTGGTCAGTAATAAAGCCCACTTTAAGTATTTACTCCATCATGCTGATTATTTGAATCGCGAGCATGACAAACTCCCCAATTTAGTCGATAAATCTATTGCAACAACCAAACGATTTGATGCGTTAAAAGTCTTTATGACAATGCAAAATATTGGTCCGCAAATACTTGGTGATATGTACGATCATTTGTTGATGCAAACAAAAGAAGTCGCAGAGATGATTCGTGACCATGCAGACTTTGAATTATTGGCAGAACCTTCATTATCTACAGTGTTATTCCGAGCAACACATGGTGATAATAATCTCGATGATTTAAATAAAACAATACGTTTGCAAGCCCTCACACGCGGTATTGCTGTACTTGGTGAAACCATTGTAGAGGGTAAAACCACACTCAAATTGACGATTTTAAACCCCTGTTTAACTTCAGATGACTTTGAATCTTTAATCCATAAAATAAATATACTGGCTTCAGAGCTAGTTTAATAAAGGTAATAGAAAACTATGGCAGTTCTTCAGATTGGTGCCGGCGGTGTTGGCTGGGTTGTTGCGCATAAAGCCGCACAAAATAATGATGTTCTGGGAGATATCACCATTGCGTCACGCACGATTAGTAAATGCGAAAAGATCATCGAGTCCATTCAGAAAAAAAATAACCTGAAAGATTCAGCCAAAAAGCTAGAAGCACGTACAGTCAATGCTGACGATATCGATTCTCTGGTTGCTCTTATTGAAGAGGTAAAACCAGAGCTTGTGATTAATGCAGGTCCTCCTTGGGTTAATATGCCTATCATGGAAGCATGCTACCGAGCCAAAGTATCGTATCTTGATACGTCTGTTGCAGTGGATCTTTGTTCGGAAGGGCAGCAAGTTCCTGAAGCATACGATTGGCAGTGGGGATACCGTGAAAAATTTGAAGAAGCGGGTATTACTGGCATTTTAGGTGCAGGCTTCGATCCAGGTGTTGTGTCTGTATTTGCGGCTTATGCAGTGAAGCACCTTTTTGATGAGATTGATACGATTGATGTTATGGACGTCAATGCCGGTGATCACGGTAAGAAGTTTGCAACGAATTTTGATCCAGAAACTAACATGCTAGAGATCCAAGGCGACTCTTTCTATTGGGAAAACGCTGAATGGAAACAAGTGCCTTGTCACTCTCGCATGCTTGAATTTGATTTCCCAAATTGTGGATCACATAAAGTATATTCAATGGCGCATGATGAAGTTCGTTCAATGAAAGAATTCATCCCAGCAAAACGCATTGAATTCTGGATGGGATTCGGTGACCGTTACCTAAACTACTTCAACGTGATGCGTGATATTGGCCTATTGAGCCCTGAGCCATTGACGTTGCACGATGGCACGGTTGTGCAACCTTTGCACGTTCTTAAAGCAATGCTGCCTGATCCAACCTCACTGGCTCCAGGTTATACCGGACTTACTTGTATTGGTACTTGGGTCCAAGGTAAGAAAGATGGCAAAGAACGCAGTGTATTTATCTACAATAATGCAGACCATGAAGTGGCTTATGAAGATGTTGAGCATCAAGCGATCTCTTACACAACAGGTGTCCCGGCAATTACTGCAGCGCTGCAGTTCTTCCGTGGTCAATGGGCCGATAAAGGTGTGTTCAATATGGAACAGCTGGACCCTGATCCGTTCTTAGAAACGATGCCTAGCATTGGCCTAGATTGGCACGTTCAAGAACTAGAGCCAGGCCAGCCAGTGATCCACAAGCTGAAATAATGCACTTATTTCCCAGTGCTGTAATGTGACTTGGGAAGGATGAGCCGATGCCTATGCGTCGGCTCTGTTCGATTTATCATGCTGAAGAAGTATCGCCTGTATATAGGGTAGTAACATGCAAACCAATCATTTAAAAACCCCATTCTTTATGATCAATGAAGATAAACTCATTGAGAACTTAGAGAAAGCAAAACAACTCAAAGAAATCTCAGGTGTGAAACTGGTCTTGGCACTAAAATGTTTTTCGACTTGGGGAGTATTCGACATCATTAAGCCCTATTTGGATGGCACTACCAGCTCCGGCCCTTTTGAAGTGAAGCTAGGTTACGAGACATTTGGTGGTGAAACGCATGCGTATAGTGTGGGTTATAGTGAAGATGATGTTCGAGAAGTTGCTGATATTTGTGACAAAATGATTTTCAACTCGCAATCACAGTTAGCGGCTTACCGTCATATCGTGGAGGACAAAGCGTCTATCGGCCTTCGTCTGAACCCAGGTGTGAGCTATGCAGGTCAAGATCTTGCGAATCCTGCACGTCAATTTTCTCGCCTTGGTGTACAAGCGGATCACATTAATCCTGACGTGTTTGAAAGTATTGATGGCGTTATGTTCCATATGAACTGCGAAAACAAAAACGTAGATGCATTTATTGGCTTGCTTGATGCGATTTCTGAACAGTTTGGTGAACATCTTAACAAGCTTGACTGGGTCAGCATGGGAGGAGGGGTTTTCTTCACATGGCCCGGTTACGATATCGAAAAACTTGGATTGGCACTGAAAGCATTCTCTGAAAAACATGGTGTACAAATGTACCTTGAACCAGGGGAGGCGATCATCACTAAAACCACGGATCTTGTGGTGACCGTCGTCGACATTGTGGAGAATGTGAAGAAAACGGCCATCGTTGACTCTGCAACAGAAGCTCATCGTCTGGACACGCTGATTTATAACGAACCGGCTTCCATTCTAGAGGCTTCCGAAAAGGGTGAACATGAATACGTTATTGGCTCTTGTTCTTGCCTAGCGGGTGACCAATTTTGTGTGACAAATTTCGAACAACCACTGGAAATCGGTCAGCGCCTGCATATTCTAGACAGCGCTGGCTATACCATGGTTAAACTAAATTGGTTTAATGGCTTGCGCATGCCATCTGTGTATTGCCAGCGTGCGAATGGTGAAATACAGAAGATCAATGAATTTGATTACAGTGACTTCAAACGTTCGCTTTCTCAATGGTCAGTAGCATAGTGGAGAAAAAGCAAAATCTGATAAACGCTATGATTTGTAAAATGCATACGGTTATTCTCCAAAGAGCAGTTACAAGCTGCTCTTTATAGGTAGGTATGATTAAAATCACAGAGTGTTTAAGATGCCACTCTCACCCGTGTATCCTCACTCAAAGATTCAAGTTCATTTGCAATGTCTTCAATATTTAATTCACCGGGTAATTTTAGTGCCATCGCCGCACTAAATAAGCTAGCACTAACTCCACCACCATTAGCAATGAATACTCGTTGGCAATCCATATCAAGGATTGATATTTCTTGATTATCTAGGATATTCGTGACTTCGCTAACAATACCAGCTCTATCACTTGCATCTAATCTTAGGTGGAAAACCATTTCTTCACGATCAATAGGACTTCGTGACTCGACAAATTTCACGATCAAATCTTGGCATGCCATAAAAGCTTCTTTTACGACGGAAATACTCTCTTCAGGTAATTCAACTTTTATGACACCCGCAACTTGATCATCAATAAAATTTACTTTGCTAATTAGCCACTTTCCATCATTGTTATGTGTAATTGCAGCAAGATGTTTAATAGTTGTGGAGGATGCTTGACCTAAGAAGTTAACAATAAATACATGCTTCATGATGTCCCTCAGAATGACACGTGGGTATTAGGAGCTACTTTTTTGAGATTAAATCTTGTATGAAATAAACAGTATTTTCGTTATGACCAGTTACCTAGCATTGTTCGGCTAGTGTTTAATGCCATACGCGTTGAGTGTAGATGCTGGATAGTGGAATTGTTTAATGAGGGAGATTTTTTGGTTTAAATTGTTGTGATGATCATGAAAAAACTCAGCATAGTAGGCAAGAATTAGAGAAGATTGACAAACAGCAGTGTGTTTACTGCTGTTGTTTGAACTACATAACTGTAATTTAAAGGCTAGATAACAGCCATTTGATAAACTAGAAAGTCACTTTCATTTCAAAACCGTAGAAAGCATTATCGTAGCTTGCACCAGAATCTAAAGCGAATTTAGCTGCTTGCTGATTACCAAACCATGGTGAAGAACTGAACTTATACTCTGCATTACCACCCCAAGCATTTGATACCCAGTGATGAATGTGTCCAACAGGGTTGAGGAAAAATAATGAAATGTCTCCTATCGTTTCTGAACCAGCAACTTCACCACCATTTGCGATGATTTCTTGTTCAGTCGTCAACATCATTTCACCGACGATTGCGCCAAAGAAAGGTGTGATAAATAAATCTTGCCACGAAGGTACTTCTGCAAATGCTTCTACGCCGTATTCCCAAAAGAAGCTCGACATAGTTGCTGAATAGAGGAACGATTCAAATTCGTTATAACCTGAATGTCGGGCTGCTGTGTAGTAAACCCCACCGAAGTATGGATGCATAATATAATTGAGAACGTGTTCGTCTCGATCCCATACTGGACCACTAGTGACATTGTCTTTCCATTTACTGCCCAACTTACTCATGTCACGGTCTTCTGCATCCCATTTAGTAATGCTTTGTGGCAAAAAAGTCATTAAACCCACTGTTGCGACACTGAGACCAAGGATCGTATAAGTTTGCCCCATAAGATAATCCCAATCTTTATCTTTAGGGACAATGAAGTGCTTTGGTTGTAAGTCTGCGTCTAGTGATAGTGTTTCTTCTTGCTGCATACCCAATGAAAAATGACGTTTATGCGGTTCAAAACTATACAAAGTTGTCATTTCACAGTAACCTGACAAACAGTCTGGCGCATAAGAAAACTCGATGTGATTAATCGCATCTTGCTGGTTAGCATAAGCAGATGTGGCTAGAGTCAGTGTTGCGGCACTTAGAGTTTTCACTAGTCTGGGTAATTTTGACACAGAGGTCTCCGAGTTGATTTTTTGAACATCGAGATAGCGATTATCCCTCAAAACAGCGTTCATTAAAATATATGTCTTACATTTTAACATGACAAATTACTTATCATTATAGTTATTTTGAATGGTTCAATATAGTGTAAATGTCTTTTTTGTTGTCTATTATGCCTAAATTTAGGAGCTGATTGTGAAGATAGCAATGCTTAGTACTGGTGAAGAAGTTCTTCACGGTGATATTCTTGATACTAATGCCACCTGGTTATCCAGCTTGTTCTATCAAAATGGTTTTAGCTTAACGAAACGTTCTACAGTCGGCGATCAATTGTCGTGTTTGACTGAAGAGCTACTGATGCTCAGTTTCAATAATGATGTTGTTATTGTGAATGGTGGGCTCGGGCCGACTAATGATGATATGAGTGCGGAATCGGCCGCTCAAGCTGCAGAGTGTAAGCTAGTTTTATTTGAAACTTGGCTAAATCGATTAAAAGAAATGTATCAAATGCGTGGTGTAGCAATGCCAGATAGCAATATTAAGCAAGCTATTTTGCCTGAGAACGCACAAATTATCGATAATCCTATTGGTACGGCCTGCGGCTTTAAGATGGTTCTGAATGAAGCGATATTTTACTTTACTCCCGGTGTCCCACGTGAATTCAAACAAATGGTTGAAACGCAGATTTTACCTGATTTGAAAAATTTATTTCCTAATGTAGTGGGTTATGCTTGCAGTCGAATATATACATTTGGTTTATCTGAATCTTTGATTTCGGATAAACTTGATAAGTTGGTATTACCTCAAGGTTATTTTTTAGGCTACCGTTCATACCTGCCTTTTATTGAAGTCAAACTTTTCGGTCCATTAGATCAGTTAGAAACTCGAACTCGACTGTTGAAGCTTGCGCAAAAGATCATAGAACAAAATACGGTGAGTGTTGATATGCCAATGCTCACTCATATTGGGCAGATGCTACAGGATAAGCACTTAACACTGTCGGTATCAGAGAAAAGCAGTGCTGGGTATTTAACGTATTGGTTAAATAGCGACAGTTTGGTTCGGCAGCAGTTTGGTCATGGTTGGTTGTTATCTGGAGCAAGTCAAACTGTTACTGATGACGGAGATCCACTTGCAGCAACGTTTGCTTTAGCTGGAGCGACGAGAGAGAAATGCGCGACTGATTTGTCTCTTGTCACGGGAAGAATCGAAAATGATGTTTTTTCGGTAGCGCTTGCTTCTGTTGAGGGAGAGTGGGGCGGACTCTATCGATTATCTAGAAAATATCAAGAAGAAGATCAGGTTAAAATTATTAGTACCGTCGCTTTAGATATGTTGCGTCGTTTTCTTGAAGGCAAAGCGATCTTCGCACAATATATGTTTATAGAAAAACTTCAAGAAATGTATATTCCCAACAAACTGTTGTGATATTGATATTGGCAGTTATATATAGAAAAAAGCCAAAGCTCAGTTTGCCTTGGCTTTAATTTTATAGAGTGTGGTGTTGTCTAAGCGCGTTTATCTTTTAATGAATAATGTACGTTACTTAGTTTGACATCTGATTTAGCTTTACAAATACACGGCAAAATCTCGTTGGGTGCAGTATAAGCCATCGCAAAATCGACATACTCAACATCCCCTTCTTCTAAAATACAACGGCAGGCTCCACAATGGCCATCACGGCAGTTGTACTCAGGGAGCAGGCCAGCATTTTCCATGGTTTCCAAAATAGTATTTGATGGATTGGACTCAATACTGATGAGGCTGTTGATTTTGATCGATGTCATTATAATTCGAATCCTTCGAAGTCATCTGCACTCACTTCGTTGTCAATTTGACCCACTAAGTAAGAAGAAATTTCTGCTTCTTGAGGGGCAACTTGCACGTTATCTGATGACAACCAAGCATTGATCCATGGAATTGGATTGCTGGTGGCTTCAGGATAGGCTGCAGGTAGACCAACTGCTTGCATGCGAATATTGGTAATGTACTCGACATATTGACTCAAAATGTCTTTGTTTAGACCAATCATTGAGCCGTCTTTGAACAGGTACTCCGCCCATTCTTTCTCTTGTTCAGCAGCTTGTTTAAAAAGGTCAAAACATTCTTGTTTCGCTTCTTCAGCAATTTGCATGAATGAGAAATCATCTTGGCCATTACGCAATAAGTTAATCATATGCTGGGTACCGCTTAGATGAAGGGCTTCATCACGGGCGATTAGCTTGATGATTTTTGCATTACCTTCCATGAGCTCACGTTCAGCAAAGGCAAATGAGCAAGCGAAGCTAACATAAAAGCGGATAGCTTCCAAAGCATTCACTGACATGAGGCAAACATACAGTTTTTTCTTCAAGCCATGTAGGCTAACTTTTACTGTTTCACCGTTGATTTCATGTTCACCTTCTCCGTAGCGATGGTAATCATTTGTTGCTTGGATCAAATCATCATAGTAATGAGCAATGTCCTTAGCACGTTTTAGTATTTGATCATTTTCTACAATATCATCGAAAACGACGCTTGGGTCGTTGACGATATTACGAATAATATGTGTGTACGAACGTGAATGAATTGTCTCAGAGAAAGACCAAGTTTCGATCCATGTTTCTAGTTCTGGAAGCGATACCAAAGGCAGTAGAGCTACATTTGGGCTTCGGCCTTGAATCGAATCAAGCAGAGTTTGATACTTCAAATTAGAAATGAAGATGTGTTTCTCATGCTCAGGTAGTTTGTTGTAATCAATGCGATCACTGGATACGTCTACTTCTTCTGGACGCCAGAAAAAAGAAAGCTGCTTTTCAATGAGCTTCTCAAAGATTTCAAATTTTTGTTGGTCGTAACGAGCAACATTGACAGATTGGCCTAAAAACATAGGCTCTTTGAGTTGGTCGTTTTTATTCTGATTAAAAGTACTGTAAGCCATAGTGCCTCAATCCCTTTTAGACCTCCTCAAAATGAGGAGGTATTCAATAAATTTCTACTACTTAAATTGTTGATGGTAGGGGCTTAGATCTTACAGCCACCACCTTCACAATCTTCATCTTGCGGCTGAACCGCATCGTTTTGATCGTCTTTTGCCCCATCACGGGTGTTGTGGTAGTAAAGTGTTTTTACACCATACTTATACGCTGTGAGAAGATCCTGAAGCAGTTTCTTCATTGGAACCTTACCACTGTCGTATCCCGACGGATCGTAATTTGTGTTCGCTGAGATTGCTTGGTCAACGAATTTTTGCATGATCCCAACTAGGTGAAGGTAGCCATCGTTAGAGCCAATATCCCAAAGTAATTCATAGTTGTTTTTGAGCTCTGTGAACTCAGGAACAACTTGTTTTAAGATACCGTCTTTCGATGCTTTAATAGATACATAACCACGAGGTGGTTCAATACCGTTCGTTGCATTAGAAATCTGTGAAGAGGTTTCTGAAGGCATCAGAGCGGTTAAGGTTGAGTTACGTAGACCATATTCCATAATGTCTTTACGAAGACCTTCCCAATCGTAGCGTAGAGCCTCTTCACAAATTTTATCGACATCTTTCTTATAAGTATCGATAGGAAGCAAGCCTTTCGCGTAGTTTGTTTCATGGAACAGTGGACAAGCACCTTGCTCTTTGGCCAATGCTACAGAAGCTTTTAACAGGTAATACTGAATTGCTTCAAAAGTGCGGTGAGTTAAACCGTTTGCACTACCATCGGAATATTTCACACCGTTCTTAGCCAAGTAATACGCAAAATTAATTACACCAACGCCTAAGGTACGGCGGTTCATGGTGGACTTGTAAGCGGCCGGCAATGGGTAATCTTGATAATCCAATAGAGCATCAAGGGCACGTACAACCAATTCCGATAACTCTTCAAAATCGTCCAAAGACTTGATTGCACCAAGGTTAAAGGCTGAAAGTGTACACAAGGCAATTTCACCTGAGTCATCTTCGACGTTCTTTAATGGCTTGGTTGGTAGAGCAATCTCAAGACATAGGTTAGATTGGCGTACAGGAGCAACTTCGGAATCAAATGGGCTATGTGTATTACAATGGTCAACATTCTGGATATAGATTCGACCTGTTGATGCTCGCTCTTGCATCAGCAGAGTAAACATTTCAATTGCTTTGACAGATTCTTTTTTGATTGAAGGGTCGTTTTCATATTGTACATACAGGCGTTCGAATTCTTGCTGATTTTCGAAAAATGCATCATACAAACCAGGAACATCTGATGGTGAGAACAAGGTAATATTACCGCCTTCAACTAAACGTTGATACATCAATTTGTTCAATTGAACGCCGTAATCCATATGACGAACACGGTTCTCTTCTACACCACGGTTATTTTTTAAAACCAGTAGTGAACGTGCCTCACCGTGCCAAATAGGGTAAAAAACAGTTGCAGCACCGCCGCGAACACCACCTTGAGAACAGCACTTCACAGCAGTTTGAAAATATTTATAAAAAGGAATACAACCTGTGTGGAAAGCTTCACCGCCTCGAATCTCGGAACCTAGAGCACGGATACGACCTGCATTAATGCCAATACCTGCACGTTGAGAAACGTAGCGAACGATTGAGCTTGCTGTCGCATTGATAGAATTAAGACTGTCACCGCATTCAATTAAAACGCAAGAACTAAATTGACGAGTTGGCGTTCGAACACCAGACATAATAGGTGTTGGCAGAGAGATCTTGAACGTGGACGTTGCATCATAGAAGCGCTTAATGTAATCCAGACGATTCTCTTTTGGATATTTAGCGAATAAACAAGCAGCTACAAGTATGTATAAGAACTGAGCGCTCTCATATATTTCACCAGATACACGATTTTGAACAAAGTATTTACCCTCTAGCTGTTTGATTGCAGCATAAGAGAAGTTTAAATCTCGCTTGTGGTCAAGGTAAGCGTCAAGTTCGTCGAGTTCCTGCTTAGAGTAATCTTCAAGAATATGCTGGTCGTACTTACCTAAATCAATCAAATGTGAAACATGATCGTAAAGTGCTGGTGGTTCGTACTGGCCGTAGGCTTTTTTACGAAGATGAAAAACCGCTAAGCGAGCAGATAGGTATTGATAATCTGGTGTCTCTTCAGAAATGAGATCGGCGGCAGATTTGATGATAGTCTCATGAATATCTGAAGTTGTAATGCCATCGTAAAACTGGATATGAGCACGCAACTCAACTTGTGACACAGATACATTATGTAAACCTTCTGCTGCCCAAGTGATAACTCGATGAATTTTCTCAAGATCGATATTTTCTTTGCGGCCATCACGCTTAGTAACGGTAAGTTGTTGGTTCATTCTGCTTTATTTCCCTAAGAAAACTGATAAAAGCCGTGTTTTTACTTGTTTTTATTTAATACTTATGAGATCTACGACGACTAAATAATCAAAGGATACCTATGTATTGTAGTTCAAACACAACATATAGGGGTTAGTTTGTTCTCGACTTACAAGATAGTGCTGTTCGCCATATTTTTCAAGGAACAGTCTTGGGATGACTTGTGGATAACTGTACAAATGAAAAAAAACAGTAAGTAAATACTAACCGATGAGAAAAGAGCTGACTTGATTAGGGAAAAGAGCAGTTTTAAGATCGGTTTAGAAATAACCGCATGTAAAAATATTTTCCTTGATCTTTATAGATTTTTGTTCGCTAAAAATAGATTGGTCAAAAATACATCTAGGTGATTGATTTTAGTTAATAACAGTCGCAAAAGTAGTCACATATGCATGTGATCTCACTCTAAAAAATTACGTATAAAAGGAGGGTATGACTCAGCTCATTTTTTACAATTACCATGTGTATAACCATTAGAATGAAGTTGTATGTTTAAGTGATTACAGATGACTTAGATAGAAGAAAAATGTAGGGATAAAGTAGAAAGGAAGTTTGTATATTAAATCTCTATGATTGGAATTAATGCTGTTGCTTTAGGTATGGCACTTAAGCGCTCACGAAGGAGCGCTTATATTCACTTTTAAGTACTAAGCATTTTAGTACTTAATCGTATGTACGATATAATTAACGTCGACGTTATTACCTAATCTGTAACTGTCATTAAGAGGGTTATAGAGTAAACCGGTAATACCCATTTCAGTGAGGTCAGTACGATCAATCATTTTCATCATTTCTGCTGGTTTTATGAATTTGTTATGATCGTGTGTACCTTCAGGAACAATCTTTAATAACTTTTCCGCGCCTAAAATCGCAAAAAGGTAAGATTTTATATTGCGATTTAATGTTGAGAAAAACACATGTCCCCCAGGCTTTACCAAGGCTGAACATGACAGGATGACCGATTGTGGATCTGGTACATGTTCCAACATCTCCATGCAGGTTACTACATCGTAGGTACCAGAATGGGTTGATGCATGTTCTTCAATAGTACTTTGAATATAGTTAAGTTTGGTTCCAGTTTCTAAAGCATGTAAACGCGCAACTTCCAAAGGCTCTTTACCCATATCTAATCCAGTAACATCAGCGCCTTGCTGCGCCATGCTTTCTGCTAAAATTCCGCCTCCACAACCGACATCAAGTACTTTCTTACCAAATAACCCCACGGATTTGTCCAAAACGTAATTTAAACGCAGTGGGTTAATTTGGTGAAGTGGCTTAAATTCACCGTCTAAATCCCACCAACGAGAAGCCATTTCTTCGAATTTCTTTATTTCGTTAGGATCAACATTTTGTTTATTGGTCATAATTGATATCGCTGCACAAATCGTCCTTCAAAGTCTCCGATTATACTCTAATGGAGTAGTACGTTAAAATGGATTCTTTGATTGTAAAGGAAACGTCTTACTGGTTTGATGCACAAAAGGGCAAGCGAAGCTACCTAAGCTTGATATTGTTGAGTTAGGGCAGGGTTCAGGTGCAAAAACTAAAAACGAGCACGAAGCTCGTTTTTTGTTAGGAGAAATACAAACAATCTCATTGAGTACACGTTTGAATTCATCTAGGGGATTGTGAGAGATTATTTTGGCATGCGACCAAATTGATTATCACCTTCTGTCCCAGGTAAGAAGCCAGTTTCAATCAATAGCCAAAAGCCACCAATGATAGGCACAAATGAAATCAGTATCCACCAACCACTTTTATTGCGGTCATGGAAGCGTTTGGCGTATAGAGCTAGCGATTGCCATGTGCTAAAAATGAAGAAGATACACAGGATAATATAACTTGCTGCACTTGGCATATTCGTTTGCATGTCAAAGGTTATTGTCAAAAGCCCAAAACAAACAATTACTTGTACTAGCATACATAAGACACCTAACCAGTATTGCGCACGGTTAATTCGTCCTTCAAAAGAGAATAAAACATGTTTCATTTTAGTATTACTGTAGTCGATATTTAGATGGACTCATTGTATATGATTAGATATAACAATGTTGACTAAATAACTAGATAAATTAACTAATTAGATAGTTAATTCACTCTGATTTACTCTAGATTAAATCTTGTTGCATTTGCGAAAAAATCAGCCATTGAAACGAATTTTTCCTTTGTCCTAAATTAGAGTCCTTTTTCTAATGCTTGTCGCATGACTTTTAGTCAAAGGAAGATTTTTGCGCTATTATGATGAAAATGTAAACAATTATCAGAAAGCTACAGGCAGAATGAGTAAATTATCTTCATTTAAGCCCTAACCAAGCTCACAACATGATAAAACCAGCGGGAAAGTGATGCCCCGAAGGCGAATTGTGTGTTATATTTTTGCACCTTACACGTATCGTTAATACGATCTGAAATATAGAGGGATAATGGCTCTATGAGCGATTTAGCTAAAGAGATCACGCCCGTAAACATTGAAGATGAGCTTAGAGGTTCATATCTAGACTATGCGATGTCTGTCATCGTAGGTCGTGCTCTTCCAGATGTGCGTGATGGCCTAAAACCAGTACACCGCCGCGTATTATTCGCGATGAACGTACTAGGCAACGATTGGAACAAACCATATAAAAAATCTGCCCGTGTTGTCGGCGATGTTATCGGTAAATATCACCCTCATGGTGATAGTGCAGTGTACGATACCATCGTACGTATGGCTCAGCCGTTTTCACTTCGTTATATGCTGGTCGATGGTCAAGGTAACTTTGGCTCGATCGATGGCGACTCTGCTGCGGCAATGCGTTATACCGAAGTTCGAATGGCTAAAATTGCCCATGAACTCTTGGCTGATCTAGATAAAGAAACCGTTGATTATGTACCTAACTATGATGGTACAGAACAGATTCCAGCGGTTTTGCCAACAAAAGTTCCTAATTTACTGGTCAACGGTGCTTCTGGTATCGCAGTAGGTATGGCAACCAACATCCCGCCTCATAATCTTGGCGAAGTGATCGATGGCTGTCTTGCATACATCAATAATGAAGACATCACTATTGATGAACTTATGGATTACATTCCTGGTCCTGATTTCCCAACGGCAGCTCTTATTAGTGGTCGTAAAGGCATTGTAGACGCGTACAAAACTGGCCGCGGTAAAATCTACATGCGTTCAAAAGCGGATATCGAAGTAGAGAAGAATGGCAAAGAAACCATTATCGTCACTGAGATCCCATATCAGGTCAACAAAGCTCGTTTGATCGAAAAGATCGCTGAGCTAGTGAAAGATAAGAAAGTAGAAGGTATCAGTGCGCTTCGTGATGAGTCTGATAAAGACGGCATGCGTATTGTCATTGAATGTAAACGAGATGCAGTGGGCGAAGTGGTTCTAAATAACCTATACGCACAAACTCAGCTGCAAACGACTTTCGGTATCAACATGGTTGCGCTAAATAATGGCCAACCTCAGCTCTTCAACTTGAAAGAGATGTTGAAATGTTTTGTTGATCACCGCCGTGAAGTGGTTACTCGTCGTACTATTTTCGAATTACGCAAAGCTCGTGAACGTGCCCATATTCTTGAAGGATTGGCACTGGCACTCGCAAACATCGATGAAATTATTGAACTTATCCGTAATGCTCCAACGCCTGCTGAAGCAAAAGCGGGTCTTGTAGCGCGTGGTTGGGACTTAGGTAACGTAGCAGCAATGCTAGAACGTGCTGGTACCGATGCCGCTCGCCCAGAATGGCTAGAAGAGCAATATGGTATTCGTGACGGTCAATACTTCCTAACCGAAACTCAAGCCCAAGCTATTCTAGATCTACGTTTACATAAGCTAACTGGTCTTGAGCATGAGAAAATTCTTGATGAATACAAAGCGCTTCTAGAAGAAATCTCAGAGCTGATGCACATTCTTGCAAGCACAGAACGTTTGATGGAAATCATTCGTGAAGAGCTCGAAGTTGTGCGTAATGCCTTTGGTGATGAGCGTCGTACTGAAATCACAGCAGCAATCCATGATATTGACATGGAAGAGCTTATTGCTCGTGAAGATGTCGTTGTAACGCTGTCCCATGAAGGGTATGTGAAGTACCAAATTCTAAGTGATTATGAAGCTCAACGTCGTGGCGGTAAAGGTAAGAGTGCAACTAAGATGAAAGATGAAGATTACATCGAACGTCTACTGGTTGCTAATACGCACGATAACATTTTGTGTTTCTCGACGCGCGGTAAAACCTACCGTTTGAAAGTTTACCAATTGCCTCACGCAACGCGTACAGCTCGTGGTAAACCGATCGTTAATATTCTTCCTCTTGAAGATAATGAGCGCATCACTGCGATCCTTCCTGTTGATGAATTCTCTGCCGATAAATTTATCTTCATGGCGACAGGTGATGGTACAGTTAAGAAGACTTCACTTGATCAGTTTGCCAATGTTCGTTCAAACGGCTTAATTGCTGTGAACTTGCGTGATGATGACTCTTTAATCGGTGTCGATATTACAACAGGTTCAAGCAACATTATGCTGTTCTCTAAAGCAGGTAAAGTGGTTCGCTTTAGTGAAGATAAAGTGCGCGCCATGGGTCGTACAGCGGCAGGTGTTCGTGGTATGAAGCTTGCCGATGATGACCAAGTGGTATCTCTGATCGTTCCTGCTAACGAGGGCGATATTCTAACGGTTACTGAAAACGGTTACGGTAAACGTACTGAGTTAGCGGAGTACCCAACGAAAGGCCGTGCAACTCAAGGTGTTGTATCAATCAAGGTTTCTGAGCGTAACGGTCCAGTGGTTGGTGCGGTACAAGTTGAAGAAGGCGACGAGATGATGATGATCACCGATGCTGGTACTCTAGTTCGTACGCGTGTTTCGGAAGTTAGCCAAGTTGGTCGTAATACTCAGGGTGTGACCTTGATTCGAACTGCAGAAGACGAATCAGTGGTTGGATTACAGAGAATTGATGAAATCGAAGAAGTGGAATTGCCAGAAGGTGAAACACCAGAGGGTGAAGAGACTCAAGTCGACGCTGAAAAGTCTAATTTATCAGATGAAACGTCCAGTGAACAAGATACTTAGTAAGGTAACTTCCAATTAGTATATTGTTATCATTGGTTTAGCTATCCTGTAAAAAGCCGAGCGTTTTGCTCGGCTTTTTTATTAATAACGAGATGCTTAGCTTTTTATTTTGACTTTGGCAAAGGTTAAAATAATTTGCTTTTCCCTTCTTCAAATTACACTTATGGTAAGGCTTTGGTTAAGTCAATTATTAATGATTTTGAGAATAAGGTAAATTTTTTTGGATTTATATTGTAGTTGTTGGTAAATGTTATATTATAACATTTGTAGAGTGTGAAATGGGCTTCTGGTAGACAGTTGCCTAGTTTAGATTTGAAAATGCATAGGACTTTATTGTCGTTTTAGTATTGAAAAATGCGCTATTCAGTCCCATATTGAAACCAATAGTACATATAATATGTGTATTTAGGTATACAAAGTAACGATTCGAGTGAGTGATGTTATGGCGGAAGTCAGAGCCAGAATAGATTTTAAAGTTGGGTCCAACAGTAGCATAGAAGCTGAGCTTCTATCATTTCATGGACTTGCAACTGACAAAGAGCATGTTGCGGTTATCTTTAAGAAAGCAGATAAAACACAAGCCACACCTTTAGTCAGAATGCACTCTGAGTGTTTGACGGGCGACGTATTTCATTCTTCACGTTGTGATTGTGGTGAGCAGCTAGAAGAGACGATTGAGCGCATGGCTCAAGTCGGAGGTATTATCCTCTACCTTCGTCAAGAAGGGCGAGGTATTGGGCTTTATAATAAAATTGATGCTTATCATTTACAAAGTCAAGGTATGAATACCTATGAAGCTAATAATCACCTAGGCTTCGGTGATGACCTACGTGACTTTAGTGAAGCTGCTCAGATGCTGCAGGCTTTAGGGATAAAAGACATTCGTTTGGTGACGAATAACCCTAAAAAGATTAATGAGTTAAAAAGCTATGGCATTAATATTATAGATGTTATCAACACCTCGGCACATATCAAAGACGGTAACGAAGAATACCTACGTACAAAAGCAACGCATGGTCATCATCACCTTAAGGTGTACTAATACCTAATATATTGATTAAATTACCTTCAAGCCTCATTTGTATGAGGCTTTTTTGTATCTTTGAGTTGCAATGGAGCGATAAATTAGTATTATCAGCGCAACTGATGGTGTAAATAAGAATAATTAGCACTAGCAATTAAAATCAATGTAATGCCTAACAAGGATGTCTACGATGAATGTAAAGTCAATTTTAGCCCTCTCAATTTCAATACCATTTCTTAGTATAAGTGGCTATTCATTTGCTAATGATATTACCAAACAGCAGGTTGTTGAACACTACGCAGATGTTGCACATGCTGTCTTTGCTGATTCCGCGACAGCCGCAAAAGTACTAGAGCAACGAGTTAATATTTTTATTAATCAACCAAATGCAAAAAGCTTCGATGCTGTAAAACAAGCTTGGTTAGACTCTCGTGTACCATATCAACAATCAGAAGTTTATCGATTTGGTAATGCCATTGTGGATGATTGGGAAGGTCAATTGAATGCATGGCCTTTAGATGAAGGATTGATTGATTATGTGATGACAGACTATCAGTTCGAGTTAGGTAATGAAGGTGCAGCAGCAAATATCATTGCAAATAAGAGCATTAAAGTAGGCAACACTGAAGTAGACGTAACTAAAATTACACCTCAACTAATTGCAGATCTTAATGAAATTGGTGGCTCTGAGGCGAATGTTGCGTCAGGATATCATGCCATTGAATTTTTACTTTGGGGACAAGATCTAAATGGAACCAATGCAGGAGCAGGACAGCGAGCTTATACCGATTTTGTCGTAGGGGCTGAATGTACAAATGGCCACTGTGATCGCCGTGGCGAATACTTAAAAGCGGCTGCGACATTGCTTGTGCAAGATCTCGAGTGGATGGAAAAACAGTGGTCTAAAGAAGAAGAAAGTAATTACCGTCAAGAGCTGTTGAATGCATCTTCGGATAACGGTCTTCGCAAGATGCTATTTGGTATGGGGTCACTGTCTTTGGGTGAGCTTGCTGGTGAAAGAATGAAAGTTGCTCTAGAAGCCAACTCGACAGAAGATGAGCATGACTGTTTCTCAGATAATACTCACAATTCTCATTACTACAATGAACAAGGTATTTATAACGTTTATACCGGAAGCTACCAACGCTTAAATGGGACTAAAATTGAAGGTCCGAGCATTGCTGATTTAGTCGAACAAAAAGATAAGCAAGCCGCACAGAGCATCATTAATACTTTCAATTCTGCGCTACAACAGGTAGGAGAACTTGTGGTTTCTGCGGAAGAGAAAGGAGAGCACTTTGATCAACTGATCGCTGCAGGTAATGTTAAAGGTAATGCCCTTGTTAATACAACGATCATGTCATTAGTTGCTCAAACAGGTGCAATAGAGCAAGCGGCGAGCATAATAGGCATTGATAGTTTAAGTCCTGATACCGCTGATCATGAGTTTTAATGATCGTATATACCTAAGTAACCTCGCTCTGAATCAAAGATCTTGAGGCCACTTGGGGATAAGTGACTGGAGTTTCGTTTCTAGGGAAGGAACCTCCAATTACTTCAAAGAGCTGTGTCTAAGTAAATGAATTAGCTTTTTGTTGTAGTTATATTAATTGGGCTCAATTAGAGCCCCTTTTCATTCGAGCTCGTTGTTATCGATCTTTTTGTATTAGTAGAGCAATAATATGAAAACTTATCTAGTTTCTGCCACTCTTCTTTTCTTTTCTTCTACTACCATTGCCTATGGTGTCAAGTCAGGCGGGCACACCAGTGTGAAGAAAGAGGGTGCAAATGCTTTCTCTTTACCGGCTGCAAATTTACCCTTGAGCAAGCGCCTTGATTTTAGTGTTGGAAATAGCTTTTTTAGAAACCCTTGGGTTCAAGCACCAGCCTCCACAGATGCTAGGGATGGTTTGGGCCCATTATTTAATACCAATGGATGCCAAAATTGCCATATAAAGGATGGTCGAGGTCATCCTCCTGAGCGTGGCGACTCACATGCAGTATCCATGTTAGTGCGTTTGAGCATCCCAGCCATGACACCTGAACAAAAAACGGCCTATATTCGTGATGGTTTTGTTCCTGAGCCAACTTATGGTGGGCAATTGCAAGACTTCGCATTGCCTGAACAAAAACCGGAAGGGAAAATAAATATCAGTTATGAAGAATATCCTGTGCGATTCAAAGATGGCACGATCGTTCATTTACGAAAGCCAAAGTTAAAAATTACAAAGTTGGGTTATGGTGATATGCATCCAGAAACTCAGTATTCAGTTCGAGTTGCTCCTCCTATGATCGGCCTTGGGCTTCTAGAAAGTATCCCTGAAAGCACTCTACTTGAATGGTCTGATGTAAACGATGTTAATAAAAATGGTATTTCAGGCAAAGCGAACAAAGTGTGGGATATTGAAAAAAATAAGTTTTCAATAGGGCGATTCGGTTGGAAAGCTGGGATGCCGACTTTGATGCAACAAAATGCAGCTGCCTTTAATGGAGACCTTGGTTTGACAAGTTCTTTATTTCCTAATGAAAACTGTACTCAAATACAATCGATTTGCCGAGATATGCCCAATGGTGGTAAACCGGAAGTCAGTGAGAAAATTCTGAACTTTGTCGAGTTTTATAGTCAACACCTTGCTGTTCCGGCAAGGCGAAATATGGATCAACCATTGGTTAAACAGGGGCAAGCCATTTTTGCTCAGTCAGGTTGTGAAGGCTGCCATAAACCCGGTGTTAAAACAGCGAAACGACCGGATCTTCCTGCTTTATCGGAACAGATGATTCATCCTTATACCGATCTTTTACTTCACGACATGGGAGAGGAGTTATCGGATCAACGGCCAGAATACCTTGCTGATGGTCAAGAATGGAGAACCGCACCATTATGGGGAATAGGCTATACCAAAGAAGTTAATAAACATACCTATTTTTTACATGATGGTCGGGCACGTAACTTGATGGAAGCTATTTTATGGCATGGTGGAGAGGCTGAACAAGCCAAACAAAATGTGCTGAAACTCAATAAAAAAGAGCGCGAGTCCTTGATTGCTTTTTTAAATTCTTTGTAGGAAGGAATAATGTTAAACGTATCTTCACTAAGCTTAATCATCGTCGCTATAGGTTTAGCTGGTTGTCAATCTGACTTTAAACAGGATGCGCAGCCGGAACAAACAATGCATGCATCACAATCAGTTTATGAGGCTGAATTTCAATTTGCACAGCAATTTTATTCACAAACTCAAATGTTAGAGAAAGAGTTTGAATCTTATTGCAACGCTTCTGATAAGTCTTTATCAAACTTAAAGCGTCAATGGCATCAAACTATGTTGGCATGGATGTCTCTTCAAGGCCAAGAGAGGGGACCAACACAGGCAATAGAAAAAGGATGGAAGGTTCAATTTTGGCCAGATAAAAAGAATACCACTGGTAGGAAAATGTCTGCACTCTCACAGAGTGACGTAACTTGGACAGCCGAAGAAATCTCGGAACAAAGTGTTACAGTGCAAGGCCTTGGTGCTATCGAGTGGCTTTTATATGACTCTGCTTCAAATCTGTCTAGTGATCACAATACGTGTAATATTAGCATTGCAATTGCACAAAATTTAAAAAACACTGCTCAAACAATTGCTCAAGCATGGTCATTGAATCCATGGCAATCACTCTCTAAGACAGCTTGGCTCTCAGAATATACAGCCCTGTTGTCCAATCAACTTGATTACAGTATGAAAAAGCTGAGCCGACCGCTAGCTAAAATTGGTCAGCCTCGAGCATATTTTTCAGAATCTTGGCGCTCAAAGACATCATTGGACAACTTAAAAGTGAACTTGCTCAGCTTAAATACTCTTTATCTTGCCAATGGTAAGGGAGTTGATGCGTTACTCAGAACGACAGGTCATGACAAAATGGCCGATCGTATTGTTAACCAATTTGAAAGAATATTATCAACTTGGCCTAAAGAAAGTAGTGTGTTCGATATGCTGCAAACGAAAGAAGGGTATCGAAATCTGTTATCGCTATATAACAAACTTGAGCAATTAAAGTATCTTATTCATGAAGAGATGGCGATAGAGCTGGGGGTAGTTATAGGGTTTAATGCAACTGATGGTGACTGATCAAACTCGGCGGAATTTACTGAAAGCGGCACTACTTGGGGTGAGTGTCCCTCTGATTCAGGCTGCTGGTGCATCGATGACTTCCGGTACTCACACTTCAAACGTATCAGCTCTCATTGGCTGTGCGATTCTTGGACGTGATCAATTCGCAGTGATTATCGCTAACGAATATGGCCAACCACTTTCGATGTTACCTCTTCCAGAGAGAGGTCATGGTGTCGCAACTAATAAGTTTGGACATGCAGTGGTGTTTGGCCGAAGGCCTGGAAGCTATTTTATGGCTTTTGACTATCGAACGCAGCAAGTCTTAAAATTGCAACACGCGATGCCTGATCGTTATTATTACGGCCACGGTGTTTTTTCCAATGATGGGACAATTTTATTTGCTACGGAAGGACAAAGTAAAACCAGTAAAGGCATTATCGGTGTTTATGATGTCCATCGACAGTATAAAAAAATTCATGAAATCAAAGGGTTTGGTATTGGGCCACATGAAATTATTATGCAGCCGAATGGCATTTTAGCCGTTGGCGTTGGAGGCGTTCATACCTATGGACGTGAACCACTTAATCTCGATAGCATGGAACCGAATCTGAGTTACCTTTCTCAAGATGGTGACGTTTTGGAACAGGTTTTTATGCCTGATAAAAAGCTGAGTATTCGTCATTTAGCCCATGACGGAGGCGATACGATTCTATGTGGGCAGCAATACCGTGGAGATCCCGATGAATATCCTGCTCTCATTGCTATGCATAGGCGAGGTGAAGGCTTTACTTTACTAAAAGCAGAGCCAGAACAATGGGCTAGATTTAATCATTATGTTGCAAGTATCGCTGCTACTGATGAGTGGGTTTTAGCCACCTCGCCACCAGGTAATTGCTATGGAATATGGTCAAAAGAAACAGGTCAGCTTACCGAATTAAATGCATTACCAGATGCATCGGGTGTTGTGACTTACGGAAATGAGTTTAGAGTGAGCTCTGGTAGTGGTGGGGTAATAATGCACAGTCCACCGTACGTTAAAAGACATAGGAGCCATGATATTATTTGGGATAATCACTGGGCAAAAATTACATTATAATTTCAATGACTTACTTTGTCTGTTATATTTGTATCCTTTCGGTTGCTCCAAGTCTTAACTTTGAAGCAGCATCATTTGAGATATTTGCCATACTATTTTTTACGGTAAATTAATGAAGGAACGATACAATGAACACTCAAATCTTCATAATAACGGCACTAATGGTGCCGTTTTGCAGCTTTTCAGCTGTCGTTTCTTCTACTGACGTCTCTTCTGTGGGCGTTTCTTACATAGGTAATGTTTCTGAAGCGCCTTATCAAGTAGAAGCAAAAGGTGCAGTTGCATCACTGGCTGTAGAAAAAATGATTAATTATCCCAGCTTAGTTGATGCATTGTATCAAGATACAAACTATCGACTTCACTGGATCGATGAAAAAAACGTTGAAATTCTGATGGCACAATTTCAACAAGTCATTTTTACTGGTGTTACTTCCGAGTTTAAACATCAACAGCAGCGTATTGAACAAGTTCGAAAAAATGGCGATAGCTCTGACATTGATTTGGTGTTGACGGACTCGTTACTGATGTATCTTAGTTATTTAGAACAATTACAACAACATGGTGAAGAGTGGCTATTTGCGAGCAACGCTGAAGTTTTCCTACCTCAATTGGGCAGAAGTATGTTCGACCAGCTTTCAAACGCACTGAATAATGGCGCATTGAACCAATTTTTATTGAATCTAAAGTCGCCACTGCAACAAGAACCTGTTTTTGCTTTGGCTTTTCTAAATTTAATTGAGCAAAGTCAACAATATATCCCACTTTATCATCAAAAAGGCTTGTTGAAAGTAGGTGATGAGCTAGTCGAACGAGATCAATTAATCAAACGTTTGGCTATTGTTGGTATAGAAGCCAAAGATGCTGATAATACTCCTTCGGATAACCCTCTATTGATTTACGATGAAAGTCTTGAATCTGCAGTTAAAGAATTTCAAAAGCGGCACGGTTTGAAACCTGACGGTGTAATTGGTCCAAAAACGCTGCGTTGGCTCAATACCTCCCCTCAGAAGAGATTACATGCTTTAGCGCTCAATTCAGAACGTTCTCGTATCTGGTCCAAAGATAGAAACAATACAGTATTTGTCAATATCCCGAGTTATGCGATCACTTACTGGTATGATGGTCAAGCCGTTTTTCAGTCAAAAGTTATCGTTGGCAGAGAATCAAGAAGAACGCCAATAATGACAGGGACGATCAACTCCGTCATCTTAAACCCGACCTGGAATGTTCCACGAAAGATCATGGTTAAAGACATTATCCCAAAAGCGAAAAATAATCCGATGTACTTGATTAAAAATAATATAAGAGTAATGCGCTCTTGGGACTCTTCAGCTACTATCGATCCTACATCAATAAACTGGGCAACAGTAAACCCCAATACCTTTCCTTACCGAATGCGGCAGTCTTCGGGAAATCATAACGCGCTAGGTTTGTATAAATTTAATATGCCAAACCCACAAGCGATATACTTACATGACACCCCGAGTAAAGGGTTGTTCAATACTGACCGTCGAGCTTACAGCTCTGGTTGTGTAAGAGTTGAACATGCTGATCAACTTGCTGAGTTATTATTTAAATCGCAAGGCCTAGAAGCACGTTTAGCAAAAAAACGTCGTAGTGGCCGACGATCAAATAATTGGGTACAACTTGATGAGTTTGTTCAAGTTCATATCATTTATCAAACGGTATTGATAGAAGGAAATGAACTAAATTATCGAGATGATATTTACTATTACGATAAAAATAACACTGTTCCTGCTTCTTTGTAGTTCTCTGTTTTAATCGTTTTTACCTCTGTAGCTCCCTGTATTTATATGATTTTTATCTTTTTAGGGATTTAGGGAGCCATCATAAAAGCTTACAATTTAAAACATCCTACTGATCAGTGCTTTAATTTATTGGCTGTTAGGACTATCACGATCTAACCGTATCCAATTTGACGACTTCACTGTAATTCGATACTGTCCGCATCCCGTATAATTATTGAGCGTTTCTGTTGGAATGTTAAGTCGTCATATCTCTCGTCGAGGGTTCTTTAAAATGAGTGCCGGCGGGGTGCTAATTGCATCATCAGTGTCAAGTCAGCTCTTAGCTGCAAAAATAACACCATCACGTACCTTAGCCATTCATAGCCTAAATACAGGTGAGTCTTTAAAGTCTTGTTATTTTGATGGGCTAAATTATGTCGATGAAGAACTTAAACGTTTGGATTATCTCTGTCGAGATCACCGTAAAAATGAAGTTTATCCACTAGATAGAAGATTATTTGACCAAATTTGCCAGATTCAAGAATTAGTTGGGTCTAAGTCGGAAGTTGTCGTTATTTCAGGCTATCGCTCACCATCAACCAATGCAAGGTTACGTAAAAACTCTTCGGGGGTTGCCAAGAAGAGCATGCATATGGAAGGACGAGCAATCGATTTTCGTTTAGATGGGGTTAAACTCTCTGCTGTGCGTGATGCGGCGTTAAGTTTGAAAGCAGGCGGTGTTGGTTATTATCCTAGTAGTAACTTTGTTCACATTGATACTGGCGCCGTGCGCTCTTGGTGAGGCTTGCAGACAATCTGGCTTGGTGTCATAGTGGTAGCAATTATTTTTAATTAAATATTATAGGTAACCTATGGCTTTGAAATATCAGGTTGTTCCAGTGACACCCTTCTCTCAAAATTGTTCTATTGTGTGGTGTGATGAAACCATGAAAGGTATCGTCGTCGATCCTGGAGGTGATGAGCAACAGCTAGTTGATGTTATTCAACAGCTAGGTATAGAAGTGGTTGAACTTGTATTAACCCACGGACATTTAGATCATGTTGGTGGAACCAAAGCTTTGTCAGCAAGGCTCGGCAGTATCAACATTGTAGGCCCACATCATGCAGATAATTTTTGGCTTCAAGGGTTAGAAAAACAGAGCCAAATGTTTGGTTTCCCGCTGACAAAAGCGTTTGAGCCAAATCAATGGTTAAATGATGGAGATACCGTAACATTTGGTCATCAAAGCTTAGATGTGATCCATACCCCAGGCCATACTCCTGGCCATGTGGTGCTGTTTAGTGAACAAGCCCGTTTAGCATTTGTCGGTGATGTCCTCTTCAACGGTAGCGTAGGACGCACTGATTTTCCGCAGGGCGACTTCAATATATTGATTGACTCAATAAAAACGAAGTTATGGCCGCTGGGTAATGATGTGACTTTTGTGCCAGGGCATGGGCCACAATCCACTTTTGGCCACGAGCGAAAAACGAACCCATTTGTCGCTGACTAAATGTCTGTGCATTTAATCTTTGTATTTAGCCCTAGTACAGTATATAGCTTGGAGTGAGTATAAAGGTTAACTTATCTCATCAGGCTCGGCGGCAGCCAAGTAACGTCGAGCTAATCCGACAAAAGCTTCTGGTTCTCTATCGAGATCTTGTCTGGAAATAAAGATATCATAACCGAAAAACTCTCGTTGGTATTTCATGCGGTTAGCTAACATCGCTTGTAAACCTTTATAGTCATCTCCAGTTTGGCTTGTGTAGGGGGTTGAATCAAGAATGATGTCTTCGAACTGAGTTTCGCGATGATGTTGCTTGGCCCCCAAATACAACAAAGCTCTTTGATTCAGTAGAATATCGGTTGCAATACGTGGGCAGATGGCGTCTAGATAGGGCGAATAATTTTTCAAACGGATCCCAATCCATGGTAAAGGTTTATACCATCCATCTTGTTGGTAGCTACAGATACCAATCGATTCGATATTTCTCCAGCGTACGACCCATCCACCTTTAAATAGGTGCTGTTGAAAATGTGAAGCGGTGAGCGTGAAAGAAACTTGGCTTTTTTTGACCATAAAAATTGAGAAACCAATAAAAAGAGCCATAAGCAAAGTGAATAATGCGGCTTGCCTCCAACTTGTTGCAAAGTATATCAGTAGCAAAGTCACACCGATCGCAAGTGCAAGAAGTACTTTTGCAGTCTTAGAACTAATGTCGAAGTGATAATGAACTAAGTGCAATGTTTTCATTGAGTTACAATCAACCTCTTTAAATTCGATAAGTATAATGAAGTTGTCTAAATTGTAGCCGACTTACTTTATATTCGCATTTTTGGTGTTGTTTTGATGATAAAGCCTACAAATTCGTTGCAAATTTTGATATAAAACGCGCTTCAAATTTTTATCCCTTGAGATGCGGTGAACTGGAGAAACATTCAATGAGACTTGCTCATAAGCGCAAAGTGCAGATGAAACTGCAAAAGCGTATTAAAGCGACAATTGCAAACGTAGACGCTGTGAAAAGCGAAGTAGCTAAACCTGTTGTTAAGAAAGAAAAAGTAAACACTGCTGCTCAACAAGTCGTAGCTGAGAAAAAAGTGGCAACAACTAATGTAGCACTTACTCCTAAACAGCAACAAGTTCTAGACATCGTTTTAGCAAACTCGGAAGGCATCAACTCAAAAGGTATTGGTTTAGCAGCAGGTCAAGAAGATGCGAAAGCTGCGTCATGGGCAAGTGGTGCTCTGAAGAAACTTCTTGATGAAAACCTTGTTCAAAAAGAACAACTCGCTGGTAACAAAGTGATTTACAAGTCTGCTTAATAGCCCACTTGATCAACGTAAGATAAATGCCTCGCTTATACCGAGGCATTTTTTATATATCCAAGAAGTCCACGTTTTTGTTTTATTGACTATTTTACTCTTTTTTTCTTAACCTTATCTGTTGACATCCCTAATTAACTTCTTGTGATGTAACTAAAACAGCTATATTGGCATGGTCGATGAGCCCAGTGGTCGTTGAGATGTGTGTTGTCGATCTTAGATAGTCAAGAGGGGCATAGGCACTCAGATAGCTAGGCAATGCATATACCCAATCATGTTAGCGAGGTATGAGCAGAAGTATGCTAGCGAGGTTCGATGACGCTCAGAAACAGATGTTAACGAAGTGATGAGCGAGTCGTTATAATCATCGAGCACCTCAGAGCATAAAGGTGGATGAAACAGTGACTTTTTTCCTTTCTTAACTCATTTTGAGCCTTTTAATATTTTCTTGGTCTATTATTGTGATGGGTGTTGTGCCTTGGACCCCTTTTTAGGTTTTAATAATTTTTATATTTCAATAGGATAGCGATTATTTTGTTACTTTGAGTACCCTATGGATTTTCTATTTATTAAACCGTTAGTCCGATGTGCATTTTTGTTGGGATTTTTATTGTCGATACAAACTGTCATGGCGAAAGAACGTAAGGTAATTGTTGTTGGTGCTGGGTTATCTGGCTTAACGACAGCGTATGAGCTTGAGCAAAAGGGCTATAAGGTTATTCTGCTTGAAGCTGGGGAACGAGTCGGCGGTAGAATTGGGACGTTCGATATAGGAAATCAGCATGGTGAAATAGGAGGAGAATTACTGGATGATAGCAGTATTCAATCTGAAATATTTCGATACGCTGAACAATTTGATGTGGAGATTGTTGATGTTGGTTATGAAGATGATATTGAACAGGGAGCCTATTTCATTGATGGCCGCCTGATCCCTTATAGTCAATTTGTTCAAGATTATTCTTCAGAAGTGAGTGAAGAAATAGCAAGATTTAAAGCGGAATTAAAAGATCTTGCCAATCATGTTCCAGATCATACAAAGCCGAACCTTGCCCCTAATGCAAATAAGTTGGATTTACTTACTGCTCAAGATTGGATTAATCAATTGGCTTTATCACCGAGCGCGAAAAAAATTGCAGAGCATATCATTCGTTCGGAATACAATGAGCCGAGTCGAGTTTCTTTATTATGGTTATCTCATCAGGCCAAAGTATATGAAATGGCCAATGACGATCAAATTGAAATCAAACGCTTTTTAAAAGGGGGGAGGGCATTTGCACGAGCATTTGTCGATAATATATCTGGCCCCATATTACTCAATCATCGAGTGACTAAAATTACTCAGTCTTTAAAAGAGATAAATGTTATTGCTGCAGATCGACAGTTTGATGCAGATTTTGTGGTTATTACTGTGCCGTTACCCGTTTTAAATAAGATTGAATTTGAGCCAGAATTAAGCGAGTGGAAACAAAGAGCAGCGGATAACATCAGCTATGGTTCTCATACCAAAGTTTTACTTAAATACAGTAAACGTTTTTGGCTCGAGCAAGGCTTGGGTGGCGATGTATTATCTACTTTACCAATTGGTTGGCTGTGGGAATCTAGTGAGCATCAAGCTGGAGAAGGCGGCATTTTGGTCGCGTATACTTCCGGTGATTTTGCCCGTTCTCAAGACCATTGGAATGATAACGACATTATTGATGACCGTATTACTCAAATAGATTCGATGTACCCTGGATCCAAAGCTTACTTCGAGTCTGGTTCTGTATTTGCTTGGGATCGAGAACCTAATACAAAAGGCGGTTTCGTAGCATATGGTCCCGGTGAAATAACCCAATATTGGAATGCTTTCCTCAATCCTGACGGAAAAATTTACTTTGCAGGGGAGCACACGGCTTTCGATTATATTGGTTATCTAGAAGGAGCGATACGAAGTGGTATACGCGTTGCTGAGCAAATACAACAAGATGACACACCAGCAAGAAAGATTTTATTAAAAGAAGAGAGATGAGGCTCAGTAAGGCTCGCCGCTGACTTTTAGCGATTAACGAGAACAAAGATATACGTGATTCAGTTTGTGCTACAAGGACAACAAGAATTTATGGTGAGAAATTGGTTTTTAATAACAACAAGGTTACAATACCCAGATCAAAGGAAGTTGCGTAGAGCAAAAGAGCAATGAGCCACATATTAGATAAAATCAAAACTGTATACCCTTTCCCACCTAAACCAACACCATTGAGTGAGCAAGAGCAAGCTGACTACGTTGAGAAGATCAAAAAACTACTCAAAGAGCAAGATGCGGTATTGATCGCTCACTACTATACTGACCCAGAAATTCAAGCTTTGGCTGAAGCTACGGGTGGATTTGTTGGTGACTCTTTGGAAATGGCCAAATTTGGTAACCGTCACCCTGCAAGTACATTGATCATCGGTGGAGTTCGTTTTATGGGGGAGTCTGCAAAAATACTCACACCAGAAAAGCGTATTCTAATGCCAACTTTAGAGGCGGAATGTTCTTTGGACCTTGGTTGCCCAGTGGATGAATTCAGTGAGTTTTGTGACGCTCATCCTGATCACACAGTCGTGGTATATGCGAATACGTCTGCGGCAGTAAAAGCGCGAGCAGATTGGGTCGTTACCTCTAGTATTGCTCTGGATATTGTTGAGCACCTTGATTCTCAAGGAAAGCCTATTATTTGGGGACCGGATCGTCATTTGGGAGCTTACATTGCAAACAAAACGGGCGCAGAGATGCTTCTGTGGCATGCAGAATGTGTGGTTCATGATGAGTTTTCGGCAGATGCCTTACGCAAAATGAAGCATGTCTATCCGGATGCAGCGATTCTTGTTCACCCGGAATCACCCTCAAGTGTTGTCGAGCTTGCCGACGCTGTTGGTTCCACCAGCCAACTCATTAAAGCAGCCAAAGAGTTACCCCATTCTAAAATGATTGTGGCAACAGACAAAGGCATCTTCTACAAAATGCAGCAACTAGTGCCAGAAAAAGAATTAATTGAAGCACCTACTGCAGGGGCAGGTGCGACGTGTCGAAGTTGCGCTCATTGTCCTTGGATGGCGATGAATGGCTTAAAAGCAATAGAAAAAGCACTACGTGAAGGTGGTGCAGAGCATGAAATCTTTGTTGATGAAGCAATACGTGTCAAGTCATTGATTCCATTAAATCGCATGCTAGACTTTGCTGAACAGCTTAATATGGATACTAAAGGCAACGCATAATGCTATGCTAGGTCACTTGGATAATGCATCAATAATCAATGGTCGAATGGAAGCTTATGTCTACCTGGTTAATTTTAAAAAAATGGCTGAGTGTTCATCTTTTTAAGTTAAGTAATCGTAACTTGGTCATCATCAGCATGGTGTATATCTTGCTGTCATGGTTTTTGTTACGCTTGTCAGGAGAGCACGCCTTAACTGACAACGTGTCGAATTTTGTTTACTACTTAATGGTAACAGCTTCAACGGTGGGGTATGGCGACCAATCTCCAACAACAGACATAGGGAAATGGGTTGTCGTTTTGTTGGTGATACCTGGCGGGTTAAGTTTATTTGCGGCAATTTTAGGCAGAGCTGCTGGTGGAGCGATAGAGTACTGGCGAGCTGGTGTATTAGGGAAGCGGAGAGTAAGAGTGGATAATCATATCGTATTATTAGGGTGGAATGGTGCACGGACTATGCACTTGATTCGAATGCTACAGCACGAAGAAGCAGGCAAGCGTCCTATCGTACTGTGCAGCCGCTCAGAGATTGAAAACCCTCTGCCGGGAGAAATTGGTTTTATCAAAGTAACCAGTTATACCGATGCTCAAGAGATGAAAAATGCTAACATTACCTCTGCTAGCTGTATTATCGTTGATAATTTAAGTGATGATATTACGCTTTCAGCCGCATTATATTGCGCATCGATAAACCCAGAAGCTCATTTGCTTGCCTATTTTAAAGATGATGCATTAGGTCGTTTACTGAGTCAGCATTGTCCAAAAGCAGAATGTATTCCCGCAGTAGGGGCTGAAATGCTGGCAAAAGCTGCCGTAGATCCAGGTTCTAGTGCTTTGCACCAAGAATTGCTCGCTTCGACAAGAGGGATGACTCAATATTCTGTTCAGTACCCTGACGATCAACTTCCCGCCAAGGTAGGAACGTTGTTTAGTTTTATGAAACATCACCACCAGGCGACTTTGATTGCTCTCGACCTTGGTCAAGGTATTGAGCTTAATCCTGACTTAGAGGTAGTAGTTAGCCCTAAAACTCGATTGTTTTATATTGCGGATGAACGTATTGATGACTTTTCTTGGTCAGATATGCATCGTCTTTTCTCAAGCTAAATTATGTCTGATTTTAGCTGTTGAAGGTTTGATCATCCAAAGTTGAATGGTCAGAATTGGGTTAATAAAAAGCGCCCGAATGTGGGGCGCCTTTTTATTGGTTGAATCACTTATATACCCAAACACCTTGATGTTATCGGGTATAACCGCAGTTATTGGGATTCCGCTAGCATCACACCACGTTGAGTTAGGCCACTGAGCATCATAGGGATCGCATTAAATATTTCTTCAAACTGATCTAAGCCTTCCATGCCTTGCTCAGCAAGAGAAGCAATGGTAGTTTCTGGATCATAAAGCATCGTCAGTGATAGCAGTACCCCACCTAGCAGAGCACTATCTTCACTATCTTGCGGCATCAATGTTTCCCAATCGTCACGCGTTAATTGCCAACCTTGTAAAACACCTTCACAAAAATCACGAGCACTTGCTGACACAATATCTTGTTCATCCAGCGTGCAGGCTTCAGGCCATTGCCAGTTACTTTCAAGTAACATTGGACGAGCATTATTCCAAATTTGGATGACTTCATCGATGTAAAGCTCAAGCTGCTCACCATCAGAAAATGGTGCAGTTTCTTCACCGCCCCATAGGAAGGGTAGCCACTCCTGTGGGTTGAGCACATTAGGAGCACAAGCCATCGCTGTGACGAAGCCTTGAGTTTTTGCAAGGTTGAGAAGTTTTCCATCAAGTTCTGGAAGAGTGAGGATGTCTTGTAGTTTCAAAATAGAATACCATTTGTTAACGAGGTGGTGAATGACTACTATCTTACCAATCAATGCAACATAAATCGATATTAGGCAGAGTACAGGTATATGGAAATACACTCATCGCTAAGAAGAAAAAGCATATTCGCTCTAACGGCATACTTATGTTTCTTTATTGCTACCATAGGTACAGTGGTTTATGTTGTGGTTGAGCCTCCGGTTCGCGCTAGACTAGAACGAAACTTAGATCTTCGAACTCAATTGCTTGCGTCTCAGATAGATGCGCCTTTGACCAGTTCCGTGGGGTTATTACAAAGTCTTGTTGGGCTTGGGCAGACTGCAGAATCAGCGGTAAATCTGAAAGAAGCGATTCCGCAGTTAATCAAAATGAGTGATGAAATTATTGTCAGTGGTGGCTTATGGCCGACTCCACAAAAATCGGCAGAACGTAAACATTATACTAGTTTGTTTTTTAATAAAGCCAATAATCACCAACTTGATCAAGTCCACTCTTATAATAATCCTGAATCAAATGGATATGACAATGAGCCTTGGTATCAATCGGTAGCAGGCGCGCCAGAGGGGACGGTACGTTGGTCTGAAGTATATATTGATATGTTCACTCAGGTTCAAATGATTACCGCTTCTGCGCCTTATTATCAGTCTGGTGCATTTGCAGGGGTGGCAACGGTGGATATTTCTCTTACCGCATTGGTTAATTTTATCAAGGCCCAGAGTCGTCATTATTCACTAGGTGTTGTGATTCGTGATAGTGAATCTCATGTGGTGTTGGAACATAATTTTCACTTAACCAAAGGAATCTACATTAGCCAATTGAAGTTTGGTGCGTTTAATTGGCAGATGGATGTAGTGAATGCCAATATTCAAGTGGCTGAGCAAGTGTTTAAACAGGTGATGAGTGTCGAGCGTGGCATTATTCCTTTTTTACTACTGTGTGTGATGGTTGGCTACTATTTATTGACCCATTACATTGTCAAGCCGATCGTAAGTATTGCCCATCAAGTGGACCGCTCAAAAGCGGGAGATGTTATCGATATTGGTTATCACAGTGAAGATGAAATAGGGCAGTTAATCAATAAATTTAATGAGAAGACCAGTCACTTAGAAAAAGAGCGAGTTAAGGCTCAAGCATCAACAAATGCGAAAACCGCTTTTTTAGCTACCCTTTCACATGAAATTCGAACGCCGATGAATGGTGTTCTTGGTAGTGCACAAATCTTACTTAAAACACCACTAAGCGATGAACAAAGAAATACTCTGACGTCACTCTATGATTCTGGTGATCATATGATGACCTTACTTAACGAAATTCTCGATTACTCTAAAATTGAACAAGGGCATCTGGAATTCGATAATACCCCATTTCCGATTGAATCGATTTTGGGCAGTATTAAGAGTGTTTACCATACTCTTTGTATCGAAAAAGGGCTGCAGTTTAGAGTAACCTCCAATATAAAGCCTGGCCGTTGGTATCAAAATGACAAGGCAAGGTTACGTCAAGTATTATTTAATTTACTTAACAATGCCGTTAAGTTTACTGAACATGGTTTTGTGGAAGTCGAATTTATTGAACACATCAAGCAAGATCTCGCTTGGCTTACGATCAATGTAAGAGACAGTGGTATTGGGATCAGTAAAGAAGCACAAGCGCGTATCTTTAGACCATTTGAACAAGCGGAATCCTCCACGACACGGCGATTTGGTGGGACAGGTCTTGGTCTTACCATTGTTCAAAAGATCGTAGAATACATGGGAGGAACGATTCGTGTGCAAAGTCATCAAAGTGTCGGCAGTACTTTTAGCGTTGAACTGCCATGTACGCTATGTGAACCACGGGAATTTGAGTCTGTGGTTACCCATAAACTCGACTGTACTGGCCTGAGAGCCCTAGTCGTAGAAGATAACCGTACTAATACCATCATCATAGAAACCTTCTTAAAAGAAAAAGGATTTGTTTGTGACAGTGTGGTCAATGGTCAGCAAGCGGTTGAGCAGATCGAAAAGCAACAATACGATCTCATACTAATGGATAATCACATGCCAATCATGGATGGTATCACGGCGATCGCGATGATCAGGAACATGGAAACACCGAGTCGATCGGTTCTGATCTTTGGTTGTACCGCAGACGTGTTTAAAGAAACCCAAGAACGTATGCTCGGTGCAGGTGCGGATCATATTATCGCTAAGCCAATCGTAGAATCTGAGCTCAGTGATGCTTTATATCGACATTCCGCCTTACTCTTTCAGTACCAGACTCAACCGGATTTAACGTCATGAGGCCTAAAACACGCCATGCCGCTTCGTTGTCTTCCTTGAATTCGACTCAGTGACCTCGCTCTGAATCAAGCATCTTGAGGTCACTTGGGTATATTGACTTACATTTGCACAATTTAGCCATATAGTAAGCAAGTAGACTCAAAAATACATTTTTATTTGTATTTAGCCTTGACCATCAGGCACATAATCATTAAATTAAGCCCCGTCAGCCGCAACGAGGTTGATAAAAATTCGGTGAGTTGTCCGAGTGGCTGAAGGAGCACGCCTGGAAAGTGTGTATACGGCAACGTATCGAGAGTTCGAATCTCTCACTCACCGCCACATTCTAAAAAAAAGACGTCCTAGGACGTCTTTTTTTGTATCTTATCATTTCCCTTATCATCTCCGTCACTTTAACGCGCTAACCCACTCTTATATTTCGATCTTAAAGGCTTGAAAACTGTTTTTCCGACTTTGAAAGCATGAATGATGCTATATTTCCGCCTAATAATACAGCGTTCAATAAGGCACCCTCTTAACGAAAAGCGAAGACGTTTTTAAGTACCACGAGGACAAGCTCGTGATCTTATTGCAACTGTCATATTTAAAGGCGACATCAATGAAAGCTCGACGGGCAAATTCCTCGTTGATATTACGGATTCGGTAAGCTGGTCTTCTAATGATAACGATGTATTCAGACCGTGCAAGTTTAGATGACGAGCATAAGTCAAGAAGCATGGAAATCGGTGGCACCGAGTACGAAGATGCAGATTGGAGCTATTTAGCGGCTTTATGTGTTCGAGAAGAAGTCAATTAACCCGTAACCAGATACAAAAGGCTTGAGCGAGCGTTCAAAGCCCAAAAGGTTGAATAATTAAGATGAAGCCTCAGCAGCAATGCTGGGGTTTTTTGGTTCTGAGTATTTTGACTTGGAGGACTTATAGATATTTTATGAGATACGATTTCATAATGTTCCATAAAATGTCTGAAAGCGCTTACTTCGAGTCATACTCAGGTTTAGATTATGTTTTCACAGAGAGAACCGTGTTTAGCTTTAAGATAATTTAATACCGCTTTGTTTTTAGGGAGCCGTCACACTATCTCATTCTTTTATCGTTCTTAATCGCCTTATGCAACCAGTCTGTATATTATTGTAACTATATGATATTTGATGGTATTGATAGGCGTTAATTCGTGGATAGCAGAAAAGAAGATTCGATAAATATATTAAAAGCTTGGCATTTAGTAGAGTTTTTCCAAGCCTACTCAGTACCAGACAAAGATGAAAGTAAAATTGCACCAGTAAACGTGTCCGCTCACGAGTTGCAGTCACATGGCAATTACCTACTTCCGTGGTTAACCCCCGCGGCTCGTGAGCAGCTCGGCCTGACTCCAGGAAAAAAGTGTGTTTATACCCTATATCTAGGATTGTTCGATAAATCGGCTATAGATAAAAAAGTTGCAGAGTATTTTTCTACCAACCGCCAAGAGGATTGCTTCTCTGAAGAGATAGAGCAAAGAAGAGATAATGAGGGAGCATCTTGTTTTGCTAAATTGATGTTGGATGAGTTCGGTACTCCTCGACTCGATACCTTTTCGGTAAGTACGCTGCCTTGGGCTCTAGCAGAGTTACTAGAGGGAAGAGCTGGGAGTATATCTCAGGAAAGATTTGATAGTCGGTGTGACGATCTTAACGAGTTTGTGGATCGCTGGGAAGACACCTTGCCTAACCACCCTAGCTCAGAGGGAAGGCATACTCTTTGTGTGAAAAGCCTCATGTGCTTGGTTGAGGGGCTTTACCAATGGGCTGGTATTTCTAATCAAGATTTGTTGCTTTCAGAGAACTCAAAGGTTTACCCGTTTCAAATGGCTTTTTATGAGTATGAGGCGAAGTCAGACAATCTTTTGGAGAACAAAAAGGCTCCAGGAAAAATTGAAGACGATAATGACGATTCATCTAAAGAAGACGAATCTCAGTTACCTATTCTAAACAGCTTTTATATTCGAGATATAGAGCGGGCCATTAATGCGATTTCCACTGGCAGGGCCAGCCAACCCCTTCAAACCTACTTGGGACAATCCAGTCATAAGCATGTTGATCTGTATACCAACGATTCGATACCGTTGATTCATAATCACTTGAACCCCAAAGAAACACCAGAAGGTAGATGGTTCACAGAACCTGCGCATAACATGTCTTTAATGCAGCAGTTTGCGATCAATACGGTATTCAAGGAACTCAAAACAGGTGGCGTGATCTCTGTTAATGGTCCTCCAGGCACAGGTAAAACGACGTTACTGCGGGATATAATTGCGCAAAATATTGTTGAGAGAGCGAAAGTATTAGCTTCCTTTTCGAAAGCTAGCGATGGGTTAAGTCCAGAAGGGTTCCTTGTTAAAGAACTTACTGACTTTGAAATGGTCGTGGCGTCATCGAATAATGCCGCCGTTGAAAATATCTCAAAAGAGCTTCCCCAAGCAAAGTCGATAGCTGGCAGATACGCTGATACCAGTTTTTTTCGTTCTGTAGCAAATCAAGTTAGTGCTGATGAAAAGAAAGGTCGTTTACAACCTTTGGACGATAAAAAACAGAGCTGGGGAAATATCTCTGCTGCCATGGGGGCTTATAAAAAGAGGCAAAGGTTTCTCGATCGCTTTTTCTTTAAATATCACTATGAAAAAGGCAATGAGCCAGCGGTTAGAGAACCTTCTTTGGACTTCTTGAATTTTTGGCAATATCGCTCAACTTATACCGGGCCCTCATTTCACATTGCCAAAAGGACCTTTAACGATAAGTTATCTCATTTCTATGAATTGAATGACAAGTTAGCCTATTTTGATAGCCTGCAAAAGACTTTCGATGAAAATCAATTTGATGCTGATTTACATCAAATGAACCTAGTTCTAAATGAGCTAGAAAGCCATGCTCAAACGCTCTCTGTAGAGCTAGATGTTCTTAGTTCAAAAAAGAATGTAGAAGTGAGAAGGGAAGAAGAAATTTCAATTTCCCTTGAACTATTGAAGGTTAACTCGCCTGGTTGGTTTAGTCGGTTCTTTAATACTAAGAAAAATAAACAACATAAGGCTTCACTATCTCAAAAACTCCGTGAGTACGAAAATGTCAAAAAATCTATTCGCTTGATTATTGGTAATGTTGATTCCAAAGAAATCGAGAGAAAAGGGTGTACAAAGAAAATTTTACAGCAGCAGGTTGATATCCAATCCAAAGAGCTTGAAAAGCAGAAGCTTTTAGATGAGTTAAATGCCTATAGAACGGAATTTAAAGGGTATCACTTACCTGAAGTGACTGATGATATCGAGGGACATGATAGGCAGAGGCACGCATGCTGGCAGCACGAGACCATCAATGCACTTCGATCTGATATATACTCGGCTGCGTTACAGCTTCATGAGGCTTGGCTGATAGAAGCTAGTAAGCAAAGTACCTTCCGAACCCAGATAGTTAAAATCAATGATGTTGTATTAGGTAAGAATAGCGAAAATGCCCTGGCTATTTGGCAGATACTATTTATGTTTGTCCCCGTGGTTTCGACGACTTTTGCTTCATTGGGAAATATGTTTTCTAAGTTGCCCCCAGACTCTCTAGGTTGGCTTATGATTGATGAGGCAGGGCAAGCCATACCTCAAGCTGCGGTAGGCGGCTTACTTCGTGCTAAGCGAGCGGTGGTTGTTGGAGACCCTTTGCAAATCGAACCTGTGTTTACATCGCCACCAGAGCTGATTGACTACTTAATGAAATCCAAGTTGCAAGAGGAATCTGAGAAGTGGGACCCTTGTATGTGGTCAGTTCAGACTTTAGCCGATCGCGTTAATCCATATGGCTGTATGATAGATATGGCTGGTGAAGAACAATGGATAGGCATACCGTTATGGGTACATCGTAGATGTATCGAGCCAATGTTTAGCATTTCGAATGAAATAGCTTACAACAACCGAATGATACATGGCTCTGACAACGATAAAGACGTTGAGCCAAGAACTCATAAGGCCTTAGGACACAATCGATGGAATGATTCACAAGGAGACTGTGTACTCAAACAATACAAACGTGAGTTGGGTGAAGATGTTAAAGCTCTTTTACTCGAATTAGCAGTGCAGAATGGCGACTTAAGCAGCATCTATCTAATAACGCCATTTAAAGCGGTAAGAAAAGAGTTGAAAGAAGATTTGAGGCGTAGCAAGTCAGAGCTGCTTAACAATTCAAGTTGGAATAACAAGGAGTTTAACAACTTTTTGAAACACAACGTGGGGACTGTGCACACTTTCCAAGGCAAGGAGAATGATACCGTTGTTTTGGTACTCGGTTGTGACACTAAAAACAGTGGCGGGGCGTCTTGGGCTTCTTCAAAACCAAATTTGTTGAACGTAGCGGTTACCCGAGCCAAAAAACACTTGTATGTCATCGGCGATATTCAGGTTTGGTCCGACAAGCGCTATTTTGATAAAACATACGGAAAGCTGAATCAACTTAGTACGGAAGGGAACTCAACAGTTCACAGCTCAACACAATGCAAGGAAGTATTGCCAGCACTTTAGGAGAGTGCTTCTCTTGTATTCTGATAGTTATAGAATATCGCTCTTCTCTCACCAGCGAAAGCTGGTGGGGATTTGTACTTTTTCTATGCACTCAGTATTGTATGAAATTATCTCATATTGCCTATTCCCCAATTTTCTCATATTCTCTCATCATTAATTCTGATGAATAAGTCTAATATGGGTTAACATTCTGAATAATAAGCTAAATTTTAACCTTTAAAGAGCTGGTTGCCTACTTTAATTGGGCGGAAAGCAGCATGCAGATTAATAAGCGAAGGTAAGCGACCAAACTTTAAAGTTGGTCGCTCATGATGCCTTAAACGTGAAGACTTTTAAGTATAGATAGAAAAACAAAAAAGTAGGTGCTTAGATGCTTCCAAGTTATCAAGATTTAATGAAGCCAGTGTTAGAGGCAGCTAAGAATGATGAAGTCAAGTTAAGCAAGGTTGTAGACTTGCTCGCAGAGCAATTCAATCTGTCAGAAGATGAGAGAAATGAACTTCTTCCAAGTGGACGACAAGCGGCATTCACGAACCGAGTTGGATGGGCCAAAACCTATCTAGCGAAAGCTGGGCTTTTGGATTCAACAAGGCGTGGTCATTTCGTGATAACAGAGTTGGGGCACGATGCTCTAATCAGTGGCGAAGAGATAAATAACCAATACCTTAAACGTTTTGATGACTTCAATGTGTTCACTAAGCAGAAAAACACCGATTCAAACCAAGGTGAAGAGAAAACAGTGTCTGCTAATGATGCAACACCAGATGAAGTTCTCAGGACTGCTTATAAACAAATCAATGATGCTTTAGCATCAGACATCTTGTCTCGAACACGTAAAGTATCTCCAGCATTTTTTGAGCAGCTACTCATCGACCTGCTACTCGCAATGGGATATGGCGGAAGTGATGAAGGTATGGCTCATACGCTAGGAAAGAGCGGCGATAACGGTGTTGATGGCGTGATTAATCAAGATCCATTGGGTGTTGATCAGGTTTACATTCAAGCCAAGCGTTATGCCGATGGAAACAACGTTGGCGCAAGTGAAATCCGAGATTTCTTTGGTGCACTTAATCTAAAGAAAGCACAGAAAGGCATTTTCATTACGACTTCAGATTTCACACCTTCCGCTGTTCAAACTGCAAAAGACCTAGGCATGCGCATCGTACTAATCAATGGTAAAGAGCTAGCCAAGTTGATGCTGCGTTACAACATCGGTAGCCGAGATGAGCAGGTGTTGTATATCAAGCGTATCGATGAAGAGTTTTTTGAAGGATAGCCCACGATGAATAAAGAGTTAACGCCAGAAGAGCAGGCGCGTTTAATCATAGATCAAAAGCTGGTGGAAGCAGGTTGGACTATCCAAGATAAGAAGCGTCTCAATCTCTACGAAGGCCAGCAAGGCATCCACGGAATCGCCATTAGAGAGATGGATACGTCCACAGGTCCAGTGGATTACATGCTTTTCATTGATGGTAAAGCATGCGGCGTTATTGAGGCTAAGAAAGACGGAGTATCTCTAGGTGGTGTTGCGGGACAAAGTGAACGTTATAGCTTATCAAAATCAGCATTCACACAGCGTTGGATGGATGAGTTACCGTTTACCTACGAAGCAACAAGTGAAGAAATTCGTTTTTGTGACTATCGAGACCCTAAAGCTCGTAGCCGAAATGTCTTCCATTTTCATAAGCCTGAGACATTGAAAAAGTGGCTAGAGGAAGAGAAAACACTTCGAGCACGTATGTTGGATCTACCTGAACTCAATACACAAGGCCTTCGTGATTGCCAAATCGATGCTATCAAAGGCATCGAAGATTCACTGAAAAAGAACAAGCCTAGGGCTCTGTTGCAAATGGCTACTGGTTCGGGGAAAACATTTACTGCCGTTACACAAATATTTCGTTTAGCAAAATACGCCAAGGCTAAGCGTGTTTTGTTCTTGGTCGATAGAGGTAATCTAGGTCGACAGGCCAAGAAAGAATTTGAGCAGTACGATACTCCTCTTGATGGTCGAAAATTTACGTCTCACTACAATGTAAATATTTTGGGTACCACAGGCGTTGCAGATACAACGAAAGTGACTATCTCGACAATCCAACGACTTTACTCACAGCTTTCAGGCTCAGAACTCGATGATGACGCTGATGAGCGTTCTGTATATGAAGTAGAAGCAGATAGCGATGCTAAACAACCTCGAACGGTAAACTATAACCCTGCGATACCGATTGAGACTTTTGATTTGATTATTATCGATGAATGTCATCGCTCAATATATAACCTATGGCGACAAGTAATCGAGTATTTCGATGCATTTTTGATTGGGCTAACGGCAACACCAACTAAGAAAACCATCGGTTTCTTTAATCAAAACTTAGTCTCTGAATACACTCATGAAGATGCAGTCATCGATAAGGTAAACGTCGGTTATGACATCTACCGAATCAAAACCAAAAAGTCAGAGGAAGGGGACTTAATAGAAGCGGGGACCGCCGTACAGATCCGTGACCGGTTGACTAAGAAAAAACGTCAAGAAGTTTTAGATAAAGATGAGAGTTATAACAAAACCCAGCTAGATCGAAGCGTTATTGCGCCTAACCAAATAACAACCGTTCTAACCGCTTTTAAGGATAGATGCTTACCTGATTGCTTTAGTGAACGCTCTTGGGTCCCTAAAACCCTGATCTTTGCCAAAGATGATGATCATGCAGACCGTATCGTGGATAAAGTTCGAGAAGTATTTGATGAAGATAATCATTTTTGTAAAAAGGTAACCTATCGGGTTGGCAAGAAGAAAGCCGAAGACACCATTGCAGAATTTCGTACAAGCCCAAGGCTACGTATTGCTGTGACCGTCGATATGATTGCGACAGGTACGGATATTAAGCCTCTTGAGTGCGTCATCTTCATGCGTGATGTTCGCAGCCAAGCCTACTATGAACAGATGAAAGGGCGTGGTACTCGAGTGATTGATACCAGTTCTCTACACTTAGTTACGCCAGATGCAAAAGCAAAAACCAAATTTGTCTTAGTTGATGCAGTCGGAGTGACAGAGTCAGACAAAACGGAAAGCCAAGCGATGGAGAAGAAACCGTCAGTGTCTACTGAAAAACTGATGGAGCAAATTGCTAGGGGTGACCGAGATGCAGATACACTGCGAAGTTTGGGTAACCGCTTAATCCGCTTAGATCTGAAATTAGACGACAAGCAGCGAGCAGAACTAACGAAGTTAATGGGCAAACCGCTTGCGCTCGTGGCGGGTGAGTTGATACATGCAACGAATGAAGACTGCCTTGAGCAAGAAGCAATAGATAGATTTGGCACTGATGCACCAACGGTCGAACAACGAGATCAAGTCTATAAGCTTTTAGCCGATGCTGCCGTAAAACCATTTCATAATCCTGATGTACGAGAGCTGGTAGAAAAGGTAAGGCGTAATACGGATCAAATCATTGATGAAAGTGCTGATGAACTGATCGACGCAGGCTTTGATGCTGAAAAAGCCGAGCACATTATCAAGAGCTTTAAGCAGTTTATGGATGACAACAAGGATGAGCTTACCGCAATTGAGCTAATTTACAGCAAACCGTATCAACAACGACATTTAAGTTACGATCAGATTGAAGAACTTGCTGAAAACATCCAAGCGCCGCCTTATAATCTCGCCCCTATTGAAGTGTGGAAGGCGTATGAGCAGCTCGAAGCTGCAAAAGTTAAAGGGGTTCCACCCGCGACCTTGCTAACTAATATCGTAAGCCTAGTTAGTTATGCTACAGGCTTAAAAGATGTACTCGAACCTTTCCCTGAAGTGGTCGAACGCCGCTTTATTGCATGGTTAAGCCAGCAACAACTAGCTGGTGTTGAGTTTGATGAAAGCCAGCTTGAATGGTTAGATATGATTAAACAGCAGATTGCCCAAAACGCAGAAATGATGATAGAAGACTTTGATTACGCTCCATTCAACCAACAAGGTGGCGTATTTAAAGCGAAGCAGTTATTTGGTGATAAGCTGAATAATGTAGTAAATGAATTAAATGGTTACTTGATAGCCTAAGAAGTAGTAAATGGTAGATAAAAGTACACTTCCCCAAGGCTGGATTCGCGCTCAGTTTTCTAGCTTTTCAGAATTATTGCGAGGTGTTAGTTACAAAAAACATGAAGCATTCACTGAGTCTAAAGAAGGCTATGTGCCGATTTTAAGAGCGAATAATATTGGTGATGAACTAAATTTTAATGATCTAGTTTATGTTCCAGAAGATAAAGTAACGCAGAATCAGAAAATACAAGAAGGTGACATTATCATCGCTATGTCAAGTGGTAGTAAACACCTTGTTGGAAAATCTGCACTAGCAAGAGCAACTTTTAATGGTAGTTATGGGGCCTTTTGTTCCTGCCTGAGGCCATCTTCTGCGCTTAATGCAAAGTACGTATATTACTTCTTTTCCTCCAAAGAGCATAGAGAGTTGATTTCGAGTCTTTCAAAAGGCTCTAATATTAATAATCTTAAGCGCGAACATATTCTAGATTCCTGGATACCGCTAGCCCCGTTAGGAACTCAGGAGCTAATCGTAGGAAAAATCGAAGAACTTTTCTCTCACATCGATGCTGGTGTGGAAGGGTTAAAGCAAGCGAAAGCTAAGCTACAACAATACCGCCAATCCGTTCTTAAAGATGCAGTTACAGGAAAATTAACAGAGCAATGGCGTGCGCAAAATACAGATAAGTTAGAGCCTGCGGAACATTTGCTAGAACGTATTCTCGATGAGCGCCGAGCGAACTGGGAAGCAGAGCAGCTTAAAGCCTTTGAAGAGAAGGGTAAGACACCTAAGAATGATAAGTGGAAGGAAAAATATAAAGCTCCGAAGTCATTCAATCAGAAAGAGCAACCCTTTGTTGTTCCAAGTGCTTGGGAATGGTGTTATTTCGAGTCATTAGGCGTGGTTAGCGGAGGCTTAACAAAGAACAGTAAAAGGAAAAGCTTTGAGAAGAAACTACCTTATTTGCGTGTAGCAAACGTATATGCCAATGAACTGCGACTAGAGGATATACAAGAAATAGGGGTTACTGATACAGAATTAGATCGAGTCTTGCTAGAAGATAAAGATCTACTCATTGTAGAGGGTAACGGTAGCCCTGATCAAATAGGTCGATTAGCTGTATGGGATGATTCAATCAGTCCATGTGTACATCAAAACCATCTAATTAAAGTTCGGTTAATCGATAAAGAGCTTTGTGACTTTGTCGTTTATTGGTTGATGTCTTTACCTGGTCGAGAACAAATTAAATCTGTAGCGAGCTCTACCTCGGGTCTATATACACTGAGTATCTCGAAAATATCGGGGTTACCAATTCCATTGCCTTCTATAAATGAGGCTATAGAAATATCGAAGCTTGTCACGGATAAGCTTGAGGCAGCGCAACGAACCGAAGATGAGTTAACGAAGAAAATTAAACATAGTGAACAGCTAAAGTCATCTATCTTATCAAAGGCATTTTCTGGCCAACTAGTTGAAAACCATGCTTCGGAAGAAACTGCTGAGCAACTGTTAGAAAAGGTCCGTTTGGAAAAAGACCAAGTGGAGCAAAAAGCCAAGCTTACAAAAAAGAAACCTACAGCGAGAGCAAAAAAAATGAAAAGACGCCCGATCATTGATGTGCTTATGGAATCTAAGAAACCATTGAACGTCGATGAGCTGTTTGAACTATCAGGCTTTCAAGGTGAGGTTACACCAGAGGTAGTCGAAGAGTTTTACCAAGAGCTCAAGGATGTAACCGCGACGAAAGGAGTCAATGTTACTCCAGTTAAAGTAGGGAATGTTAAGCAAGGCGATCTTTTTGAATACAAGGAAGTAAAGCCAAATGAAGCTGGATAAACTCTGGATCAGTGAGTTTAAGAATCTTAAAGATATTGAGATTGACTTTGACCAAAATGAACTCGTGACAGTCGTCATTGGTTGGAATGGTGCGGGTAAATCGAATGTTATTGAAGCATTGGTAATAATTTTTCGTGACCTTGATTTACACAAAGCACCTTCGTTTTCTTACAAGCTAGAGTATCTGTGTCGTGGCAACCGCATAATTGTCGAAGCAAAGGAAACCGCGGTGAAGAAGGACCAGTATAAGGTTCTAGTTCATGTCGAAGGCAGCCCTGAGAAGGTTATAACCGATAAATATACTGATTTCTTTAAAGATGAAACTCGTCAGTTTTTACCATCGAACGTTTTTGGCTATTACTCGGGACCTAGTGACCGACTAGCCACGCATTTCTACGAGCACCAGCGTAAATTTAGAGACCAACTTCTCTACCCTGTAAAGCATGGTTTGAATGAGACAACGCTTCCGTTAAGACCATTGTTTTATGCACAAAAAGCACATAGTAACTTTGTCCTACTTTCGTTTTTTCTAGGTGCAGATGAAAAAGTTAAAAAGTTTCTAAAAGAGAAGCTTTTTATAGAGGGTATTGAATCGGTGCTATTTGTGCTTAACAAGCCGGATTGGACTAGTAAGCAGGGCGATTCAAGGTTTTGGAATGCGACAGGTGTTGTTAGGCCATTTTTAGATCGGTTGTTCTCTGCATCTTTAGCTCCAATGCGTAGAACGATGAAAGTTCCTCATCCGATGAAGAAGAATGCCGACAATGTTGAAGCTCTTTTTTTGTACTTAAAGGATTTGGAAGCTCTGAAGCAGGTGGGTGACAAAACTTCGGATAAAGATTTCTTTAAATTATTAGAAAGTATCTATTTTTCCAACCTGATTAACGAAGTACGTATTCGAGTAAAAGTGAAGAACAAGAATGGTAGCGATGAGTCTTTGACCTTCAGAGAATTAAGTGAAGGTGAACAACAGCTGATTACCGTACTAGGCTTGTTGCGTTTTACCCGTGATGATGAATCCCTATTTTTGCTAGACGAACCAGACACGCATTTAAACCCTGCGTGGAGTATGGAGTACATTAATTTCTTAAAAGAAGTTGCTGGCTTCAACTTGGATGCAAACAAAGAGAAGGCTGACTCTGGTGCTGTGGATAACAGCCATATTGTACTGGCGACGCATGACCCAATTGTCATCTCCACCTTGAAGCAAGAACAAATCAAAATCATGAAGCGTGACGAAGATAGCTTGCAAGTTTTTGCTGCGTCACCACTCTATGAGCCTAAAGGTATGGGATTCTCAGGCATCCTTATGAGTGACATGTTTGGCCTGCGTTCTGATTTGGACCCGAAAACATTAGAAAAGCTAGATGAACATGCAATTCTGCTGGCAAATGAAGAACGCACAGAGGAAGAAGAAGCTCGCTATAAAGAACTGCAAGAGCAGTTAGATAAATCAGGTTTTCTTGACGCATACTCAGACCCATATTTCTCTGCTTTTGTTAAAGCATGGGGCAGAAAGCATGGTGACAAGCTATTCGCACAAACTTTCCTGTCAGATAAAGATAGAGAGCAGATGGCGGAGATGACAGATAAGATTCTCGCTGAATTGGATGCTGAAGAGGCCGATGATTAATGCGCTACATTGATTTAGATGAAGTAGAGATTGATTTACCGGGAAATCGACAAGCGCAGGTTGATGCGGCCTGGGTTTATGTCGATAGGAAAATGGACGAGAGTGAAGCTAAGGTTAGAGCCGAAGGAGCGAAGAAAAACTGGTCTGCAGCAGAAATTACAGAAAAAGTTAATCGAGCAAGGATTAGTGCAAGAAAGGCTGCAATCTCAGCTAAAAATAATCTATGGAGTGATCTAAGTGATCTTTTAGCTGAGCAATCATCTGGTAAATGTTGGTATTGTGAATCAAAAGAACTTCGGTCAGATAACCCCATTGACCATTTTCGTCCTAAAGGTAAAGTTGTTGAGTGTTCTGAGCATCCAGGGTATTGGTGGTTAGCATTTGAATGGTCAAATTATAGATATTCTTGCACTTACTGTAACTCGCGAAGAGTTGAAGCTGAATCTGCAGGAGGGAAGCACGACCATTTCCCGTTATTCACACCTCCAGATTGGAACAAGTCAGAGACTGATAACAATGCTGAAAAACCAATGTTATTGGATCCAACAAAAGCGAATGACTGCAAACTGCTAACATTTAATCAAAATGGTGAAGCGTGTCCGAATGAAAGTGACTCCACGTCTGATAATTACAAAAGAGTAAAAAAGTCGATCGAGCTTTACCACTTAAATCACAAAAATACGACAAGAGCCAGAAAGCAAATACACCAAGAAATAAGGCAGTTAGTTGCTTCAACCAATGAGTTGCTAGATGCGGGCTTAGACCCTCGCTCATTAGCAATAGAAACGAATATTAAGAATTTACTAAGAAAAATTCGAGCGACGTGCAAATCCACTCAGTTTAATACTGCTGCGAGGTTATACCTTAGCCAGTTTGATAGCCATCAGTGGGTCAAAGACATTCTTGATTTGAGATAAGATAAATAATGAACAATGTAACTACAAGTGAAATTGTAAACCGCGTATGGAACTATGCTCATGTTTTACGTGATGAAGGTGTTGGGTATGGCGATTATGTAGAACAGCTAACCTATCTGATCTTCTTAAAAATGTCTTCTGAGCGAGCAGAAGGCGGTAAAGAGAGAGAAAGCTTAGCTGCTGAGCGTTGGGCCAAGCTTATTGATCTAGACGGCTCAGACCTAGAGATGGAGTATCGCCATACACTGGAAAGCTTAGGTAGCCTAAAGGGTACACTGGGCATGATCTTCCGAAAAGCCCAGAATAAAATTCAAGACCCAGCGAAACTAGAGCGCCTGATATCAATGATTAACAAAGAGTCATGGTCATCGTTGAGTATTGATGTCAAAGGCGAGATCTATGAAGGCTTGCTACAAAAAGGTGCTGAAAGCGAAAAGAAAGGTGCAGGTCAATACTTTACTCCGCGCCCAATCATTGAAGCAATCGTCGATGTAATGCAACCGAAGCCAATGCAGAAGATTGCTGATCCTGCCTGTGGTACCGGTGGATTTTTAACAGTCGCGCATGACTATGTTGCTTTTGATATTGATAGAGAAACAGGTGAAAGAACACCTAAAGCACTGACTAAAAAAGAGAACCGTTTTTTAAAAAATGAAGCAATAAGCGGTAATGACATCTCAGATTCGGTGGCTCGTTTATGTGCCATGAACCTGTATCTCCATGGTATTGGAGCTGAAGAGTGCCCGATCTCTACATCAGATGCATTGGCGAAAGAGGTTGGATCTAACAAAGTTGATATGGTTCTAGCTAACCCTCCTTTTGGGAAAAAGAGCTCAGTAACTATTATCAATGACTCAACTGGCAAGTTAGAGAAAGAAAAGCTGACTTATACTCGTGAAGATTTTTGGGCAGAAACCTCGAACAAACAACTTAACTTTGTCCAACATATCGGCAATATGTTAAGAGTCGACGGAAAAGACTCTGGCAAAGCCGCTGTGGTACTGCCAGACAACGTGTTGTTTGAAGGCGGTGCTGGTGAAACTATTCGTAAGGAGCTGCTTACTCGTTTTAACCTGCACACTATCTTACGTCTACCAACTGGTATCTTTTACGCTCAAGGCGTGAAAGCAAACGTACTGTTCTTCGATGCTAAGCCAGCTTCAAAAGAAGCGTGGACGAAAAGCGTATGGGTTTATGACTACCGAACTAATGTTCATAAGACTCTGAAAACTAATAAGCTTGCATGGAACGACTTCAAAGAGTTTATTGAACTTTATAAAGCGGATGACCAAAAAGCACGAGTTGCAACTTGGGCAGAAGTTCAGGAAGCAGAGGGTGGTCCAGGCCCAGATGGTCGCTGGCGTGAATACAGTTATGACGAGATCATTGCTAGAGATAAGACGAATCTCGATATCACGTGGTTGAAAGACGATTCACTGGAAGATACGGAAAACCTTCAGCCACCAGCAGTCATCGCAAGTGAGATTGTTGAGCTGCTTACCGCAGCACTAGAAGAGTTCAAAAGTGTAGAAGAAGCGCTTGTAGAAGAAGACGAAGATTAACGCTTTTCTCGTTTTAACTCATAGTAAAAACAGGCTGCTTTGGCTACATTGATTGCTGACGAACAGTTTGAGTCGTCAGCATTCTGATGCATCAGCAGCAATGATGAGTTTTTTGTTTCTGCTGAACTTAATCCTCCAGACGCTTCTAATATACACTCCATTGTGAGTTTCCAACCACCTGTGTTAGTTTGAACCTCTGTTTGCGATGATTTATCAATCAGGAAAGATATCGTATGGAATTAGAGATTTATCAAGTTGATTCATTTACTCAACAAGTATTTAAAGGCAACCCTGCTGGGGTTTGTATCACGCAAGAGCAGCTTAGCCGACCGTTAATGCTGGCGATTGCGGGTGAAATGGCGGTATCCGAAACGGCTTTTTTGTCCCTTTCAGATATGAACTTAAAGTGGTTTACGCCTGAAGCCGAAGTCAACTTATGTGGTCATGGCACCCTTGCTGTAGCTCATGTATTAAGAGAGAAAGGGCAAGTAAAGGCAGGTGATAAGGTGAGTTTTTCAACCTTGTCAGGCACGCTGACTGCACTGATTAATGAATCGACGATTGAACTTGATTTCCCATCGCCTAGCATTGAGTTTTCTGAGCCGAGCCCTGCCGCTTTGTTAGAACATCTCACGCTGACTCAAGAAGAGATCATCTCGTTCGGCCATTTTGATGAAAAAGTACTGATTGAATTAGCCAGTGAGCAGACTCTACTTAACCTGCAGCCCAATTTTGATAGATTAAAGCAACTGCCTGGTCGTGGCGTTCTTATTACTGCAATTTCGTCTGATCCACATTTAGACTTTGTGTCTCGATACTTTGCGCCTTGGGTGGGGGTGAATGAAGATCCGGTCACAGGCTCTGCTCATTGTGCTTTAACGGTTTATTGGTCAGAAAAACTAGCCAAAACCCAATTGAAAGGTTTTCAAGCTTCCCAGCGAGGAGGGTATGTCGACACGGAACTACTGCCCAACGGTAGGACAAAGTTAATCGGCTCAGCAGTTACGGTGATTAAAGGCAAGATGCAAATCGCTGAACAAAGCGAATCTTAATAAAATGCGCCACCATAGGCATGGCCGAAGCGCCTTGCCTATGGTGACGTTGATAGAAGAAGAGAGAGAGCTGCGGGGCCGCGGTATTCGCTCTAAGGCTCGCTCACTTGATGGCGGTATTGCTGCGTTTTGCCTTCGAACAAAAGCTGTTGTGAAATGGCGTTGTAATAACTGCCTTCTTTAAATAGGGCTTGGCTCCAAGGTTGTTGCTCACAATCGACCGTTTTCTTGCTGACTACGTTGTCCCCAATCTCAAAACATAAACTGAGTTCGCCTGTCGAGCTGTTAATCGCAATACCATGATCTTTCGTCATCCAGAAAAAACCATTACCAAAAGAAAAGCTAGAGCGTCCTGGGTAGTGGTGATCCATCAGCGAGTGACCCGTAAACCAAGGCACATAACCACCTAGCCAATCCATGACCGTTGGGGCAACGTCTCTTTGAGAAGAAGCAATAGGCCTATTCTCTGGGGCTATGGATTGATCGCTCGCGTACATCAGCATGGGGATGGCATTTTTAACAAACCCACCAGTCACCGTTTTAGCGGTGTGATCGGCCAGTAAAACGACCATAGTTGGCTTATCAAGCTGAGCCAATTTAGCATCGAGCTTAGTAATAAAGCGTTGCAACGCATCATCGGCATGTTTCACGACACTGCGACGCTCGTTAATTTGATTTTCACGGCCGAATACATAGCCCACCTCATCAGGGAGAATCGAGCCGTGGGTTGTTCCGGTATTGATCGTAAGAAGAAACGGCTGAGTAGATTGGCTTAATTGATCGATCTGATCGAGAGCAAAACGGTAGATATCGTCATCCATGAAGCCCCATTCGTTCTTAAAGCCTTCAAATTTGTAATCATGTTTGCCAAAAGATTGCTTAAAGCCGACAGTTTGTGCGAATGCTCCAACAGCCCCTTTACCACTGCCTTGAACAAAGGTCGTTTGCCACCCTTTTTTCGCCAGTATATGCGGCAGGCAAGCATAAGAAGCGTTTTGCAACTGACTATTCGCCATGAAGCCATTGATTGGATTTGGGTAAGAGCAGAAAGTAGAAAAAGTGCCCTGAACGGTGCGATAAGCATCGGCATAGGTGGAGTGAGTCGTCAACGTGCGCTTTCTTAACTGATCAAAGAAAGGCGTGGCATTCGCGACACCCGCATAACTTTGCATATCAAAGGCTGGCCAGCTTTCTAATAGCACAACAACAATATTGGCTGATTTTAACTCATTAAGCTGCTGTGGTTGTGCCATTTTTTGGGCGTGAGTGAGTGCATCAAGTTGTGCTTTACTGGCGTTTTTCGTTACTTTCTTTATTGCTTTAGAACTCCCTTTACCGAGGTAATAGCCAATGCTATATGGCACGTTCCACGCGATGAATGCCTTTTCTGGGCTACCGGCTTTATAAGCACTCATTGGGGTTTGAGGGGCATCGTGCCATCCACCACGGATGAGGCTGACAGTAAGAAGCAGCCAAACGAGGGCAAACACCCCGTTGCTAAATAAACGACTAGGCGTTCTTGTCGCTAGGGGTAAATACTTCCAAATCACCCATAGGCAAAGTACCAACCAGCCAAAACCAACGATAATGGTGCCCCAATAGCTGGTGAAAGCGGTTGTTATCAGCTCCCACTCCATTCCTTGTGCGTTAAACAGCTCAAAGGTAACGTGCTTAGTGGCATCTTTGGCATAAATACAGTCAGAAAAAGTGCTTCCAACAACCCAAATCGTACCAAGGCTGAGCAGAATACGAATCAAGAAAGCAGGCTCTTTTCTAAATAGGCTCGTCACTATTAAGCTCAGAAAGATAGGAGCAGTTAAAAGTGCTGCTGCCGTAGCATCTAGACGAAGGCCAAACATGACCGCTTTTATTCCATCAGCGGAAAGGAGCTCAATAGGGAGTTGAGGAAAGCTTGATAGCGCTATCAACTTGGATATGAAGGTGATAGATAGCAAGCAAAGAAATGACGTTATGGTATTTTTTATAAGCACGATTTATAAGAGTCTTGTTTGTGTTGTAGCTTATTATGGATAGTTTTATTTTATATGAATTTAATGATTGTGTGAAGGTGGGGGATGTTAAGGTGTAAAGGAAATAGATTAATATCAATGGTTATTGATAATCTTACTGGACTTAACACCATAGGCACTTGGCCACAGCTTATGCCTATGGTGTCTTGTGTGGTTTAAAGCTTAAAACTTAACTTGGTAATTTAAAGTAAATGTACGTCCACGACCTTTGTAGTCAAACATCGCAGAGTTACCATACCAATATTTTGCTCTTTGACTCCAAATGGTTGAGTAATCCTCGTTCAGCACATTTTGGATACCAAACCCAAGATTGCCGATAGGAAGTTGATAGTTACCTATTAAATCAACAACAGTGTAGCCATTCAGCTTCCTATCCGAGGCGTCTTCATAATCAAACATTGTTTGGCTTTGTAGCTTTAGGCTATAGTCGTGATCATACCATCCTATCCAAGTATTGGTTTTGGAAGTGCTTGCCTCCATAGCTTTAAAGTCATCCCAACCATGGTCGCCTTTTTCTTGGGTCCTGACGTAATTACCAGAAGCACCGATCAGAAGGTTGTCCGTTGCCCAATATTTTGCTTGGGCCTCAATGCCATATACTCTTTTCGGTTTGGAAAGCCCTTTAATGGTGAACTCATCGGTATATAAAATTGTTGCATCTGTATAAGAATAATAAGCCGCGGACTGAAACTCTAGGTCATCAATGTTAGTTCGATATCCTATTTCATAACTGTCGGTAGTAATGCCTTCAAGCTTAGAATTTGAAACCCGACTATTTGCATCTTTACCATAGTATTTTGCTGCATTAGGTAGATCGAACCCTTGTGAGAAGTTTGCCCACAGCTGTGAGTCAGGGGTGAGGTCATACATGGTTCCTAGGTTGAACAAGAGCTCGCTGTAATCGGTGCTACCACCTGGAACAAAGTCTGAGTTGGTACTTTTTTGGAAATCAGAAATGGTGGTATGAATATATTGATAACGAACCCCTGCCTGTACAGACCAGCGATCAGATATCGAATATTCAGATTGTATGAATGACGCTAAAGCCCTGGTTTCGACACCTGGGTACCTTCCTTCCATATGATCAATGACATGGATAAGGCCGCCACTTGATTCAGTAGTTGATTGATCATAAATGGCATTATTACTTTCAAACTCGTCTAAATAACTGTCGATTCCGAAAGTTAGGCTTAAATCATTAAATGAACGATTTAAAGCCAGTTTAAAGGCCAAAATGTCTGAGACTTGATTAGATGAACTGGTTTTTAAGTTGTTTTTGCCTGAGCTTGTATATGGGCTAAAAGTATGGTCTTCAGTTCTAAAAGAAAGCTCTGACATCAATTGATAATTAAAAAAGTCGTCATTGCTATAAGTTGTGCTCAACATAAAGCGTTGAGTACCTTGCTGCCTGGGCGAAGAGTAGCCTTTACGAACATCGACGAACTGAAATTTTCCTTCGTCATCTTTTTCGAAGTAGAGGCCATAAGGCGAGTCTTGCTGGCTTTCGTAATACTGGGTCAGTATGTTAAGTTGCTGTCCTGCCGTTAGGTTGACTTGTGCGTTGGTCATCAAATCAACGGTTTCGTTAAATTGAGTCGAGCCTTGGGTGATGTCTGGTGTGATAATGTCGCCATGAGTGTCATAATAACCCTGATTTTTAGTATAAGCGACAGCCACTCTCCCTTGAGCTTTTTCATTACCGAATGCAACGGATTGGGCCAGTTTGTAATCGAGATCTTGATTGGAACTGAAACCGGAGGTTCCACCTACAAAGCTTTCAAACTCTCTGCCGCTGTCGGTTCCTTTTTTAGTGATGATATTAATCACGCCACCAGATGCGCCTGCGCCATAAAGCGATGTTGCACCGGAAAGAACTTCGATCCTTTCAATATTAAATGGATCAATAGAATCCAATTGTCTGCTAATGGATCGAACTGATTGGAGAGAGACGCCATCTATCATAACCATCATGCTTCGGCCACGAAGGTTTTGTCCTGAATGTGTACGGCCACCACTTGCAACATCGAGAGAGGGAACCGCGGTTGCTAAGATCTCGTCTAGGTTTTTACCACCTCGATATTCTTGCTCAATCAGCTCGGAATCTACGTACCAAACGGTACCAGAAATATCACTTAGGGCTTTAGGTAGATGGCTTGAAACGACGACCATTTTTTCTTCTTGTACTTCTTGAGCAAAAGCGTTGAACGCATTACTGGTGGAAAGTAGTGCAAGGGTAAGGGTAGAAAGCTTAAAATATCCTTTTTTCATGTTCATAATATTCTCTGTCATCATTATGATTAGGGCGATTCGGCCCGTTTTAATCAAGGTAGCCTTTAAAGTCCCTCAAGCCTTGACTGGATAAATCAGACCTGAGGTCAAAAACTGGTAAAGTTTAAATTTTTAAAATTAGACCGCTACAAGTTATGGAATGGTTAGCGTTCATGTATAAAGTCATAAAGCGCGTTACACTGTCACGTGCGTTTGACAAGGATTGGGACTGAGCCACTCGATCATGCCGCGTCCAGAATCGGTATCAAACAGCTGTTTTTCAGCCAAACTATTGATGATTCGAGCGCTTCGCCATGCCATTAAGCTGAGTTGAGGCTCAGCGATACCATGACTATGCATTCCTGCATTGACTGCAAAGATCTTGTTGTTGCTTTGTCCTTCCCATTTCAGTTCGAATTCAGGAGTCATTTGGTAGCGATTTTGCTCGTCCATGTCTAAGAGAGGCAAAATGGAGCGTAAGCAGGCTGGAGTAGGAGCTTCAAAGCCCGTTGCTAAAATGACGATATCGGCTTGCAAGGTCTCTAAGTTTTGCCCAAGAGCATTGTTGGCAGAGAGTGTAAAACCTTGAGCATCTTTACGTACTTGCGTTAAGGTTCGATGAGGCAGTAAACGTACCCATTTATCTTCTTTTAATACATCAAAGCGGTGATATAGCTCTTGATAAATACTCAGAAGTGCTTTTTGGGTAATGCCATCGGATGTTAGCTTTTGATTCGCAATTTCTTGATGTTTGACTTGGGGAGATAAGTTTACAAACGCATCAACATAATCTGGTGCAAAGAATTCGTTGGTGAAAGAAGCTTCATCGAGAGGTTGATAATTAGCGCGACGTGATAACCAATCAAGCGATTTAGGTTTGCCCCACTTATGTTGTAATGCATTGATGAAGATATCTGCACCGCTTTGCCCTCCGCCAACGATTATAACTCGTTTACCAGTGAAGTCTTGCTCTGTTAGGCCAATTTTAGCTGCATGGAAAAGCTGTGTGCCTAGGTATGGTTTTGCACATTCTGGGACAAAGGGTACTTTGCCTGTACCAATACATAGGTTTTTTGCTTGGTAAACACCTTGATTGGTATGAAGATTAAAGTGTTCACCGGTATATTCTACTTCTTCGACAGAAGAGGAAAATTGCACATTATCAAGCTGGTGTGCTGTCCAAGCTAAGTAATCAGAAAATTCATGACGGCTAATGCATTGTAATTCTGCAGAAAGAAAACGATAAAACTTCTTGTTTTTGACCAGATAAGACAAGAAGGAATAAGGGCTTTCCGGGTGAACCGCACTGACTAAGTCTTTCAGGAACATAGTTTGCATATTGGTGTTATCAAGCAGTAGGCCTGGGTGCCAAACAAAGGTGTCCCTGCTCTCAAAGAAGCGAGATCGAAGTTGAGGTTGATCAGCGAGTAAAGCGGCGATACTTAGGTTGAATGGGCCAGCACCAATTCCCGCTAAATCGAGTTTGATGTTGTTTGTGTGTGTCATGAGAGCAATCCTTTTCTTGGGTTTTAGCCTAATTGAGCTGTAATCTAAATAACAACGATTGACTTAATACAGAGCTTTATCGTTTAAATGGTGAGTTTTTATGGACGATTAACGCCTCTTTTGCATTGCTGTCACCAATGGGTTTTCTAACATGTTGTCCATGTCTGGGAGCATCCTAGTTGCACTTGCATCTGTACTGTGACGGAATTTTGCAAGATTGAGCCCAATCCGTAAGATTTTGGGCTTGAAAAGATCAAACTGTTTGAATCGATGCTGATAATCAGGGTTAGCGTGCATGTAGGCTTTGATTCTTTCTCCAAGTAAGGCGTAGAATTCCACTTCTGAGAAGCCTAATTGAGCAACAAGGGGGGAAATAAAGCGAAGTGTTGTGACAAAATGACCCGTTTGTAAATCGTGGATAATGAGATTTTCTGGTAAGCGAACGGTGACTTGTTTGACATTTTCTGCTAGTAAGGACTGTTCTGGATAATCGCCCTCGACCAAACGCATGTCACCTTGAAAATCCTTAAGAAGAATTCGTTTGGGACAGGAGTTTTCCATCACTAGAGTGACATTTTGCCCATGAGCAATCAATGATACGCCATATTTACAGAGTAAATGGTAATAAGGTATCACCACGGCATCAAACAGCTTGGTTAACCAAGCCTGAATCGAGAGACCAGAATGTTTGATGTACTCTGCTATGAGTGAGTTGTCATGATGATCACTCTCCATTAAAGCTGCCATTAAGATAGCATCCTCACCGGGTTTGAGCTTTGAAGTGGTCGATTCACGCCAGATTACACCTAGTAATTCATGATAACGATAAGGCGCACCTTCTAGATGCTCATAATCGGCTTGGATAGCAAAAGCGGCAGCTGGCTCTTGAAGAACCTGTGCTCCTTTACTAATTAAAAGCTCATCAGATTTAAAAACGGAATCAATCCAATCTGATGCAGTTGGCCCAGCAAGAATATATCGTCCGGGAATACCTCGGTAACAAGAGGTGTTCATAATAGTAAGCGGTAATTTGATGTCGTAGCTATTTGGCCTAGTTATGTTGCTCAATGTACGTAAAGAAAGTTGAGCTAGGAACTGGTCACCAAATTCACCTAGATAGATAATGTGCTTTTCTGCCAATTCTCGGATAAAAAGCATCGATAGTTTTTGCTTCCATTGCCAAGGGTGTACAGGGACAATTGTGTAGTCGTCGCGTTCAACATTGAATGAGGCCAAAATTTGATTCATTTTAGTAAGTTCACATTCATAAACAGATTGTGCGAGTAAATCCTGCCATTGCAAATTTGATGTGGTCGCTTGTTTTAAAATGGAACGATGAACAGCAACCCAAATAAGTTGAAAAGTCTGGGCTGATTCAGGCGCATACTTTTTAAGATCATCACTTCCCCAGCCACGTCGCCCTTTGTTGAATGCAAATTTTGGATGGCCATCAAAATAGGTCTGCTGTTGTTCACATGATAAGAAGGCCAAATCACGCGCAGTCATGGACTCTTTTTTTTGCATTAATTTGCAATCACTCAGAAGCGTGGCATTAAGATCTTCTAAATGTTCAGCGAATGCGTTGTCTGACATATTAAGCAATGGCTGCAAATCACGCATTAATAATGCTGCTGAGATAGAAGCTTGAGATTCTACCGAAGAGTATCGAGTGATACTTCGCGGCTTAATCATCACTTGCCCCCAAATATTCCTCGTGCCTTGAAAAGTGTATTCGGTTTTGTCATTGAGTTTTAGAACATAACCGTCATTGCTCGGCTGTAAAACAAAGGCTTGTTCATAAGCAAATTCACTGATGATTTTGGCCGCGAGTTTGTGGTTGGCAACCTCCCAATATTTTTGAATTGCGTTTTGTTCCATTACCATTGCTCCTTAAAAAAGCGATCACGGTTTTGCATTAACAAAGCTGAACGTTTGTGAGGGAAATTAAATTCAAATTGCTTTTCAAAACCCATCGGTAGAATCCGATTGAATAATCGTTGGTTGTCCGATCTTGGCTCTAAAACAATGCGTTGGGTTCGTACATCATCAATAAAGATGTAGTGACTAATGGCTTTGATCCAAGCGTTGAAATAATCCGGACCTCGGAATGTTTGCTCGCCAACTAAAAGGTGAATCCCACGGTCAAAATCTTGAACGTCAAAATATGGGCTGAGTCTGTCCTCTGCCACCCAGTAAACTTCAATATAGCCAAAAGGTTGGCCGTTAAACTCACCAATCAGAGGAATAATATGATCATCAGCTAAGCGTTCTAAAAGGAATGCTAACAGTTGGTCTTCACTCCAAGCTTGCTCCCAAAACTCAGCGACCCTTGGATCGTTCATCCAGCGAGTAAATATGGTCAAATCTTTTTCTGTATCGATAAGTCTGAAACTGACTTCCGCTTGAACTTTACTATCGAAGCGTTTATAGACGCACCCTTGAGGCATTGGCGGTCGTAAAGGGTGATGTCGGTAGCGGCTGTCGGACTGAACTAAATACTTTGGGAATTGAGTCGATACCTTATGCTTATGCCAAAAAAGAGGCATTTGATAAAAGGCGTAACGGTTCAGTTTGACTCCAGCGATCGGTAAGCGAGAAGTTAAACATTCCACAAGAGCATGATCAGTATTTTGTATATTGAGTGCCTCAAGTTGTGGTTGCTGTTCAAAAAGCAGGTCAAGTTCTTCAAAGCAGGTTTGCCATATTGTAGGGTGGTCAAAATCACCTAGTTGTACCGTAAATGAAATACTGTTTTTACCATCAAAAATTAAGGTTTTGTAATTATCCATGAGCGATCTCCTTAATATTGATAAGTGGATTGGGTAAATCAAAGTAGATTACCGCTGGGTCAGGAATGGAGTTCTCGTTAAAGTTGGCTAAATAACAGTAGAAATTACCTTTACAACATAAAGCATCACTTGAAAGTACATACCTCAAACAACGATCATCCTTGACTCCCGAGTTAAGTAACGCGTTGAGTTTGGCGTGAAGCTGCCTAATTAATTGTGATTCAGTGATACTCAGACTACTGGATATGGCAGAGATAACATTGAATGTTGAGTTAATGATGAGGTAGTAAGCAAAATATCGTTTCACCTTATCAAAATTCCAGTAGTTTTCTAGCGCTTGTTTATCATCACCTAATTCGTGGCTAAATAATTGGAAAGCAAGATCGGTATAGCCCGTTCCTTGGCAATCTCTGTAGTACATACCCACAGGAAAGCCTTGTTCTAGCTGCATGACAATATTTTGCTGGTGGGCGAGAAATACAATCCCGAAGTTTGCTTGTAAATGGAAAAGAGGAACAACCGCGTGAGTACAGTAAGCGTCAAACCAGCGTTGAGCTGCGTCAATATCGGAAAGGTTATTTTCTTTAGCGTAGTGACGAATTCTGTGTGCGACTAAACTGGATTTTTCGTATGGGTTTTGTTGCGTTAACGTCGCTAAAACGACGGCTTCTTGCTGAGGTTTTTCTGCTAAAGGATTGTCTCTAAATGCCACAAGACTCGCATCTATGATTTGATTGTTTTGGTCTTTTAACCCCATGTAAGCTGGCTCTTGCATCAGTTGAAACCCGAAGCCATCGCCAAGTTCATTAGCTAGCTTTTGTTGTTGGAAGAGATCATTTAAGCGAGTCCCCCTCACTACTTCTTTTAATGAAAGGTTACGAATAGAATTTGTTAACTTAACACTTAAGGAAAACTTCAACATGTAGGGCAACGTTGGTGCATACAGAGAGCGAGTAGAAGAGGTCGGGTACCATATCGTACCAATTTGACCAAGGCTCACAATTTCTCTTGAATTAATGTAATGCTCAATCGATGGATTGTCTTGCATTACTTGCCATTGCCATGGATGAACAGGTAATAATGTTTTTCCATCAAGAGCTGCATTATCGAGTGCCTGTTTTAATGTTGAATCATGGATAACCAGTTGTTTTATTCTCTGAGCAAATGGGACGCCTGCAGAGCTGCCGGTGGCAAGCAATTGCTGACTAACCTCTAACCAGTGCAACTGAAATTGGCCACCGAGTTCTGGGGAATAAAATTTAGCGTCTTGCGCTGTAAATTGTTCACGACTTTTCGGTGCAGGGTGGAATGAGTGGCCAATTAATAACCCTTGTTCTGCCGTTTTGAAATCGAGTTCATCAGTAAATAATTGCGTTTGATATGGAGAATATTCAATAGCTTGAGTGGTATTGTAATGGCTTTCAAGTACCCGTTTGACGAAAATGTCCTTTTGCTCATCACTAATATGTCCGACAAATAGGGGATCTGAAGCAACATGTTCAATGATTTGCTGAGCGGAAAGAAGAGTCACATTATCTTCTGTGATCAGACGTGCAGGTAAGTAATAGTCATGCCCTCCAAGCTCTGAATAATAGCATAGGCAAATTTCTATTGTGCCTCGATCAAATAAAGGAAGTTGGAAAAAGTAAGCATCATCGCGCGCTTCAATTTGTATAGATTGATTTTCTCGGGCTAGGGAATTAAGAAAACAAGCAAGGGCAGGATCCCTAGAAGGAACTTGATGGCTTGTTTTCTCGTGGTTAAGCCTATCGTTGGTACGATTCATTATAATAACTCTAATTCAGTTGATGATAGTAATAAACATGACAATAGTAATCATTATCATTAACATATTCAATAGCTTTATTACTTAAAGTGCATGTTTTTATTGTACTTTATCATCAAAATGAATGTGGTTTTTTAATCGCAAAAAAAATGAGTATAGAAAATTAATGCCTCATCAGGTAAAGGAAGTAGCTTCCACCAATGAGTGAAGCCAATAAGCCTGCAGGGAACTGCCATGGAAACCAAACCACTCTGCCTGCCCAGTCTGCCAAAACCATAATGATGGCACCGAGTAAAGCTGCCGTTAGCATCTGTGGTAAGGCTCGATATTGATGGAGAGAACGTGCCATATGTGGTGCGAGTAAGCCGATAAAACTTAACGGGCCTATAACAATGGTACACAGTGTAGTGAGCAAGGCGACAAGCAATAATAATATTAAGCGAACCGCAGCGGTATTTACGCCAATACTGTAAGCCATAGTGTCACCTAGGCCGATGAGATCTGCCCATCGATGCAGTAATAACGCAGTCATTCCTAATATTGATACTCCCCCCAGTAATAGCAAAACGTCGTTGTAATCTGCCAGGTAAGTCGAACCGGATAACCAAGTCAATAGGGCGGTGGCGTTATCATGACCAGAGCTCATTGCAATCCTAAGCAATGCATCAAGCCCGGCACTCAAAGCAATACCAATTAGTAATGTTTGAGTCGGCGAAAATTGACTTTTCCTGCCCAGTAACCACACGAGTGCGGTGACTAAGAGTGCGCCCAAAGTACCAAGCAACATTTGTTGTTCTCTCTGAACTACGCCAGCAAGGGTCGTCCCTAAGACTAAAGCTAATGCCGCGCCAGAGCTTATCCCTAAGACTTCAGGACTGGCCATAGGATTATTGGAGATACGTTGGATCAAGCTGCCAGCAAAGGCCAATCCTATTCCAGCAAATAGTGCTACAAATACCCGTGGCGCTCGTAGCTCAAATAATTTTTGGCTTAAAATGAAGCTCCAGCCTGTCTGGTTTTTGCCAATAACGAGTGCCAAAAAACACACCAAAACGAGGCTTAGCAGCAGTGCTATTAACGTACCTCTTGGAGCGTGAGACTGATAACCAGTGGTTGGTTCATTGCGGGCTTTAAATTCTGCTTGTAATGGCGTTTTGTGTAGTAACCATAATAGAAAAGGCGCGCCAATCAGAGCTGTCATAGCACCAGTGGGTAAGAGTTCCCCCCCAATGCCTGAAAAAGGCTGAATAACGAGATCGACCATTAAGAGGAGGCCACTACCAATCAAACCACTAGCAATAATCTGTTTTCCGAGTGGTCTTATTCCCATTATTTTCGCAATAGCAGGCGCGACAATACCGACAAACCCAATAAGGCCAACTTCGCTAACCACCGCCGCACTGATAAAAATAGCCAGTGACAAACACAGTAGTTTGATATGTTTTATATTTATTCCTAGCGACAAGGCGACATTATCACCAAATTGTAAAGCGGATAGAGGACGTTGAAACAGTAACAATAACGACGTAGGAATGACGATGAGAGGGAGTAGGGTTTGAGCGCCAGTCCAGCCATTTTGATTTAAAACTCCCGCTCCCCAAACAAAAATGCTACTAAGTTTTTGATCATTTATCATTAAGAGCATGGTGGTGATAGAGCCTAAAAATAAACTGACAACCATGCCTGAAAGTACCATATGTAATGGTGAATAACCTCGTGTTGAACTGAGGATAAAAACTAATCCAGTTGCTAGGCAGCCACCGATAAAAGCGGTGACAAAGGAAGGAACAGCAAATTGAATCGGAACCATCAAAATACCTATCACTATTCCAAGCTCTGCACCTGAAGCGACCCCCAATGTGGTTGGAGAGGCGATAGGGTTACGTAAGACAAATTGCATCACACAGCCCGACACGGCTAGGGCAAATCCACACATTAGCGCCATAGAAAGGCGAGGTAGATAAGTTAATTGTGTTATCAGATGCTGGTAATTCTCAGGGTCAAAATGAAACACAGTCTGCCAGAGTAAATCAATGCCTTGCGAATAAGGTGCAGTAAGGTGCAGTAATCCACCTAAACTTAAAATAAAAAGAAGAGTTAAAGCAAGGGCTTTCAATGGCCATTGTTTTGATGAAGCAGGTATGTAAACAGTGCGGGTATTCATTATTTTTTTGTCAATTGTTGTGTAAGGTGATCACTCAAGCGTTGTGCGGTAAGTAATCCACCAAATGTCCATATTGCAGGCAGTTCATGGACTGACTTTGTTCGTGTGAAAGCCATAGCTTGCCAAAGTGGTGAGAGTGAAAGTCTGTCACGTTGTTGTTGAGTGAGTGGACCAAATAGTGTGACGATAGCCTGCTGATGCTCCGCAACTTTTTCAGTTCCAACGGTGGTAAATCCCCATAAATTAGTCTCATCTTGCCAATCATTGCTTAACCCCATCGATGTGATGGTAGCATCAACTAAAGAGCCCTGACCGTGAATGCGTAGCGTTTTATCATTCACAAAACGTACAAATAAAAGAGGCGAGTTAGTAACATTGACAGAACGTATTTGTTCTCCATTTTGTTTTAATTTCAGCCTTGTTTGCTCAATTAATTTTTGAGCTTGTTGCTCTTTATTGAACAAGACACCCAGGGAGCGAGTGATCTCTATTGCTGTGTCTAAGGGGCGCTTTTTGTCGTTGTAAAGACTATAAACCAGCACAGGGGCTATTTTGCTCAAAGGTTTAAAAGCCGCTGCCATGTGCTGGCTCATCAGAATAACATCAGGGTTTGTCTCGGCAAGCAGTTCAAGGTTAGGCTCACGACGAGAGCCTAAATCGATGACGTTAGCGCCTAAATGTGGCTTAACAACCCATTGTTGGTAGCCTTTTGCGTCCGCAACACCTTGTAGTTCAATGCCCAAACTTAAAACGGTTTCTGCTAATGCCCAATCGAGAACGAGTACTTTTTTGGGTGTATTTTTAAAAGTAGCAGTGCCCATTTCATGTTGGATTTTTAGAGCGAAGCTGTTGAAAGTACAGGCCAATAGGATGAAAAATGCAATAAGACTTTTTTTCACAATCAATACCTTTTGAACTTTAAGCTATGTAGCTAATGGGGTGACCCGTTTGTGGATGTGTAAATAGAGCGAGTTCCATTCCGTAAATCTTTTGTAAAATTGCGGGTGTCATCAACTCTTGAGGTTTACCTGATGCAATGACTTTTCCTGAATGCAAGGCAACCAATTGATCACTGAATTTGGCGGCCATATTAATATCGTGAAGAACCATAATTACAGTTAACCCGATTGACTGATTGAGTTCTCGAATCAAGCTTAGCAGCTCGTGCTGGTGGGCAACGTCAAGCGCCGAAGTGGGTTCATCAAGTAAAATACATTGGCTTTCTTGGGCGAGTAACATTGCAACCCAAGCTCTTTGTCTTTCACCACCAGAAAGTGTTGCTACAAACCGATGAGAAAATCGATTGAGTCCAACTCTCTCAATGGCTTGGTCTACGATGGCATAATCTTGTTTACTGTAACGACCGAAGGCTCCCTTCCACGGGTAACGACCAAAACAAACTAATTCACGAACCGTGACTCCATCAGTAAGAGGTGGATGTTGTGGCAGATAAGCAACCTGATGAGCAAATTCTAAATGACTAAAGGAGGAAAGAGCCTTTTGATTAAAAGTAATATCACCACTGGAACAGCGGTTTTGTCTGCTCAATAGCTTAATCAATGTAGATTTTCCGCATCCATTATGTCCGAGTAAAGTGGTCACTTTACCCGCTTTAAAGGTCAGATTCGTTGGAGCAAGAATCGTTTTAGCATCAATGACAAATGATGCATCGACCAATTGGTACATATTCTAATCATCAGTTGAGTAAATGTGTAAAAGAGGATAATGTAAATACAAGCAAATGTAAATGATAATGATTTTTGTTACTCTTATATTTAATTCTATCATTAAGAATTTATCTAAGCCTAAAATTTGTCACTAATTGTGGCTAATTAATAATGAATACCTTATTTCTCGTATTAAGATGAAAAATGATGTCCAAAACAATGAACAATAAGTCTCAATTAATTTTGATTGGCCTTGCCGCTGCTCTGATGGGGATCGGTCAGAATGGTTTACTCGTCTCACTGCCATTCTTAGTCGAAAAGTCAGCATTTGACTTATCCACGTGGTCCATTCTAATTGCCATTGGTAGTTTTCTTTTTTTGCCATCAGCACCTTTTTGGGGGCGATATAGCGATAAATTTGGCCCGAAAAAAGTAGTGATCCAAGCTTTACTGGGTATGGCAGTGAGTTTTACTTTATTATGTCTTTTTACTTTTCTCAGTACTTATCGTGAAGAGTGGGCGATGGTGTCGCTATTAGGGCTTCTGTTAGCCAGAATTATCTATGGTTGTACTGTAGCTGGAATGGTGCCAGCTAGCCAGCATTGGGCAATGATATTGTACGGAAAAAATGAACGTTTACAGGCAATAACAACGGTAAGTATTGGTTTAAGTACAGGGCGGTTGGCTGGGCCTTTATTATCGATTTTAATGTTAAAGTTTTCTCCGTTTGCACCTCTATTTCTCATGATTGCTCTGCCATTCATTGCTCTATTGGGAGCTTTAATTTTACCATCACCAACGTCTGAAATAATCCCAAACCAACAAAAAAAACCTCTTCCATGGTGCCCTCCGAAGACATTACAGCCTTTCTTGCTTAGTGGTTTATTGCTTTGTGCTGCTATTGCTCTTTTGCAATACAGTTTTTCGCCACTAATTTTTTCTGTTACGCGTTGGTCAACAGAACAGATAAGTGATGCGATTGGTATATTGTTAACCATCAGTGCGGGATTAACATTTTCAGCTCAAGTTTTGGTGATTAAGAAGAAAAAACTGTCGACTACTGCCATGTATCGTTATGGCTCAATTGCTTTGCTGATTGGTTTTTTGTTATTTTTAATTCCAAGTATTTGGGGTTTTGGTTTTGCAATGGGAATGGCTGCAATAGGGGCGTCGTTACTGGTGCCAGCTTATACTTCCGCAGCGACAGAAAAATTGAGTGATTCTCCGGGTGCTGTTGCTGGCTACGTATCGATGTCTCATACAATCGGATATGGTTTCGCCTCGTTACTTGCGTTTAGTGCAACACTTAATCCTCTTTATCCAATTTACTTGTGTATCGTCTTTTCTGTGTGGATTTTTCTTACGGCTTTTTCATTTAGTCAAAAAAGGCAAGAGTCCATTCGCGAATAGTCCTAACGTTTGTTATTTATGTGTCTTGGACAGTTCTGACAAAACTCGCGGTCGTGGCGTTTATAAACGAAACAACAGCTTGTTCTGACAAAGGTCATCTGTTTGGTTTGCTGGTTGTATTTTAAGTTGTCGATTAATTTTTCTGGTAAATTACACGCTGTTATCCAGAGTTTAGCCTGCTCAATAAGTGGGCTATCTGTAAGTGCGGGTACCTGTTCTTGGAGCTTGACTAAACAACTTAAGATTCCGTCGGCGAACAGGTAATGAGTGAAACCTGGACGTATACGAGTCCACTGGTTGATCTCTTTACGAAAGTGACTGAACAGTGTCTGTAACTCTTGGCCCGCATAAGTGATTAATTCTTGCTGATCTCCAATATAATGGTGATGATGCTCAAATTGATAGCCACCGATAAAGCAGGGCTGAACTTTCTGCTTGATATAAGATAATTTGGGTAATCCATTACAACAATACACAGATATACAAGCAAGATAAATTGGCTGCCAACAAAGTAAACTCCAAGTTCTCGTCAACCAATAAGCAGAGCCTGCTTCTGGATGCTGGTGTTGTAAACTTTCATAAAGGTCACGGATTGATTGTGAATTAGGCGTTTGTATATCAATCGAAGGCCAAAGTGAGGCATCATTTGAAGCTACTTTCATTTCACCTGAAAGGTGAGGGTTTATTTGCTGCGAATGGCGAAAAAGGTCGTCTAAAAATGAAATACTGTCCATATTTTTGAATTTATTCCTTTAAATAATGAAAGAATAAATAAACTTCAGCATTATTGCAATTGATTATCATTGCTGTTCGCTTTTGGTTGAATACTCCGTTTTCTGAAGGGACAATAGTGATACATTTAAGTGAACTAAATCACAATAAATTATACTAAGATAGTACTAATCTGAAATGTGCAATTAAGCTAAGGCTCTAAGTTTACTGAAGTATTATTTAGAACACCATCGAAATGAAATCTTTAAAAGTATTAGAGTTATTATTCTATTTTTTAGTTCAAGGAATGACTTATTGGCTGAACGTTATTTTTGACCAATAATGACCTATAAAGAATAAAATAAGGTCGTTATTGGCAAAGTTGCTCAAAGTTTTGTTGATTAATCAATTTACAGGTTTCAATAAGTCGTTGAGGGCGATTGGTGCATATTGTATTTAATGAACCTGTTTGGGCGCTCCAGTTTTGTTTTTGCCACTTATTTATCAGTGATTTCACTTCGTCAAACGAATTTAGGTTTTGAAATGAATGCGTCAATATATGAGTGGCGTTGATTTGTTTCATCTGAGCAATATATTTACCTTGCTCGTTCATGGAGTAATATAAAAAAGTACCCGTTATCCAACCTGAGAGACTCAATAGTATAATTAATGATCTGAGCAGGTATGTATTTATATGTGCAGTCGACATACGGTGGTCACTCCTTCTTCTGTCAGAATTCTTCTTAGTTTGTCTCTGCCATACTCACATAAGGTCGTTACAGAACCTGTTTGAGCTGTCCACTCATTTTCAAACCAATATTGCATAGTTTGAACAATTTCTTGTTGTGTACGCTTTTTTCTTAGTGCTTGTATGACGATATTGTAGGCATTTTCAGTACTGATACTTTCTAAGTGTTGCTGTTGTTCAGACATGTAGTTGTAAAGCATGGCGCTTGAGAATAGCCAACCAGAAAAAGAAAGGCATAGTAGTATAATTAATCGTCTTTTATTCATTATCTAAACTCTAAAAGTGTTTATATTCACGGTGATTATTGATGACTTGTTCTCAGATAGCTTTTGAGTGATATTGATCACAAATTTTTCACGTTATTTATTAGAAAATATTGTTGATGTTATCAGGTAACGTCACCTAGCCGTTTAAAGAACGCAGTTGCGTTGCGGACATCGCTACTCTAGTGGTGTCCGCTTTTTTATCAGCTTTATTGATTCTCTCTTTATCTCAAAGTGTTGTTCGAGTACTTGAGAGGGGATGCCGGTATTACGCATAACTTTGCTTGTGGTAATACTGTTATTTAAGAATACGTTTTGTTCTAGTTCTTCCGCTGGAATATCTCTATCAACGTTCTCAAACAAGTAAGTAATTAGCCTTAAATTACTGCTGCCTTTACGAAAACTGAGTAATTTTTTATCATTTATCCACAATGAAAAATCGTCTTTCTTAAACTCTAAAACGCTTTCTTGCTTAAATAGATGCAAACAGATAAACAGAAAAAGCACACTATTAAGCACAAGTAGTAAACACGATAGCATACTTGTATTTAGTCCAATTATTATAACAACTTTGGGGCAGCTATTATCTTTTTTGAGGTTGAAATGTCAAAGGTAAATTATCTATTTTTAACATCACCATAATGAAATAGAATCCTATATAGTATATTTAAATATATATATCATGGATTTACTATATTGCTAGAAGTTAGGTAATTAAGAGGTTAATAATTACAATTTCACTGTAATATGTGACAGCTTAGATATCTTTTTGTGTGAATGTTAATCATTATTTATAAAGATGCATTTAATTTTTACATATTGAGTAAATAAGTTTTTTTAAGGTATTTTGTTAATTTTTACTATTTTTGAGTATATACTCTAAATTCAACCGGAGAAATTAACCTATTTATTAATAATTATTGTTTGACTTTTGAGCTAGATAACAAATGATATAATATGGCCTTAAAAGGCTTTAAAAACTTTAATCTAAAAGAGATATTACATTTGTAATTTATATCAATTGAGGGTTAATTATGCGCAAAACTTACATTATGCTTGCCACGTTTCTTACACCATGGTGTGCTAACTCACAGTCTTTTAATATTCTCTGTACAAGCGATTATCTGAATTTTTCAGAATTTTTGCCTAATGAGGTTACTTATCAAGCACCATTAAAAAAGGCATTTTCTGAAGATAGACAAAGTTATTTAAAATTTGTCGACATTAGTGAAGATGATTATTTAGATGTTGTTATACAGTGCCCTACAGGAAGCTCTCCCAGCCCTGCATTAAGAGGTGATGATACTTCCTATCTTTTTCGTGTTCACAAACAAGACAGATCTTATTGGTCACCAGGGCCGATTACATATTTCAATGTAGAAAGTGAATCTCATTACTTATCGAGAACTGCTCCAGAGCATCTTTTCTTACGATTCAGTGATATTCACATCAAAGAGGATATTACTCCTTTGACGACATCTTTGGATGAAATGCTTAAAATTGAGTCCTATCAGTATCGTTATGTTGATCAGGAGCAGTTTGAAGCTGGCTTCCTTGCTCAACAAGTAGAAGAAGTATACCCAGCCCTTGTTTTTACAGACATAGAGACAGGAAATAAACTGCTAGATTATAAAGGAATGATCCCTATTTTATTGGAGTCAATTAGAGAGCTTAATGAAAAAGTTGAGCAGCTTGAGTTGAGACTAGAATCCCAGTAACTCAATATTTCCGATTAATATTATAGCTTTTTGCCAGCATTCATTAATTGTAGTGTGTCGTGATGTTGAGCCGCCATATAATTTTGGATAAAGAAAGTGAGTATTTTGTCGTCTTTGCTGATAAATGCTGCCATCGACGTTTTTAAATAACTCAATTCAATCTATTTAAGTTGCTCACATCACACCCTAGTTTATTTACAAACTTTGAGGTTACTTTACGCCGTGTTATAAATCACAGTTTTTGCATTAAACTGAAGAGTTTGATTGTGTCACTTTGCTATTTCTAGTTATCCTCGATTTGAAGTTAAATTTATTAAAATCAATAGTTTAATTGTTTATCTTCTCAATTCTAACCTACAATATAATAAGGTTTTAACTATGAAAATGATAACAACGTTGCTGGCTTCTCTTCTTTTCGCTTCTACAGGTGCTATCGCCGACACAACGCGATTAACTGAACAAGAAGAGCAACTGATTAAACAAGCTTCTCCAGCACAAATGCGACAGTGTGTGATAAACTCAGTTCTGAGTTTAGATGAAGGCACTAGACATAATTTGGGAGTTCTGTATCAGAGTCTAAATGAGGATCTTCAGAGAAGAGGTTTCGTCTCTGAACAAGATCCCTTGAATCAATTGATTACTTCACAGGAAATGGCAATGGCCATTTTGGTGTATTGTAAATCTAAACTAAATTAATGATTATCTTGTATTTATTAAACGAGTGGGCTTGGGGCCCACTCTTTATTTATCGTTATAATTAAATTTTAAATAAACTACCGCGAAACTTAAGGCTTAGGATGTTATTGTTTGTGAATTCGCTTTTTTTAAATTACCTTTCATCCATATCGCGAGTCTACGTTTGATATTTGGCCCATTGGTCTTATCTAATGGAAGAGGAGTAATTTGACGAACTTTAACGAGGAAGAGATACAGAGCCTTGGCGACAACAGGCTGAGGTTGGTTTCTATCCGTAAGAGGGTAACCTTGCATCTCTGCGAGTTTACATCCTACTTTGAGGGCTTTTTTGAACAGTTTTTCATCTTGCTTTGCTTGATTGTTCATAATATTAACCTTACCTTGTGTTAATTATGTCATCCCATGTTTCTAATTATAGTTTAGTTTTACTTTATGTCATACTCTATGTGCAAGGTGTCGAAAAACATACCATGTATTGGCTTTTTGCTTTTACTCTCTGGGCTATTTCTTTGCGGTGCTGCTTTATTGTACAGCAATAGATAAGGAATGACCTTTATAAAAGTATAGCTATTGGTGTTGTTTTAGGTTGAATTCATAACAAAAACCTATGGCTTTTGCTAAAAATGATAATGAAAGGTATGTTTTTATGAAATTTGACAGGAAATTTCTTCACAGTTCTAGACAAAAAGTTTCTGATGCTGATAATAGCCCGAAACTATTTTGATGCCAGATAAGAAGACTATGCTTGAAAAGCAACCCATACTTGATCGCAAAACAGTAAAGCAACTGATCCGAACTGAACTTGAGCCTACTTGGTCAGACTCTCGAGTAAATCCAGATATGTCTTGGGTCATTCCTCTTGTGACTAACGAGCTATTTGAAGCTGTATTGATCCACTGTAGAGGAAATCAAGCAAAAGCATCTAGAACGCTTGGTATTAACCGAGGAACTTACCGTACTAAATTAAAAAATAGTCACCGTAAGGAATTCGGGAAAGCTTAGGGCTTTCTGAGACAATGCATTGTGTAAACCACTGCTTAATAGTGGTTTACACTCTTGATTACTTTTACACTTCTTTTAGTCTACTCTCTACTCTCTACTCTCTACTCTCTACTCTCTACTCTCTACTCTCAGTTTGCCTTATCTAATTTTTAATCCGTAATCATTACCTTTACCCAAAAATAGCCTTACGCTAACTTTTTCTGTAAACCTTTCCAAACGTCACTTCTTTAACACTCAGTAATGCTCCTAATGTTGTTAACAAAAATAAAGTTAGTGTTCTATCATTTGTTAAGTAACTGAAGTGTTATTTTCTCGTTGCTAAATGGTAATTCTGAGCCAAAAAGGAAGGAACATGGATACAATTCGTCGACTCTTGTCCTTATTCTTTATTATTTTATTTTCTTACTTCACTGTCGGCTGTAAAGATAGCGGGATATTCAGTAGCCCAGAAGACGATTCCCGGTCTAAACTGACACCGCTTTATAATGTCACTGTTGTGGCACTGGGGGCGGGAGACGTGACTCCCGAGTCCTTTATCGGCAAGCAAGCAGGCAGCTTTGTCGAATTTACTGCGACGCCAGAAGAAGGGTATTTGTTTGATACTCTCAATGGTAATTGCTTTGCGGATTTAAACAGTGAAATGGGTGACACAAAAACCTTCAGTGTTGGCCCTCTTCAACAAGATTGTGATTTTGAAGTTACTTTTGTGGAAAAACTCAATGCTGCTTTACTTCCTGTTTATAATGTAGTGGTAAAAGTACATGGAGAAGGGAAAGCGCTGCCTCAAATTCAACAGAAAATCGAAGGAGAAAAAGCGATCTTTACCCTCACTCCGGAAGAAAATTATAAATTGGCATCACTTAATGGCGATTGCTTCTCTGCCCTTATAGAAACCCACGATGACACTAAGACATTCAGTGTCGGTCCATTGAGTAAAGATTGTGAGATTGAAGCACATTTTTCTGATAAAAACTTTTCTGGTTTTGTGCCTACCTATACTGTAAACATTAATGCAGTGGGTAACGGCCAAGTATCCCTACAACAGGCAACCTACCTTGAAGGAGAGTTTGCCACTTTTACTGCTTCCCCTGATGAAGGCTATCGTTTTAAAACTATTACGGGTGATTGCTTCGCAGCTTTAACCGTCACAGATGGAGACAACAGAACCTTCAATGTTGGCCCTTTAACCAAAGATTGTTTTATTGATGTTGCTTTCACTGAGAAAGAAAACAGTGCACTTCTTCCCGTTTATGAGCTTGCTGTTACTGCTTCAGCAAACGGTACGGTCTCTCCCTCTTTTCAAGAAGTATTATCTGGTAACCTTGCCTCGTTTACCGTAAAACCCAACGATGGTTATCGTTTTGAAGTTTTGGAAGGTAACTGTCTATCTGCTCTTGAGAATAGCAGTGGTGATAATCGTACTTTTACCATTGGCCCTTTTGATAAAAACTGTTCACTTCACGCTCGCTTTATCGAAAAAAACAACACTGAAGTTGTGGCCATTTATAGCCTTGAAACCAACCTTTCCGAGGGGAATGGACAGATACAGCCTGCCTTCCAGGAAGGCTTAGCAGAATCGATGTTGGCGTTTTCTGTGACACCAAGTGCAGGGAGTAAAATTGCCGAACTAGTAGGCACGTGTCCTCGTTCCTTGTCAGAAAAAAATGGTGATACCTATATTTTTCAAGTCGGCCCGATGCACAAAAGCTGTATCTTTGATGTTAGTTTTGCTGAGAAAGATAACATCAACTTGACGCCAATCTATGAGGTTGCTGTCAATACAATGGGCCAAGGTCAGGCCTCTCCTGATACTCAAAAAAGGCCTGAAGGAGAGTTTGCTACATTTGATGCAATACCCAACGAAGGTTTTCGTTTTGACACCATCACTGGCAACTGCTTCCCAGCTATGTTGGGCACACTTCAAGATATAAAAACGTTTACCGTGGGACCATTGAAAGAAGACTGTGAAATGAATGTGAATTTTACAGAGAAAAGTAATGATGAACTGATACCCCTGTATCAATTCAAAGCGAGCATAAAGGGAGAAGGCCAAGTCGATCCTGCAATAAAAATAGTGCTTGAAGGAGAGTCGGTCACCTATACAGCAAGCCCAAATGAAGGCTACCGATTTGAGGCATTGGAAGGAAATTGTTTTTCCGCTCTTGAAGCAAAAGAGGGCGATAATCGAACGTTTAAAGTCGGCCCATTTGAGCATGATTGTACGCTGAATGTTTCTTTTGTTGAAAAAGAGAGTGCTTCTCTGGTATCGATGTACGATGTGGCCGTTAACCTAGGTGAAGGAGGCACGGTCTCGACGCAAAACTTTTATGTTGAACAAGGCAGTGATGTGTTGTTTACCGTGAGTCCTGAGCCAAATTATCGTATCGGGAAAGTCGAAAGCACATTGGTAGGCTTAGGTGGGTGGAAGTGCCAACCGGTTGTTGCGTCAGGTGATGATGATATTCCTACCCAGCCAACGGGATACATGGTACGCAATGTGTCGGGAAATTGTGGCATCAAAGTGACTTTTTTCCATATGATGGACAATGACCCAATTAACACTATCGAGCATGTCAAAGTAAGTTTTAACGCCAACAGTGGTGGCAGTATTGACCCAAACCATTTTTACGCAGAAAAAGACTCAGACATTGAGTTTACCGTGACGCCTCTAGCAGGGTACCGTATTGATAATGTGGAGAGTGTTCCGGTGGATTTAGGAAATGAAACTTGTGAGGTAATACTTGCTAACGGTGATGATGGCGATATCACCACAGCGACAACCTATACGATGAAAAATCTGCAGGATGATTGTGAGGTGTCGGTAGACTTTGGCACCTTCGACAGTGCAATACAAGAGCCTGAAGACGTCATCGGAGTAAGAATCAATGTTGTAGGTGATGTAAAAGGTTCCGTCTCGAAAAATTTTGCTTATCCTGAAGTCGGAGAAATGGTTACTTTCAATGTTAATCCAACATCGATGTTTAGCCGGATAAAGTCGGTTACGGGTGACACCTGCAGTGTGTCTATCATGTCGAATGACTTTAACCCAAAAGATGCAACCGATTACATCACCGATGCTATTGATGAGCCATGCCAAATCTCAGTGCAATTTGAAAAAGTTTACGTTGTCATGTTCAGTGGTGGGGATCATGGAGAGATCAATATTACCAATGTCTTTAACGGTTCAGAGACGACAAGTGCCAGTGGTACTGCGATTGAAGTCGTAAAAGGTAGTCAAGTGGAATTTACTGTTAAAGTAGATCCTGGCTATGAATTTTCATCGATTGTTTACTACAATGCGCCGTCATGTGGGATTGAATCTTTCCCATTAGATGGCTTGTTCGAAAATGAGGAGGTGTTTAAAACTGCTCCAATTCTTGATTTCTGCCAGTTTGAACTTGATGTTGTGCTTGGCTCAAATCCTGTTTGCATTGAGTCTGGTAATCAACTGATCAAAGTTGATCAAAATTGGACTGCAGAAAGTCCGGTACCAGCCTATCCAACAGGACAAAATGTGTGGGCGGTAACAAATGCGACGATTAAACATCCATTAATCATAAAGTGGTTGGTTACAGACAAAATCAACATTGATACTACTTGTGTAACAGATATGAGTAATCTGTTTAATCGAGAATATTATGATGAAGACGCATTAACAAAATTTAGATCCAATCCAGATTTTTTCAACGGGGATGTGTCTGATTGGGTGACACGTCATGTAACGAACATGTCGCATATGTTTAAGGGAAATAAAAAATTTAATAACGAAGGCATTGAGTCATGGGATGTTTCAAATGTCACTTCGATGGAAGGTATGTTTGCCAATACATCTGATAAGCCTGATTCTACAGGGTTTAACCGTAACTTAAGTAACTGGGATGTCTCCAAAGTAACAACAATGAAAGATATGTTCAACGGTGCTAAAGGGTTTAATAATGCGGATACAACCTTATGGAATAATAATGATATAGGACCTAGCCATAATCTAATCAATACTTCTCGTATGTTTTATAATGCAAAAGCGTTCAATCAGGATATCAGTAGCTGGGACATCAGATATGTGTCGGATATGTCAGGTATGTTCAAAGGGGCCGCAAGGTTTAATAACGCCGGAAGACCTCTATGGAATAATAATATTGTCCCTGGTATGGCGTTAGATCCCGAAAAAACATTAAAAATATCAGGTATGTTTGATGGAGCTACTAGCTTCAATCAGCCCATAAATAATTGGAATATCTCACAAGTCACAAGTTTGAATAATCTTTTTCATAATGCTTTTGTCTTTAATCAATCCGTCAATGATTGGGATACAGAAAAAGTAGTGAGTATGTATGGCATGTTTGATCATGCTTCAAAATTTAATTCGCCTCTAAATAACTGGGATGTCAGTAATGTAGTAAATATGTCTTCAATGTTTAAGAATACGAAGGATTTCGATCAAGACATCACAGGTTGGGATGTTAGCAATGTTAAAGATATGTCCCATATGTTTGAGAATTCATTTACATTTAACCAAGATATCAGTGATTGGAAAGTAAAGTTAGAAGATAAAGATGACATTGATTCTATGTTTTGGGGTGGATTACATTTTGATCAAAATCTTACTTGCTGGAATGTAGTTAATATTGATAAAAAACCAATATATTTTGAAAGTAAAATTCTACAATCAATTCATTACCCTAAATTTGGTCAAGCACCGGCATCAGAATGTAACAATAATTAGTGTTTGTTGTTTAAATATCCAAGTGACCTCAAACATCTTGAAGTTGCTTGAGTATGATTCTTGTTCGCTCCTTCAAGTTTAGAAGGAGCGTGTTTAAGTTGATGTGCTTTTAATCGTACACCCTCAATCGTTTTAAGACAAAGGCAATTGCCTTATTCTTTGCTGGGCTTCTTGACAGAGCTTTATTCTTTGTCGTGTTTCTTCCAATGAAGCCATTTGAGTCTTAACCGCGACAGGATTGATATTGCGTCCTTCGATCACCACTTCAGCAACATTTTCAGCAACTGTTATTGCCGCTTGGTTTGCAAATCTTCCAGGAATAGTTGAGACGGTTTTCCAACCGAGACCCGCGATAGATTGTGCTGTTGTAATGCTCTTATAGATAGTGAAACCTCTTGGCCCCACTTTTACTTGATCCAATATGACTTTGGTATACCCACCATGAGTAGAGGGAGGCGTGTATGTTAGCGTTTTACCGCCATGGGTGACTTTGGTTGCGATAACCCTTCCTTCACTTTGGCCTAGCCGCATAGCAGGGTTGGTTTTATGTACCCATTTAAGAGGCGGCTTTACCTTGTTGAGTAACCGGCTAGCTAGGCCTGGCTGAGTGACATCCTCTAGTGCACCTCCAGCTTGAACCCAACGAATATTCTGAATTGATTTATAAGCAGAGTAACTACCACTAATTACACCAATAACATCAAACGCAACGGTAGCCATATCCAGTTGATGTGATATGTTTCCATCATCAATAGTTCCTGAAGCGATTTGCAATGACCCCCCAATCATTCCCGCTGCACCACTAATAATTCCGGCAGCAAGGAGTAAGCTTGCTCCCCCCGAAGGTGCTGCGGTCAGTATTCCTATAGCGCCAGTAATAATACCGAATACCCCAAATAAAATTTTCTTAATATTTAGGTGTCCACTTGGATCAGTAAAGTTTATTGGGTCATTGTGACAGTAGGCATAAGCATTATGAACACCTTGATTAAAAGGGGCTAAACTGTCTGGTACATTAAAGCGCATCAAATTTGGTTGATAGAGTCGATATCCTTGACCTAAATGATACCCCTCCAATATTGGATCCAGCCATTCTCCATTAAAGCCTAATTGTGATGTTGCTTTTGTTATTGATTGCGCCATTGCTAATCGTACTGAAGCTGGTAGAAGGGTAACACCACCAGCAACAGCAGTAGTTTGGCCAATTTTAATTAAAAATTCACGTCGATTGAGAGGTGTGATGAATACAGAATCTTTATGGTTATTCATATGTATTTCCTGCTTGTTCACGTTTACCAAATGGAGAGTAACGGTACATGGTGTTTTTCCCATCCGTTTGATTCGATGCAATTACAGAACCATTTTGATCCGTAGCCAAGAGTGATGTTATTGCTTCTTGCTCGGACCACTTAGGTATGCCTTCATGAGAGATATACTCGGTTGTTTGGCCGTTTTCTCTGATTGATGAAATATCACCCCATAAATACTCAAAGTGACGTTCGTGGGTGTTGGAAATTTGGTCTGTTAAGCGATCGTTGCTGTCATATTGGTAGTGCCATATAGTTTGATTAGCCGTTACATTTTTGAGCTTGTCGAAGTTGTCATAGGTGAGTTCTCTCCCTTCTGCGTCTATCAGCATGTTGCCATTAAGGTCATAACGTAAAGTAACTTCAGGTTGTAATTTAGGATGAGTATGAGTAATTCGAGTTAATTGACTTGGGTCGTCAGACTCGTAATAGTATTGAGCGTTATCAATACCATTGGTTGTGATACAAAGCTGTGTCAACATGTTTCCTAGTGTGTCATACGTCCACTCTAAGGATTGAATTGGCTGTGACCAGTCACTCAACGGCGCGTTACCTAAGAATTCGACTTTGGTCAGTTGGGAGTACTCGTCATAATGATAGTTTTCAGTAAGATTTCCAAACTTAGCACACTCTTTACTCCGTGAACTGAGTAATCCCAGTGAGTCATAGACTTGAGATTGTTCATATATGTAATCATCGTTTAAAGCAATGGCACGATGAATTTCATGGTTTTTGGAATCCCACTCTATTTCTGTTATTTGAATGTACTCAGCGGTGGATAGTCGTTCGAGATTCACTCGGTCAAAATTATCATATTCAAACTCAAGCATTGTATTATTAGTACTTAATCTTACGAGTCGTCCAAGATTATCGTAGCCAAATTGGCGATTTTCCTTATCGCTTGTGACCGCAGTAATAACACCACCATAGGAATAATGATATTGACGAATTTCACCATTGTTATTTTCGAATTCAGGTAGACCTGTTGATGTGTAACTTAGAGTCATTTTATTGCCTTTACTATCTCGGCTACCTGTTAACAACCCGGTGATAGGATCGTGTTCATAGAGAGTAATATCATTACCTGATTCTTTCGCTCTCAATACGCCTAGTATGGAATTACGGGTAAACGTTCTTGGCTGGGAGGCTAAACTGCGTTCTGTTTCTGGTTGGTTACTGTTGTCGTTATAAGTCCAAACTAAAGATGGAATTTGACTGGATCCACGGTAGAGGTTTTGTGCACGACCTAAGCCGTCGATATCACGTTTACCGATCAATTTGTTGCCAATCTCCAACTGAGTGACTTGAGTTTGATCGGTATGAGCTGCATAGGTAAGATTGTGTTCAGTACCGTCAGGTTGAGTGATTTTAATAACGCGATCGAATTGATCGTATTGATAGTGTTTAGATTGATTGAGCGGGTTGGTCTCTGTTTCTAGTCGACCCCAGCGATCATATTGATTTAACCAAGTATTTTCACCTTGTTGCCTTTGTTCCACAAACCCCCAGTTATTAAGGTGACTAACTGAACATTCAAGACCCTCTATACCTTGAGTTTTTTGTCTTGTGGCGAGATTATTAAACTCTACGTGACGATTACCGTTTGGTAATATAATGGCTTTGAGTTGACCCCACTGGTCATATTCATAAGTCTCTGTTTGAACTACAGTCATCAATTTTTGATTTTTATCTGGCAGTTGGTCGAAGTTGGCCTTACTTAATAAGCGACCTAAATTGTCGTACTGTTTCGTCCAAACAGTATTACTGCCTAGTTTGACTTCGAGCTCTCTGCCTTGGCCATCCCAGCTTTGCTCACTTATATTACCATTGCAGTCGGTTAAGACCATGATTTGTCGTGCTCTTGTCGTATCTAAGGTGTACTGATACGCCCGTGAAACATTGTCATCAATTGATTCTTGAGTATTACGTCGTAAAGCATCGTAAGTGTACGAGCAACGAACACCATCAGAATCAACTTGATAGGCAAGCTGACCAATATCCAAGAAATGAGCGATTGTCAAATAAGTCTGAGTTTCATCATGATTCGTGAGTTGTTCTTGTTCCACGAGAATATTTTGGTCTAAAACATAATCGTAGCTTGAGATACTGGTGAAGGTGCCTGAAGCATGAAAGAGATGGTGTTTGATTGATTCAACTCGACCCAATGAATGAGGGGCACCGTGGTCTGCTTTATAACGATAGTCGGTTTGATAGCGAGAAGGGGAGTTCTCCGAGTTAAGTAAGACAGACGTGTGATTGTTCCAACCGGAAAAGCCTACATAAGTATAAGATGTAATCTTTGTCTCTGAGCCATTGTTTAAGGTTCTTTTTTTAACGAAATGAGGCATACCTGATGGAGAGGTTGGGCATCCGGCTTCACCTCTTTCTGAGTAATATTCATAATTTTCGATGATGTTATTTTCATCGGTGAACGAGAGTAAATTGCCAAAGGTATCGTATTCCCAAATGCGTTGCTGAGTATGATGATCCGCTCCATCTTGCCATTTTTCAATTTCATTGTTAATGAGAGCGTATTGAGGAGGTTGTGCAGTAAAAGGAATGTTGTCTTTGGCTGGGTAGGTTAGTGTTTTTTGGTGAACGATCTTGTTGTTCACTAACTTAACTTCTTCGATTAATAGATGGAACTGGTTATAAGTCTGTATAATTCGAGTTGCATCATTTTCTATTTTTTGAACACGATAGGTATATATATAACCACGTTCAAGCAAATTATCGAGCCCCTCACTTAATTGCCCGCCAGAAACACCATAACCCATAAAGTTGCGACTGTCGGTTCCCACAGGCCCATAGGTTGTTGCAATTATTGGTGAGTTACGAGTGATGATTCGGTGTAATGTGACTGCTGGTAAATAAGAGGTATTGTTGACTTTTATACCGCGATTATCATGAGTCAATAATTCTTCCATACCACAAGGGTGGGTAACACGAGAAATAACACTATAAGCTCCAAATTTTTGATAACCAAAACCAAAATGACCATTTCTATCGGCTAAATTATATTTTACTAATTTACCGTTATTAATGATCAGGCTAAAATAGGCAGCGTGTACACTATCTGCGTTAGTAAAAACGTTAACACGGCCAGCACTAACATAGTCAATATGAAGAAGAGGAGTGTTTTGGGATGTTCTATCGTCCCATACTTTACTCAAATATTGATTATTGCCCGAACCTAGCCAATAAAAATATAAAGCATGACCATCACTTTGGGTGATCTTTACTACATTTCCATATTGGTTTAATTGATCTTGTCGGCCATTTTTATAGGTAATTAGGTAACCATTAGGTTCGATGGACACCGAGAAATCATTGAGTTTTTTATAGCGTAATATGAGTTTGTTATTAGATGTGTGTTCTGCACGGTAAGATTGACCGTTAGCTAGATAAAGTTGCTTACTTGTTATATCGTATCTTGGTAAGTTTAACTTCCACCCTTGACCAAAACCTAAGTTTTCATGCGAATAAGGTGAAAACTGAAGCGCAATATCTAAATTAGGGCCTTTAAGCCAGTTACCAACTAGTGAACCAAAAGATATTTGGTAGGAAAAACTTCGGGTTCTTTGATCGACTCCCCCAGAACAGAAGGAGTCGAAGTTAAAAGCGTTTGATATCCAATTTGACATATTATGTCCTTTATAGAAAGTAAGCTCATAAGTTGAGCTTACTTATTAATGAATTATTCCAATTGAATGGTTATTCAGAGTGTAAAGAAGCCACAGTATTCTCTAAGAAGAATAAAGTCGGAATATTAGAGGTTCTATTCTGATTTATGCCACACAACGATCTTGCTGCTTGTTGGAAATAATGTAGCCTATTGATTTACAGCCTAATAAGAAGAAATTATTTATTGAGCCGCTAGGAACCAGGTGGTGTAATCCCACTTCTGATTACCACCTTCATAGCTGCTAAGAGGGTAAACGATTTTAAGCGGTGCTTTATTACCGTATTGGTCGAAAGCAGTAAACCGATATTCTTGTTGTTTCTCTTCAGTATTTGAGCTGATGTTTGAATACAGTAACTGGCTTATTGTTATTGAGCGGCGTTTTTGATTTACCCGCCAAGTGGCTGTTCTACCTTCTCCAGCAGAGCTATTAAATACATATTGTTCGGACACAGTACGTTCACTGCCTGGTTTGAAGATATAACCCTTTACGGAGCGGATGTCATCTTTACAGTTTTGCATACAGCCAAGCCAAGAATCATTCAAAAACAACTGATCTTGCTCAGCTTCATCATCATTATCCATTGCAACATCAACAAGTTGAACTTTAGATTTCAGCGGAGTGATGTAAAAATTTCGAATTGTTGCTTTGTAAAAATAGAAATCGTCGTAACGGGTTTCATGCCAAACTTCTTCTCCTGTTCCAATATCTGCAAAATCAGTGATGTTATAGATCTTTGGCTCAACAGATTGATACATTGCAGTTTCATTTTGTGGGTGCTGACAACTGTCGTACACTTTGCCCCCTTCAAATTTTATCTGCGCACAAATTTGCCTAAACTGCGCAATTTCATTTGTATAGACCCAAGCTGAAAGTCTAGAAGTATCGGCTGTGCTGATACGTGAGTGTGGTAATGTCCTGCTGAAACCTGATGAAGCTCCCATTTGATGTGCATATTGATTAGGGGTATAAGTGTAGCCCCAGCAGTTGCTCCCGTATGTACAGTCTTTATCTTGGGTTAATAAGCGCCCATCACTTTTTAGATAGAAAGAAAGCGAGGATTTAAGATCATCAGTAGTGACATTTACAGGTGTCGCATAATTATCACCAAAAGATACAGAAATGTTGAGTTTGGATTGCATTCTGCCATTGGCAAAGAACGGCATTGGTATACCATTACTCTCATTATGGTCTGCCGAAAGTTCTAATGATAATACTTCATATGAGTCATTAATGGCAGAAAAGGTGGGTGAAGAAATTATACTTATGCATATTGCACCTAAGATAGACTTTTTAATATTTCTCATGATTATTCCTCGATTTAGTGAATGAAGTTAATGAATAATTAATTACGAAACATTACTTTTAGCTAAAACTTATATTGTTAATAAAGCAAATCAATAATGACTTTTAGTTAGCTTTTTAATATCTATGCAATTAATTTTCACTCATACTAATATTGATAATCTATTGATGTAAAACTTATTCAAGTTTTACTGAGAACAAGAATGTTGAAATATTAAACCCTTTTTTATCAGTAGCTTATGGATTTTATTTATAATTATTTATATAAATGGTTGCTTTTTAATCTTCTGATTGTTGCTTATTTCAATAATATTTACTTTTATTAGGCTGCTTTTTTGATGTCATCTACAAATGTAAACTTCCATATTGATTTAATTATTTTTCTAGAATGGTGGTTTTTTATTTATTTCGATAGGTGAATTTAAATAATCATATTGGAAATATGAAAATATTCGTTATGAGTGCGGTTTAAATTAGCGCGGGACTTAGGAGGTTTGATGGTTTTAAATATCTTAGTAATAATGATGAAAATAAAAAATGGATATATATTCAATTTTTTATAACGCTTAGTTATATTACTTTATTGATGACTCTTAATCATGGAATGGACACGATAAAGTTTTTAAATATGATGCTTAGGATTTAATTACCATATTGATATGAAGTTAAAAGATAAATTAATAACTAAAGCTAATTAAAGAAAACAGCTCTAGCTTAGTAGCAGGATTATAAACCCTATACTAAGCTAGAAGAGTATAGGTTTTTAGCGTTCTAATTCATCACCGCGGCTAACCAATATTTTTTTACCATTGATTTTACCGATGTAAAGAGAGTCATTGCCCTTGTTATCAGGATGCTTCAGTTTGCCGCCAACATAAGTAGCGACACGGCCATCTGCTGTTGAACCAGAACAGTCGATGTAAGTTTCATATTTTCCATGGCCTTTTGGTGAAAGTTTACATTTCATATCATTTGCCATCGGGTAACCTTCCATTTCGAAAAGTTGTTCGATCTTTCCTGCAAGATATCCTTCGACCCATTCGATTGGGTTACTACAACCAGACAAGGCGATACTTGAGCCTAAAAGAAGCGCAATTGAAGCAGCTTTTAATTTCATATGATTTTCCTTTTATTAATCATGCTTATCAATACATGGAGTTACCTTGGAGAAATGTAACGGAGATGATTGATAGCAATAGCTTGGATATTACATTAACAATATGACATAAAGTGTCTTATTGTTGTAAATAATAGCAACAGCAAGCGCAAATATACGAAATTATAGATTAAATTACAATCTGTTGTACGGTTTATATAATTATCTTATGTTATACATATATGATACAAAATTTTTTTTAATCAACATGTTGCATTTGGGTGTTTAAGAGAATTAGTCCTATTAACACGGCTAGTTTGATTGAATTCTATTGTTAATAGAAGTTAGGATATGTTGGATAAAATTGTAAGGTAGGTTCAAATAACCTCAATTGGCGACCGTTGGAAAACGTTAATTGAGGTTATTGGTATTGATTTCTATTCATATCTGGAAAAAACTACGGCGAAAATCTTCAATTTGTTGTTGATAATAGGTATCCCAATCTTGTTTGTCTAAATTCGGTTGATTTAAGTACTCCTGATTTAGGTTATGTTTGAGCATTTCTAGTTGATATTGATATTCTTTAATATTTCTTTTCTGATCTGATATCTGCTGCTTTCGCCATCTAACTTGTGAGATTTGTTTTTTGTTTAAATATGTAGCCTGTAAAGATTGAATGAGTTTTTTACGTTCAATTGGGGTAATCTGTGGTGAAATTAATGATACTGCTTGTTCATATTTGGCTTGTGGGCTGACCAAGCCTAAAATTTGCTCCTCTTCCTTCCAGTTTTGCATTAAATTCTTAAACATTTTCAAGTATTCTTGTGCACTGGCACTGCGAAGTTCCTCTGCCTGCAAACTGAAGTCATACACTGCAAATTCATCGGCAAAGAGAAGGTTGGCAGTGTTTCCCCACACTTCTCTCGCTTTATCTTTTAGCTCTGTAACTCGCGAGGAGAGGGGTTGCCCTTTGTCAAAGACTAAATTACCCATTTGTTGTTGCCAGGCTTGGTTTTTATCAGAGTAATGTGTGAGCAACTTCCAACGGTTTATAGGTATTTGATTTTTGATGGTTTGTAGTTGTTGATCACAGTCGTAACTTGTTTGACATCCTTGCCAGAATAACTTGATAGATATAATCAGGTCTCTCCCCGTACTTTCACTCAGCCTATCAATCAATCTATGTTCAGGCTCTGAGGTATCAGTACGAGTATTCAGCTCGGAGGAGAGTACAGTGCTATTAAGTTTTGTAATACTCGTTGTGTTTAACACTTCTTTTTGCGTATTTTTGGCGAATCTCATGCCTGATTTATTTTGCATGTTTTCCGCCTTATTTCGGTACTGATCATGTAGAAATACGAGTCCGGCAACAACGGTAATGCACCCAATATATATTTTTCGTTTCATGGTCTTATATCCGCGCTGACAGGAAAGTGGTCGGATAAATTGTATTGTTGCCAGAGTCTTTGATCGGTTGTACGAGGGACATCAACACGATTATTGTTGTATGAGCGTTGCCCATATTCATTACTGACAAAAATATAGTCTAGATATTCGACATTTTCGCTACCGGTGAGTGCTTGTCCTGCATAGCTATTAATCCTCGGATCGAAAGTGGAATCGATATAACCTGAATATTGTGGTTCTGCTGCATTCAAATTAGCTAACATTTGTTGGTAGTCATCAGGGAATTTACGTTTATTCACATTGAAGTCGCCACTGTAAATGACCGGTTCATAGCTTGGAATCTCTAGCGATGTCGCCAGTGCACGGATATGTTTGAACTGTAACTGACGGTTATGACGGGCTTGGTCTGTGTCGTGAGAGGCAGCATGGGTAGCGAAAAGATGATAAGCCAGACCATCTTTGATGATTTCAGCGTAGACAACCCCTTTGTCAGCGAAACAATCACTGCCGCTACATTCAGGAAAAACAAACTGTGCCTCATTAACGATCGGGTGGCGGCTAACTATCACGACGCCACCATCATGGATGTTATAGCTGCCATTACTGAGTATTTCAGTCTGATAAGGGTATTCACTCGCTAAGGTTTGTAAAAATGCTTGTCTACCCGATGCAAAGACTTCCTGAAAAGCGATCACGTCGTAACCATGGACATATTCTGGAATGATTTCGAAGCGTTGGCTTATGTCCGCGGCTATGGCAGGCAAGGCCCAGATGTTATAACTCAATACTTTTAAATGTTGCTCGTTATTGTCGACTGGCTCTGCCGGATATGCAGGCGTAATGGTGTAATGCAAGTCGTCGTACATCACGGTTGAAGAGGATTTAAAAGCCAATTCAGTAGTAAGATCACCAAACGATTGCGTTTCAGAACGATGAATTTCTCTGTCGCTTTTCAGTGAGGATTCGACATCTGCTGCGCTCACACCAAACTCAATTGCTGAATTGTACCAATAGCCTCGCATGACCTGCCTTAGAGTGGTACTTTCACCGCGCGAGTTTGAGATTACGGTGTGAAAACGATAGGTTTGGTTGGATTTCACTCCGACCCAACGATTGAAACCTAACACTTTTTTCGTTTCCCAAGGTCCGATTTTTTCCTCGTATTGTTGCCATTGCTCACCGTATTTGAGCCTGTCGGTCCCGTCATGTGCGACTTGGAGAGTTAATGGCTGATCCGAATTATTGGTTAAATAAACATAGGTGTCCGCGATGCTGGTAAAGGCAATGAGACTTAAGGCCAGTAGCCAGCTGATTGATTTCGTTAACATATGAATTACCGTCTGTCTGTATTTAAATTAATTTTGTTATGTCAACGTTCTCACCTCGTAGTGACTATCCAGTCTGATGTCATGGCTATTTATGTTATCCATCATTTCGGAAGTGAGTCGTTTGATTATTGATGTATGTGTTTTGCCAATTAACTATGGATGACAGAAGTGTTAGTGACTGGATTTGTTATCAAAGTGTGATCGGCTTTTAAGCGACAATGTACAATTGAGTTAGTTTGTCTGATAAAAATTGTGATTTAGTTAAAAGACATCAACCTTATTTTCTATTTTCTATTTTCTATTTTCGTTATTGAGTAACCATATTTTTAATATGAGAGAGTTTTGAAGCGAAATCATGAACGAAATTAAACTAGGTTTATCTTGAGGTGTGATGAGTATAACGTCATAAAAAATATGGAATTAGTGAGGATGTTATGCTTTTTTCCCGTCATATTGCCTTTTTGGTTTTGAATCTTGTTTTTTTTCTTATCATGTTTATGTCAACTGCATTTGCAAATCAACCTTGTAATATTGCTGCCTTAAGGCTCGCAGAAGATTTACCAGAGCAAGTCGCTGTTGCAGGGCAGGAGTGTTACCAATCTTGGTTTAGTGCACCTGATGAGGTATTAGAAGATATTTATAGTGAAGCAAGCTTAGACAAAATACAGATGGCTTTAAAATATGAAATTTCTCAATATCAGGGCAATGTTGAACAAGCTTCAAGACTAGAGCGGTTAGGGGAATTTGTTCGAGCTGCTTATTATGTTCGTTATAACGCTAAGGCTCCGGCTTTTTCTGAAGCGCTTAGTCAGCGTTTTGCTCAAATAACCAATCAGTTTCTTGAAAATCCGTATGCTTTACAACTAGGTCAAGAGCAGGTTAAAGCGATGAATAGCTTGACACTTATGGTCGATAACGTAAAGCAACTGCCTCTCACTATGGATTCTATGATGCGTACACTTGAACACTTCAATACTGACACAGCGAAAAAGCCGGAATGGGTAGAAGGCGTGAATAATTTATTTCGAGCCATGGCTGGTCACAGTACTTATGATGAGTTTTATACGTATATGTCGACGCATAATCAGCATATTCGCGTGCTTTCAGACTTTGCCCGAAATAATGAGTGGGCATTAGGAACAGAAATCGATTTTTTGGTTTATAACGCCATACGAGAAACAGGCCGTTTGTTGGCCAGCCCGTATTCTTCGACACGACAAGCAGCATTGGATGAAATGCAAAATGTCATGCAGCGTTATCCACTGGGCAGTGAGTATGAAAAGCTCTGGTTAGCGGCGGTAGAAATGCTGAACTTTTATATGCCTGAAGGACTCAATGGTCTTGATTTAGGTCTAGCCAAGCAACAAATACAGACTCGAATTCTGCCTAATTATTATGAATGCCAAGGTTCAGCCAGAATCCGTTCACAGGATTTGAACCTAGAGCAAATGCAGGAAGTCTGCCAGCGCTTAACTGATAAAGAAAATGACTTTCATCAATTAACAAAGACAGGCTTTCAGCCAGTAGAGGATGATAACAATAAGTACGTTGAAGTTGATGTGTTTGCCAATAAAAAAGACTACGGTTATTACTCTTCATTTTTATTTAATAACACAACAAACAATGGAGGTCAGTATTTAGAAGGTGATCCAAGTCAGGCTGATAATGTGGCTCGTTTTGTTGCGTATCGTTACGAGAATAAGCAAGCGTTAGCAGTTTTAAATTTAGAACATGAATATATCCATTATTTAGATGCACGCTTTAACCAATACGGATCTTTTCACGATAATTTAGCTTATGGTCATATTGTCTGGTGGTTGGAAGGGTTTGCGGAATATATGCAGTACAAACAAGACTATCCAGCAGCCATAAACCTTATTGAGGATAACCGATGGCTACTCTCTGATGTTTTTAGTACGACCTATCAAGATGATATCAATCGTATATATCGATGGGGATATTTAGCGGTCCGTTTTATGTTCGAGCAGCACCCAAAAGAAATCGAAGTATTGTTGAAGTTTTCTCGTGCTGGGGAGTATTTAAATTGGGCTGAACACACTAAGCAACTCGGAGTGCTGTTGAATGATGACTTCAACGAGTGGCTTGATACTTTGCATACTGTACCTTCTGAAGGCGCCAATTCTTCTAAAGAAACAAATACTGGGCAAGAGCCAGATTCAGTCACAAGACCAGAACAAGATGATCTTACGCCTGTTGTTCTAGAGCCAAGGGAGACTGCTACATTAAATATTCATCAGCGTCGTTATGTGGCAATATATGTTCCTGAATGGGTTAGGGAAGTACGAGTATGGGTCATGAATGACAGTCGAATGATGCCAGGAAAAGATCTTAATTTATATGCAAGCTTAGATGATTGGCCAAGTGTAGAACAATATGATTGGGCATCTACAAATAAAGATAATAATGAATATTTACAGATCCCTGTGATGACAAAGGGCTATCTACACTTTTTATTAAATGCTGAGTCACTTGGTGAAGAAGTAGATATGGTAGTGTATTTTCATTAATCAATATTTATACCCAAGTAACATCAAGATACAGTATTCAGCGAGACGGCCTTAGCTCTCAAGTTCGGTGACGATTCGTAGACTTAGTAGGTGGGCCTAAGTTGAGAATTGTTAACAAAGCCCGAGAGCTGAGGAAATTCAGCGTGTCACCGATATTAAAGTAAAGGTACACCACTGTGAAATTTAAAGTCCGCATCTGGTGTTAAGATCAATTCGGCTTCGATTTGGCCAAAATAAGCAATACGCTGACTGATATCCTGTCCAGCAATTTGTTCAGCTAGCGCAAGATAATCCTGATAGTGCCTTGCTTCTGAACGAAGTAATGATACATAGAACTTAGCAATATCATTATCCATATGTGGAGCAAGTTTTGCGAAGCGCTCACAAGAACGAGCTTCTATGTACGCACCGATGATGAGTTTGTCGATTAATGTTTCTGGCTCGTGAGTTTTCATATGAGAGAGCAACCCTTTCGCGTAACGACTTGCTGGGATGTTGTCGTAGGGAATACCACGGCTATCCATAATTTCAAGAACTTGATAAAAATGGTGTAATTCTTCTTTGATGAGCAGAACCATTTTGTCGATCAGTTCTTGACTGTAAGAAGAATCCGATTTGGCCATGATGGCTTTAGAAATATTACTTTTTCCTTTGAGAGTTTCTAGAGATCCAGTTTTACGATAAGCAAAGTCTTCGTAAGGTTTGAACCAATCTAACAATGCATAAGAGCTTGCTTGATCAACCGCATATTTGCGAATTAAGAACATTGCAGATTGACCTGCTTTTAATTCACACAATAGATGATCTAACAAGATCGTTGGAAGATTTTCTGGTTTCTTTGCTTCTTCAACCCACTCATCAGGGGTTTGGCACTGTAAAAACTGGTTAATAGGTGTAAGGAGTGCTTGATAGCTATCGAGGTTAATCATGTTTATCTTCGTTTAAGGTTAAGCGGTATTTCTGCGTACTCAAATTATTGAGTTCATCTAATGTTATTGTATGATGAGCTTATGTGCTGAGTCACGATGCTACTGAATGTTTTTTATCGAAAATTTTAATAGAAAAAGGCTGCGCAGGCAGCCTAATAAATAAGGTAGTAAAGACAAGAAGTTACCATTTTTTCTTTTCGCCAAAGAGGGCATCCATGTCATTATTCCTTTCTTTGTTAGCGCTTTGTAAGCTCTCTTTCTGGCTTTTGTCTTGAAGTTTTTTATCCAATTCATCAAGCATACTTTGTAATTTAAGCTTTGCTTTGATCGAGTAAGCATCGTTTTTACTGCTGAGAGCATCAATCCCTTTGCGTAAAAGTTGTAAAGCTGTGCCTGTTTGACCACGAATGATCGAGTCATTTGCACGCTTGATTACATTCTCAATATTAATACGAATTTGAATCGTTTCTAGGCGAGTATTCTCATTGATGTAACTTTGTGTATCGAAGCGGCCTTTATTATGCTCATTACGAATTGTCTCACGCAAGCGTTTTACCAATTTTAACATAGCGATGGCTTGCTTATCATTACTAGGCATCTTGAATGAAGTGCTTTCTTCATTATTTTCATTCTGCTGAAGCTGGGCAATTTGTCGTTTCACGTGCTCAAGGCGTTGAGACAAGTGTTTATTTTTAGGGTCAAGTTCAACCATATTTTCTAGCGCATCGAGGATACGAGTGTTGAGACAGAGTAATAGTGGCTGGCTAAATGGGATATGATGAGCATGGTCAATAAGTTCTTCGGTATTATCAATCAGAGTCACATAACGAGCTGATTCCTGTCGCCTGGTCGTTTCAACCTTGACTTTGTATTGCAATATAATGTTATAGCCAAGAATTAAAACTAATAGGATGGCAACTAAAGCGATGATTAAGCTGGTATTCATATTTGTGTCTGCTTCGATACTCGTTTGTGGCTAGCAGTAAAGAATACATCAAGAGTTACTCGCTAGGTACTCTATTTGTTGATTATTTTACTACATATGTCAGCCCTATATGGTAGGTATGATCTCAAATCGACGTTACGCTTACAATCGTTTTTGTTTATTTTACCATTACTACAAGGATATAGGGGGGTAGTGATGCATAAAATATTATTATGAATCATCAAGTGCGAAATTACTGTTCATTTCATTGGGAAAGCGATATAACTAATAATTATATACCAGAGTGATTTCAAGATTATAATTCAGCCAATTTACGTTACTGATGTGTCATCGCTTAGGTATTGACTCGAAGTGCGAGTTGATGAGACGCCGTACATCGCCATATTTAACTCAATAAGGGATGATGATGAAACTGCAACAACTGAAATACATTGTTGAGGTCGTTAACCACAACTTAAATGTATCTGCAACAGCTGAGAACCTATACACATCTCAGCCTGGTATCAGTAAACAAGTTCGCTTGTTAGAAGATGAGTTAGGTATTCAGATATTCGAAAGAAGTGGGAAGCATTTGACCCATGTGACTCAAGCCGGCGAGGACATTATCCGAATTTCTCAAGAAATCTTGGCTCGAGTGGAGAGTATAAAAGCCGTCGCAGGTGAGCACACACATCCAGAGATGGGAACACTGAATATTTCCACGACTCACACACAAGCTCGTTATGCTTTGCCGAGTGTTATAAAAGGCTTCACTGCTCGTTATCCAAAAGTTTCCCTGCATATGCACCAAGGAACACCGTCACAAATGTCAGAGGCAATTGCAAAAGGTACCGCTAATTTTGCGATCGCAACGGAAGCGTTGCATTTATATCAAGATGCAGTGATGCTGCCTTGTTACCATTGGAATCGTTCAATAGTGGTTACTAAAGATCACCCATTGGCGAGAAAGACGCAAGTAACACTACATGACCTTGCAGCGTATCCATTAGTGACTTATGTGTTTGGGTTTACTGGCCGCTCAGAGTTGGACACGGCATTCAATCGAGAAGGGCTAACACCACGAGTTGTCTTTACAGCAACCGATGCTGATGTGATTAAAACTTATGTTCGAATGGGTATCGGTGTCGGGGTAATTGCGACTATGGCTTTTGACCAAGAGCTAGATGAAGGTTTAGTTGCTATTGATGCCAGCCATTTATTCGGCGCTAGCACAACGAGCATTGGTTTTCGACGTGGTACTTTTTTGCGTTCATATATGTATGACTTTATGGAACGTTTTGCCCCTCATTTAACTCGCCCAGTGGTAGAGCAAGCCACCTCATTAAAATCTAATGCTGAAATTGAAGAAATGTTCAGAGATATTGAACTTCCTCAAAGGTGATCTCAAAATGATGAAAAGACGATTTGAATCAATAAACCAAAACTTGATTAAATATCAAGACCTTTGGCGATTCGAAGCGTTTGCCTTAAGTATAGACTCCAAATTTCCTTGGCAACATAACCATGCAGAATTATGCCAGTGGCTCGCGAGTTTAACGGCTGAACAAATTGAATGCTTAAAAGCTGACCCTGCAAGTGTTCAGGATATTATCGTAAAGTGGTTGCCTGAATTAGAGCAACTGGCGCTTCTTAGTGAGCTTAAACCGCTGCCTTTACATGGCTTAAAATTACAAAGGGGTCTAGATAGCGGTATTCCTGGGCGTAAAATGGAACAAATTCAGTCGATGGGCGAAGCCGCTATTTTGCATCATCAAGGAGAAGAGTGGCTGGAATGGTGTTCTGGTAAAGGTTATTTAGGTCGCATATTAACTACGCAAACTGGGCAAGCTGTTACAAGTTTTGAATTTCAACAAACATTATGTGAAACGGGACAAGCCTCAGCTGATGCTCATAATTGGAAAATGCATTTTATCCAAGGTGATGCATTTGACTCACAAGTACAAAAAATATTCAAATCTAAACAGCATGCGGTTGCTTTACATGCTTGTGGTGATCTGCATGTAAAGTTATTGGAATATGGTTGTGAAACCCGTTTAGCTGCAATGACAGTATCACCTTGCTGTTACCATTTGATACAAGCAAAAAACTATCAACCGCTGTCTTTTGAAGCTCAAAACTCGTCATTGATACTGTCAAAGCAAGAATTAAGAATTCCTTTGCAACAAACAGTAACAGGTGGTGAACGTGTTCATCGACACCGTCAACAAGAAATGGTTTTTCGCTTGGGGTTTGATTTGATCACAAAGCAAGTACTTAATTTTAAACAGTACCAACCAGTACCAAGCATTCGAAAGTCACAACTTAGTGAAGGGTTCGAGTCATTATGTCACTGGGCTGCAGAGTACAAAGGATTGACTTTAAAGCCTGATATTGACTTTGACTATTTTGAGAAAAGAGCAATTGAACGCTTTTGGCAAATGGAGCGGCTAAGTTTGGTACAACTAGTGTTTCAAAGGCCTTTGGAAGTATGGTTAGCTTTAGATAAGGTTCTATTTTTAGAATCTCGTGGTTATCAAGTGACCTTGTCAGAATTTTGCTCTAAGTCAATCACACCGAGAAACATTTTGATTTGTGCTAACTTGAAGACGGCTTGTTAGTGTTAGTCAATATTTGTTTCTGATACCAAATCGTTCTAAATAATAGTTATCTAAGTGAGCATATTTTTTAAGTAAAAAAGAAGCCCAAGTAAAGTGAATCATTTGGGCTTCTTTTAAATAAATTTTTTGAAATGATGATCTTACGTTATTTCAATAATACTTTAGTTAAACATTTCAATTGCTTTAGCGGGCTCTACATACTCTAAATCAAAGCTTTCAGCGACTTCTTTGCAAGTCACTTTACCGTGAATGACGTTTAGCCCCTCTAAGAAGCCTTTATCTTCAAGGAGCGCAGTACGGTAGCCTTTGTTAGCCAGTTTAACGATGTATGGCAGAGTTGCATTGTTCAGCGCGAATGTAGAAGTGCGTGCAACCGCACCTGGCATATTTGCAACACAGTAATGGACTACGTCATCAACAACATACGTTGGTTCTGCGTGTGTGGTTGCATGGGAAGTTTCGAAACAACCACCTTGGTCAATGGCTACGTCAACAACAGCCGCACCGGTTTTCATTTTTGAAATGTGCTCTCTTGTGACGAGTTTTGGTGCTGCCGCACCAGGAATCAGCACAGCACCAATAACTAAGTCAGCTTCAACAACATGCTTTTCAATCGCATCTTCAGTTGAGTAAACAACTTTAGCACGGCCTTGGAATTCTTCATCAAGTTTGCGTAATGTATCAACATTACGGTCAAGAATGGTAACATCAGCACGAAGGCCAATCGCCATGCGAGCTGCGTTAGCACCAACTACGCCACCACCGATAACGACCACTTTTGCTGGCTCAACACCAGGTACACCACCTAAAAGCAGACCACGACCACCGTGTGATTTTTCCAAAGTTTGCGCACCGGCTTGGATTGACATACGTCCCGCGACTTCTGACATTGGTGCTAATAGTGGCAAACGGCCTATAGAATCTGTTACAGTTTCGTATGCGATACAGACAGCTTTACTCTTGATTAGCTCATCAGTTTGTGGAAAATCTGGTGCTAAGTGTAAATAAGTAAATAAGATTTGCCCTTCGCGAAGCATTGCTCTTTCGATAGCTTGGGGTTCTTTTACTTTTACAATCATGTCTGCTTGCGTGAAAACGTCTGTAGCATTAGGAAGAATGGATGCGCCGACAGCGATGTAATCATCATCTGAAAACCCGATACCAGCCCCTGCGTTAGTCTCGACTAGCACTTGGTGGCCATGTGAGATAAGTTCTCTTACGCTAGCGGGGATCATGCCCACTCGGTATTCGTGGTTTTTAATTTCCTTAGGTACACCAATGATCATCCTGTATCCTCTTTCTATAATGGTTGTATTAACTGTATGTAGGGTGTTATTGTCGAATTAATATCTAGTATAGAACTAGATTTGTAAAATTTGGCACCAAATATTAAGAAGTTGTAGTATATTTTTTTGCAAGGAAGTAATAAGGTGGAATAAAAAATGGTAGATAACTACAAAAAGCCGTCTAAGGAACTAGACCGTATCGATCGCAATATTCTCAATGAACTGCAGAAAGATGGTCGTATTTCAAATGTAGAACTCTCGAAACGTGTCGGGCTTTCTCCAACTCCATGTTTGGAGCGAGTGAGACGTTTAGAGCGTCAAGGCTATATCACGGGGTATACCGCGTTACTCAATCCTCAATTTCTCGATGCTTCGTTGCTTGTGTTTGTCGAGATTACCTTGAATCGCGGCGCTCCCGATGTGTTTGAGCAGTTTAATACTGCCGTTCAGAAGTTAGATGATATTCAAGAATGTCACCTTGTTTCAGGAGACTTCGATTATCTGCTGAAAACTCGCGTTGCAGATATGAGTGCGTATCGTCGTTTGTTGGGGGACACATTACTTCGTTTACCAGGTGTGAATGATACGCGTACCTATGTCGTAATGGAAGAAGTGAAGCAATCTAGCCAGCTTGTGATTAAAACCCGCTAATTTTTTGTCATGAAAGTAAGATAGTTTCTGCTTTCTGCATAGAAACGTTGGGTTTTTCTCTTTGATATGGTTAAATCAAAAGTACGAGCGGTTTTATACCGCTCGATAATTTTCTAATTCGTAGATTGTTTCAATTCCATATTCAAGTTGATTTATGTTCAAAGAGAGCGCAAAGAAAGTCGAAACCATTATTAAAACCAATGAAGAACCTCAAGCACGTCGTTTGGATGGCTTCCAACGTTTGAAAGAGTGTTGTTTAATTGTTGGTATTCTAAGCTCGGTGTTACTTGCCGTTGCTTTATTTACATTCAGTCCTGCCGATCCTTCTTGGTCTCAAACGGCTTGGGGAGGTCAAATTGACAACGCAGGTGGCTTGTTCGGAGCTTGGCTAGCTGACACATTATTCTTTGTATTTGGCTCTCTGGCTTACTTATTACCTTTTCTTTTCACGGCGGGTGCGTGGGTTCTTTTCCGCAAACGTTCAGCAGATGAATCTATCGATCTCATGCTATGGGGAACGCGTTTACTGGGTTTAGCTATTTTGATTTTGACCAGTAGCGGACTTGCTGATCTCAACTTTGATGATATTTGGTATTTCTCTTCCGGTGGTGTTGTTGGTGATGTTCTAACCAGCCTTGCCTTACCGACACTAAATGTTCTTGGCACTACACTCGTCTTGCTATTTTTATGGGGAGCAGGTTTTACCCTGTTTACAGGTATTTCTTGGCTAAGAATTGTTGAATGGTTGGGTGAAAAGGCGTTTTCTGTGACTTCAGCGTTGGTTAATAAGATCCGAGGCAATGGTCAAGAAGTATTAGAGCCTCAGCTTGAAAAGTTTAATGACCAAGAGATGAGCGCAGAAGCTTGCAATGACCACATGGCTGGCACCAATAATAGGGAAGCGAACTTTAGCGATATCGAGCTTGATGAATCAGAGCTCTCTCCACATTTCAAATCGGTAACAGAACAAGAAAAATCAGCTGAAAAAGCATCAGCACAAGGCTATCCAATTTACATGCCTCAATCGATAGCTGAAGCAGCACCAACTTCTGCTTCAAATCAGGCAGAATCTGTGACACCACAAGCGAACATCGCTTCACCTCAGACTCCTGCTTCTCATCAACAGGTGCAGTCTACCAACGAGGCATCAAGCCAGACATCAACTGAAACGGTTGACCCAAATGTTGACAGAACAAAACAGCTTAATGTGACGATTGAGGATTTAGAAGCGGCGGCACAACAAGCTGATGATCTCGCTTCTGAAGAACTGCTTTCTGGTTCCTCATCGGTTGCTCAAGAGCCGCTGATTTCTTCGTCACTTCAAGCGCCGAATCACTTTGAATCGAGAACGTATCAAGACACTTCGCGAGTGGAGGTTGATGAAACTATCAGTTCGGAACCGCTAATTAATACAGAACAATTAAGTAATACACCAAACAGTGACACACTTATCAGCCGCACAGCTGTTGAGCGTTCATCTATTGGTGAGTCTTCACCAACAGACCGCCACGGATTGAGCAGCGCTTCACTCGATAATGAAGAAAAATGGGATGAACAGCTGACGCATTCAGAGCAGCCTGTGCATTCAGCTCTAAACCAGTTTGAGCCACTTACGGAGAATATTGAGAAACAAGAGGTTGTTTTGCCAGTGTCAGAAGCGGACAATACGACTCAACATACTGAAAATGTGTTTACAACAGAACAAGAGTGGCAGCAACAAAACACCGATGAGTATTCATCATTTCAACCAACTATGGCTCAAACTGCTGAGGTGAAGTCTGAACCGTCACCAGTTCATTCTGAATCTGCTCAGTATTCTGAATCCGTGAATTCTGAGCCATCAGCGCAGTCAGAATCACCAGTTCAATTAGAACAATCGGTGACTGAGAATGCAGCTGCTTCTGCTGCGGGCATCGCAACTGAAGTTGGCTCACCGCTTGACTCTCAAGTTATTGAAGAAGTGCAACCTGGAGACCAAGATGTTGCTGCATTCCAGAACTTAGTCTCTAGTGCACAAGCTAAAGTGACTGCAAAGCAAAACCCATTCTTGGTTCAGCAAGATCTTAACCTGCCGGTACCAGAAGAACCATTACCAACTTTAGAGCTTTTGTATCACCCGGAAAAACGTGACAACTTTATTGATCGTGATGCTTTAGAGGATGTAGCGCGATTGGTGGAAAGCAAGCTAGCAGATTACAAGATCAAAGCCGATGTGGTTGGCATTTACCCTGGTCCTGTGATTACCCGATTTGAACTTGATTTAGCTCCGGGTGTGAAAGTCAGCCGTATTTCTGGTCTATCAATGGACCTTGCTCGAGCCTTATCTGCTATGGCAGTGCGTGTGGTCGAGGTCATTCCGGGCAAACCTTACGTCGGCTTAGAGCTGCCAAATATGAGCCGCCAAACGGTATTCTTGTCTGACGTTATCAGTAGCCCTCAATTTGAGCAAGCCAACTCACCAACGACGGTTGTTCTTGGTCAAGATATTGCAGGTGAAGCTGTCATTGCGGACATTGCAAAAATGCCTCACGTCTTGGTCGCTGGTACCACTGGTTCTGGTAAATCGGTGGGCGTTAACGTGATGATCTTAAGTATGCTTTATAAAGCTTCTCCTGAAGATCTGCGCTTCATTATGATTGACCCGAAAATGCTAGAGCTTTCGATCTATGAAGGCATACCGCACTTACTTGCTGAAGTGGTCACGGACATGAAAGATGCTTCCAATGCACTTCGTTGGTGTGTCGGTGAGATGGAGCGTCGTTATAAGTTGATGTCGGCGCTTGGGGTTCGTAATGTGAAAGGCTTTAATGAAAAGCTTAAAATGGCTGCTGATGCTGGCCACCCAATTCATGACCCATTTTGGCAAGATGGCGATAGCATGGATGCAGAGCCACCATTGCTTGAAAAGCTGCCTTACATTGTTGTTGTTGTCGATGAGTTTGCTGACTTAATGATGGTCGTGGGCAAAAAAGTTGAAGAATTGATCGCACGTTTGGCGCAAAAAGCCCGTGCAGCTGGCATCCACTTGATTCTGGCGACTCAGCGCCCATCGGTAGATGTTATTACTGGTTTGATCAAAGCTAATATTCCAACTCGTGTCGCGTTTACAGTATCTACGAAAACAGATTCTCGAACTATCCTTGACCAAGGTGGTGCAGAGTCACTATTGGGTATGGGTGATATGCTTTACTTACCGCCGGGCTCCAGCCATACCATACGTGTTCACGGTGCATTTGCATCGGATGATGATGTGCATGCAGTGGTGAATAACTGGAAAGCTCGTGGTAAGCCTAATTACATTGATGAGATCATCAGTGGTGATCAAGGTCCAGAAAGTTTGTTGCCCGGCGAGCAAGCTGACTCTGAAGAAGAGATGGATCCATTGTTTGATCAGGTTGTGGAGCATGTTGTGCAATCTCGCAGAGGCTCCGTTTCTGGTGTTCAACGTCGATTCAAGATAGGCTACAACCGAGCCGCTCGGATTGTTGAGCAGTTAGAAGCTCAAGGTATAGTCAGCTCACCAGGACATAACGGTAACCGGGAGGTCCTTGCTCCAGCACCTCCGAAAGATTAATGAACTTGTCCAGCTCACCTCAGTCCAACTGAGGTGAGTCGTTTTAACAATAGGATTTTTAATGAAAAAACTTGTTTCAGCAACGCTTGTTCCAGCGCTTGTTTTCTGTTCGATGTTTCTCTCTACGGCCTCTGCCTCGTCTGCAAAAGAAGAACTCAGTCAGCGCTTGGCCAAAAATGATGGGTTCCGTGCTAATTTCTCTCAACAGGTGATCAGCCCTGAAGGCGATACCGTGATGGAAGGCGAGGGAACGGTTGAAATTGCACGTCCTAATCAATTCCGTTGGAGTACGACCCTTCCCGATGAAACCTTACTTGTTTCTGATGGCCAAACACTATGGTATTACAGTCCATTTATCGAACAAGTCAGTATCTATAAGCAAGAGCAAGCAACCGAGCAAACGCCATTTATTTTGTTAACACGTAACCGTGCGAGTGATTGGGATAACTATAAAATCTCTCAACAAGGCGATCAGTTTACCCTTACCCCGACTGCAGTAGATTCTACCCAAGGACAATTTCAGATTAATATTGATGTGAAAGGGATGGTAAAAGGGTTTAATGTCCTTGAGCAAGATGGTCAAAAAGGGTTGTTTACTTTTAATAATGTAAAACTGGGCAAACCCAAAGCAGATCACTTCACTTTCACAGTTCCAGATGGCGTAGAAGTGGATGATCAAAGGAATTAATTATTAGTGAGTAATTACACATTAGACTTCTCAGGGGATGAAGACTTTCGTCCCCTTGCCGCTCGTATGAGACCAGAAACCATCGAGCAGTATATTGGGCAACAACATATTCTTGGCCCCGGTAAACCACTTCGCCGTGCCTTAGAGGCTGGCCATGTTCATTCGATGATTTTGTGGGGCCCACCGGGTACAGGTAAAACGACTTTGGCTGAAGTTGCAGCAAATTATGCTAACGCTGAAGTTGAACGAGTCTCTGCTGTGACTTCTGGAGTGAAGGAGATTCGTGCAGCGATTGAAAAAGCACGTGAGAATAAAATGGCAGGGCGTCGAACCATTTTATTTGTGGATGAGGTTCACCGCTTTAATAAATCTCAGCAAGATGCTTTTTTACCTCATATCGAAGATGGCACCGTGACATTTATAGGCGCCACAACAGAAAACCCCTCTTTTGAGCTCAATAACGCTTTGCTGTCGCGCGCGCGAGTTTACAAACTGACCTCACTTGATAAACAAGAAATTACCTTGGCGCTTAACCAAGCGATCAGTGACAAACAGCGTGGTTTAGGTAACACACCCGCGCACTTTGTCGATAATGTATTAGACCGTTTGGCTGAGCTAGTGAATGGTGATGCCCGCATGTCCCTCAATTACCTTGAACTGCTCTATGATATGGCAGAAGACAATGTAGAGGGGCAAAAAGAAATTACGCTATCATTGCTCGCTGAAGTCGCCGGAGAAAAAGTCTCTCGTTTTGATAACAAAGGTGATATTTGGTACGACTTGATTTCAGCGGTACACAAATCCATTAGAGGGTCTAACCCAGATGCGGCGTTATATTGGTCAGCACGCATGATCGCGGCCGGGTGTGATCCTTTGTATATTGCTCGCCGCCTGCTGGCCATTGCATCCGAGGATATCGGTAATGCCGATCCACGCGCGATGCAGGTGGCACTGTCTGCATGGGATTGCTTCACTCGAGTAGGTCCGGCAGAAGGGGAAAGAGCCCTTGCTCAAGCGGTTGTGTATCTTGCTTGTGCCCCAAAAAGTAATGCCGTGTACGTTGCTTGGAATCAAGCACTCAGTGATGCTCGAAATCTGCCTGAATATGAGGTACCGCATCATTTACGTAATGCGCCGACTCAATTAATGAAAGAAATGGGCTATGGTGCACAATATCGTTATGCACATGATGAACCGGGCGCTTATGCTGCTGGCGAACGTTATTTACCACCAGAAATGGAAGATCGTCGTTACTACCAACCCACAAATCGTGGATTGGAGAGCAAAATTGGAGAAAAGTTAGAGTACTTGGCTACTTTAGATGCAAATAGCCAGCAAAAGCGCTATGAAAAGTAGGCGTTTTTGGATACATTTATACCTCAATAGCTTCTAGGCATTTATTGAGTCATATTACTCTAAAGCCTGACCAAGATGCTATTTGCTATGGTATACAAATTTTTAACGCTTTTATTGGGAATAATAGAGGCGTGCTTTCACAACAAAAAGCATAGGATTAACAATGCTGGATTCTAAATTACTTCGTACAGAGCTGGATGAAACAGCTGCTAAATTGGCACGTCGTGGCTTTAAGCTAGACGTAGAAACTATTCGTAAACTTGAAGACCAACGTAAGTCGATTCAAGTAGAAGTTGAAAATTTACAATCCACGCGTAACTCCATCTCCAAGCAAATCGGTCAAAAAATGGCAGCGGGCGACAAAGAAGGCGCAGAAGAAATCAAGAAGCAAATCGGTACTTTAGGTAGCGACCTTGATGCGAAAAAAGTGGAACTTGAAGCGGTTATGGCTCAATTAGATGATTTCACTCTTTCTGTACCAAATATCCCAGCAGATGATGTACCAGATGGTAAAGATGAGAACGACAATGTTGAGATTTCTCGTTGGGGTGAACCTAAGTCTTACGACTTTGAATTGAAAGACCATGTTGATTTGGGCGAAATGGGTGATGGTTTAGACTTTGCAAGTGCTGTAAAAATCACGGGTGCACGTTTCATTGTAATGAAAGGTCAATTCGCTCGTTTACATCGTGCTATCGCTCAATTTATGCTAGACCTTCACACGGACGAGCATGGCTACACAGAAATGTACGTACCATATCTGGTTAACTCGGACAGCTTGTTCGGCACTGGTCAGTTGCCTAAGTTTGGTAAGGACCTTTTCCACACTGAGCCTCTCACAGAGAAAGCCAGCGATGAAGAGCCACGTAAACTGTCTCTTATCCCAACAGCAGAAGTACCAGTGACGAACCTGATGCGTGACACGATTTCTGACGAAGCGGACCTACCACTTAAGATGACGGCTCACACACCTTGTTTCCGTTCTGAAGCTGGCTCTTATGGTCGTGATACTCGTGGTCTTATCCGTATGCATCAGTTCGACAAAGTTGAGCTAGTACAAATCACTAAGCCAGAAGATTCAATGAATGCGTTAGAAGAGCTAACTGGTCACGCTGAGAAAGTTCTACAACTTCTGGAACTTCCTTACCGTAAAGTGGTTCTTTGTACAGGTGACATGGGCTTCGGCGCTCGTAAAACTTACGACCTAGAAGTTTGGGTACCGGCACAAGAAACGTACCGTGAAATCTCTTCATGTTCTAATATGTGGGACTTCCAAGCCCGTCGTATGCAAGCGCGTTTCCGTCGTAAAGGTGAGAAGAAGCCTGAGCTTGTACATACACTAAACGGCTCTGGTCTAGCGGTTGGTCGTACGATGGTTGCTATCCTTGAAAACAACCAAGAAGCGGATGGCCGTATTGCTATTCCTTCTGTACTTCAGAAATACATGGGCGGTGTAACACATATTGGTTAATACCAGCCCTAAGCATATTTTCTGAAAGCTATGTTCTTTGAAACTAATGTTGTCGGAAAGTAATGTTCTCTGAAAATAATATTCTCGAAACCCAGCGATTTAGCTGGGTTTTTTTATACCCAAATATCCTGTTACCTATAAGCTCTGGTCGACGGCACCTTGAGGTGGCTTGGATATAAATAACAACGTCTTTTGATAGGTATGAGCTTGATGGTTAGGAATTTCAATCTTAACCATCAAGGGCTTAATCGAAAACAATGAGGCTTTCAGAGGCGCTCATTTCAACAGGACGGTAGGAGTGTGGTTATTTAATAGGCGACCTGATTGCTTTCTCACCCAATTGGCCAAATTTAGATAGACTTATCCTAGGCCACGGACCGAAGTCGCCTTGATTCGCGCATGCTCATTCGACGGTTATCCAGCAGCTCATCATTTTTCGGACCTTTCAGAAAACCTGTAAACACCATTCTTCCTCCGCACAGAACGCACTGGTACGGGTCATTACCTGTAAGCCCTTTGTATTGCTTGCCATACGTGAGGGGCTCTGCCTTTTTCACACTCGTCTTTTCAAGTGCCAAATACACCAGTGGAAGGAGACGGCCCCGCTTTCTGTTGGACAGAAAGCCGTAGTAACGCACCATTTTAAAATGGTGCTGAGGGAGATGACTCACGTACCGTAATATCATCTCTTCCTGTGACAACGCCTTCGTTTTATGGACTCCGTCCCGATGGTCTAGATACTTAAAGACAACCGTACCACCGCTATAATGACGCAGCCTCGATGCCGATATCGGTGGACGCTTCAGGTAACGTCCAAGATAATTGACGGTTTGCTTAAGTACTTTCGTTTTTTTTGCAAAGTGAATGTTCCAGTAACGTTGATATTGACGCTCTAAGAAGCCGTGCCATTGCCGAGCATTCTGAATGTGGCCCGTGCTCGATGTTGATAAATTGAGGTCATCATACTTTTGTCTAAGAAGTCTGATGAGACTGCGTCGCCAGTGATATTCTATGTGCTTCTTTTTAAAATAGATGGGCTTCCAGGTATTGTGCTTATCTAACCCTCCTCGGGTAACCGATAAATGGATATGTGGATGCCAGTTAAGTGCTCGACCATAAGTATGAAGGGCACCGAATATCCCCACCTCAAGGCCATGCTTTTTGGCCCACTTCAGCAGTGTGTCTGCGGCAAGAGAGAACAAATCATTGAGCAGTGTCGGGTTGGCTTCGAAAATGGGCCACAGCTCGCTCGGCATGGTGAACGTGATGTGTTGATGCTCACAGTCCGGCATGACATCAAGTTGAGTGTGTATCCATTGCTCAGTGGCTTTGTTGCCACAAGAGCTGCAAGCCTTTGTCTTGCAGCTTTGGCAGATAACCTTAGTGTGTGGACAGTTTGGTGTGCCGCAATCGTAGTGTTTGGCGCCCATCAGGTTAGTACCGCAAGCCAACATGCGTTCTACGCATGTGATTTGCCAAAGACGGAAGGTATGGGCATGTTTCCACAGCACCTTCTCCCAAGCGTTGTCTTTTTCAAACAGGAGCTTTGTGGCGCGAGGGACGAACTCTTTTTGCATCCGCTGGCGACGCTTAACATTGGAAGAGTGAGTCAATGGAAGACCTAAATAGAAAAGAAAAGCGTATTTTAAACGTCAGGAAATCAATAATGCTGGGAGGGAGGTGGGGCGTTGACCTGCCTATGACACATTTTTGACCCAAAACCGAGTAAAATATAAGGAACAAAATAGACCTGTGAGAATAACAATGACCTTATCAAAACCTAATTTTAATGGACAAACAAGCCCTGATGATTTTGTTTATGCCAAACGGTCTGATGGTACTGAAGACACATCAACCATCATTAGATACAAAGGGAAAAGCAAAAGCGTAACCCTTCCTGATTCAGTGACCACCATTGGGGAGGAGGCGTTTGCATACAACAAG
>NZ_BJXJ01000006.1 GCF_007990935.1 Vibrio sagamiensis NBRC 104589
CTAACAATACCTTGGAAGCAAAAAGTCTGTTAGGAAAACCCAGCTTCGGCTGGGTTTTTTGATCCATTTGTTTCTTTAAACTCTCTATACATGAGTTACCTCAAAATGCTTCATTCAGAGCAATGTTACTGAATCAAATGAAAGGGAGACAAGGAAGCGAAATAGAAGTTCTTCCAAGTTACTTGGATAGAGTATAGAGGAACACTTATTGATAGAAGGTGACTGGAATGCAGAGGGATCATAAAGGTATAAAAAAACGCTGCAATGTGCAGCGTTTTTTTCGTGTTGAATTAAGTTGATTACTTAGTCACACGAAGAACTGGTGTTTCACCAACGTTAACAGAACCAGCAAGCTTGTTTAGCTCTTTGATTTCGTCCATGTTAGAGATAACTACTGGTGTTAGCGTCGATTTTGCTTTCTCTTCTAGAAGAGCGAGATCAAATTCAATGATTGTATCACCAACTTTTACAGTTTGACCTTCTTCAGCAATACGTTTGAAACCTTCGCCTTTTAGTTCAACAGTATCAATACCGAAGTGAACGAAAAGTTCAACACCATCGTCAGACTCGATAGAGAATGCATGGTTTGTTTCGAAGATTTTACCGATAGTACCGTTTACAGGAGCTACCATCTTGTTACCAGCAGGTTTGATAGCAATACCGTCACCAACGATTTTTTCAGCAAAAACAACATCTGGCACATCTTCGATGTTTACGATTTCACCAGAAAGTGGTGCGATAATTTCAATTGCACCTGCGTCAGCGCTGTCGTCAGATACTAGCTTCTTAAGTTTGTCAAACAGACCCATTGTGTCGTGCTCCTAACGTTTTATTCAATTCTGTCGAATTATAGTATACCAATCTGGTGTGATAGACGACTATTTTGATCGCCTATCTCCGTGTAATCAGTGAATTATTGAGTTTTCTCTGCAATGAACTGCTCAACAACGGCTTCAATTTCTGCTGCTGTTGGTAGAGAAAGAGCTTTTTCAGCCATAGCTTTTACTTCAGAAAAGTTAGAGTTACGGATAACTTTCTTCACTTTAGGGATTGAGATGCCGCTCATCGAGAACTCATCTAGCCCCATTCCTAGAAGTAAAAGTGTCGCACGTTCATCACCTGCAAGCTCACCACACATACCAGTCCACTTACCTTCCGCATGAGAAGCGTCGATAACCTGCTTAATTACAGTAAGTACTGCTGGTGACAGTGGGTTGTATAGGTGAGAAATCATCTCGTTACCACGATCTACTGCTAGTGTGTACTGAGTTAAGTCATTGGTACCGATAGAGAAGAAAGCCACTTCCTTCGCTAGGTGGTGCGCGATAGCGGCTGCCGCTGGAGTCTCAACCATGACACCAATTTCGATACTTTCATCAAATGCATGGCCTTCAGCGCGCAGCTCTGCTTTGTACTCTTCGATGGTTTTTTTAAGCTCACGGATTTCTTCAACAGAGATGATCATTGGGAACATGATACGTAGCTTACCGTGTGCTGATGCACGAAGGATACCACGTAACTGGTCACGTAGGATTTCACGACGATCCAAGCTGATACGTACCGCACGCCAACCTAAGAACGGGTTCATCTCTTTTGGTAGATCCATGTATGGGAGATCTTTATCACCGCCAATATCCATAGTACGGATAATAACAGATTCACCATTCATGGCTTCAGCGACCTCTTTATAAGCTTTGTACTGCTCTTCTTCAGTTGGAAGTGCATCACGGTCCATAAAAAGAAATTCAGTGCGGTAAAGCCCAACACCTTCACCACCATTGCGAATGATACTGTCACAATCTTTTACTGTCCCGATGTTGCCGCATACTTCTACGCGATGTCCATCAAGAGTCTCTGCATGTAGATCTTTTAGCTGAGCTAGTTCTTCTTTCTCAGCAAAGAATGCAGCTTTTACAACTTTAGCTTCTTCAAGTTCAGCTTCAGATGGGTTGATAACAATTTTGTTGTTCATTGCATCAAGAATCAGCATATCGCCATTTTTAACTTGCTTAGTGATGTCGTTAGTACCAACAATGGCAGGTAACTCTAGAGAGCGAGCCATGATTGAGGTATGAGAAGTACGACCACCAATATCACATGCGAAACCTAAAACGTAATCAAGGTTGATTTGTGCGGTTTCAGAAGGCGTCAAATCGTAAGCAACAAGAAGGACTTCTTCATTGATATCGCTTAATGAAACAATGTTGATGCCAAGTGCGTTTTTAACAAAACGAGTACCAATATCACGAATGTCTGTTGCACGCTCTTTAAGGTATTCATCGTCAAGAGATTCAAGGGCTGTTGCTTGCTCTTCAATAACAGAGTGAATTGCGAGATCGGCAGACATTTTGTCGTTTTTGATAAGTGCTAGGATCTCTTCTTCTAGCTCTTCATCTTCAAGAAGCATGATGTGACCTTCAAAGATCGCTTCTTTTTCCTCACCAAACGTTTCAAGTGCTTTTTGCTTGATTGTCTCTAATTGAGCTGAAGATTTGTTACGTGCGTCAAAAAAACGAGCAACTTCTGCTTCTATTTGGTCATCAGAAATAGTGTTTGTATTTAGGACAATTTCATCTTCTTGAAGGAGTAGTGCTTTACCGATTGCAATACCAGGAGATGCTAGAATGCCTGAAATCATAGCCTTACCTTAAGTTGGTCAACTTTAAAAACGGAAAATAATGAGTGCGCTAACGATTAGTTTTAGCTTAGTTTTGAGCCTATTTCCAATAAAGCCACTTTGCTTAACAAAATGGCTTTAGGAACAGCATATCAGATTAGTGTAGTTGATCCATCAGGGCAACTAGGTGATCAACAGCTTGTTGAGCTTGTGGGCCTTCAGCTGAGATAGTAACTAGAGTGCCTTTTACAAGGCCTAGTGTTTGTAGTTTGAAAAGGCTTTTTGCGCTAGCGCTTTTACCGTTAGAAGTCACAGTAATATCTGCTTCGAAGCTTTTTGCTTCTTTAACAAATTGTGCAGCTGGGCGAGTGTGGAGACCGTTTTCTGCTGTGATTTCTACTTGCTTCTCGTACATGTGATATACCCCGATAAATGTATTTTTGTCAGTTGTGACTGTATCAGATTAACTACTTCCCCTTAATTATCGAATAAGGGTACTAAAGCGTTTCAGAAAGATACTAGTCAAAAATTTGGCGGATGCGCAAATTGTTGCTGTTTCAGCCGCTTGAAATCTTTTGGCTTAGATTCTTTATTTTGAACCTAAAAATAAAACCCCCTGATATTACCAAAGGTGGGGCTAGGATCAACAAAAAAGCCCCTAGTTGGGGCTTTTTTGGACGAAAAGTTGATTTGACTACATATTACTGTTGGTTCTCTTTTTCAGAAAATAGGCCAGTAAATAAAGCAGTACTTAAGTAGCGCTCACCTGAACTGGGAAGAATGGTTACAATGGTTTTACCTTTAAATTCAGGTAGCTCTGATATTCTATTTGCCGCGACGACGGCAGCACCTGAAGATATTCCTGCTAAAATACCTTCTTCTTTCATTAGGCGACGAGCCATTTCAATGGCTTCTTCCGAAGTAACTTGCTCCACACGGTCAACTAATTCTAAATCTAGATTGCCCGGAATGAAGCCAGCACCGATACCTTGAATTTTATGTGGGGCTGGTTGAATATCTTCACCTGCTAACAATTGACTAATTACGGGTGACTCTGCCGGTTCGACAGCCACAGAAGTAATTAATTTCTTTTTTTCACCTTTGATGAAACGGCTCGTACCTGTGAGTGTTCCACCTGTACCAACGCCTGCTACGAATACGTCAATGTCACCATTTGTTGCTTCCCAAATTTCAGGGCCTGTAGTTTTTGCGTGAATTTCAGGATTCGCTGGGTTATCAAACTGCTGTAAAAGGAGATACTTTTCTGGATCTTTTGCGACAATTTCTTCTGCTTTTGTAATCGCGCCTTTCATTCCTTTTGCTGCTTCGGTGAGTTCCAGATTGGCACCCAGAGCCTTGAGGAGTTTACGGCGCTCAAGGCTCATTGACTCAGGCATTGTTAAAGTGAGTTTGTAACCACGAGCGGCTGCTACAAATGCAAGTGCAATACCTGTGTTACCACTGGTTGGTTCGACAAGTTCAATACCTGGCTTAAGAGACCCCGCTTTTTCTGCTGCCCAAATCATGTTTGCACCGATACGACACTTCACGCTGAAGCTTGGGTTTCGTGCTTCAATTTTTGCTAGGACATTGCCGTTGCTGACTTTATTTAGGCGGACAAGAGGAGTATTACCAATAGTAAGGGAGTTGTCTTCATAGATCTTGTTCATAATGGGCCTCTGCATGAAAAGCTTTGAAATATGGTTCAAAGGATACAGCTAAAAGCATATGTGCTATGAAAAAAAGGGAAAAGGATTAAAAAGTTATATCTTATGAGCTCACACTAAATTATCTAAAAATGAGGGAGAGTAGTCATTTCTCCCTCTAAGTTTTAAGTGGTAGGCTTAGCGTTGATGTTTGAATTCCATCACCCACATTGCCGTGGCTCCACAGACGGCAACGGGCATTATAATGAGGTTAATAATCGGTATAGTGGTAAAAATAGAAACCAGCATCCCGAACCCGTAGGCCTGGCTTTGTTTTTGTTTCAACTTGTAACGCATATCATTGAATGAGACTTTATGATTATCAAATGGGTAATCACAATATTGAATAGCAAGCATCCAAGCTGTGAACAAGAACCATAAAATAGGCCCCAGAACCTGTCCAATGGCTGGGATTAACAACAAAAGAAAGAGGCCAATGGCTTTAGGTAAAACATAAAGCAATTTGCGCCATTCTCGGGCTAAAACACGAGGTACATCTTTGATGACGTCGATAACTCCGTCATCATTCAAAGGTTGTCCTGTTAGAAACTCTTCTACTTTTTCGGCTAGAAGTCCGTTAAAGGGAGCGGCGATAAAATTTGCAAGCGTACTAAAAAAGTAGGAAAACGTTGCCAAAATGGTCAATCCTAAAAGAGGCCACAAAATGTAAGTGAGCCAAGATAGAAAATCAGGTAATTGTCCGAGCCAATCTTCAATCCATATGTTTAGGTTTGAGAAAAGGTAGAAGATAGCACTACCAATAAGCAAAATGTTAGCGGCAAGAGGTAATATGACAAAACGTCTTATTTTAGGTGAAAGGGCGATCTTTGCTCCGTATAGGAGATAACCGAATCCTGTTTTGGGGTGGATGTTTAGGCTCATATGGAAGTTATTTTAGTGTAAGTATTTGTCTATTGTACCTACTCAAATTATTCTTTCAAACTGGGAGAAAAAAGTTGTCTAATATGGAATCGAGGCAAAAATCACAACAAAAACGAAACTTATTGAATTAATTTGTTCTAAACCTACATATAGTTTTGGTAAAGTAACAGCATCACTAGGATTTATGCACTTGGGGTGCTGCCTTATGGTGCATGGCAGTAACAGCAAGTAGATTGAGAGTAAATAATGCAGGAATTGCGAATCGTACTCATTGTCGTTGGCGTTTTAGCCATCGCTGCTTTGCTATTTCATGGTTTATGGAGTAGCAAAAAAGACGGCAAAGCAAAGTTTGGTAATAAGCCGTTCAGTAAACTGGACGTTGAGAATAGCAGTGAGCAGGATAAAAAGGCACAGATGTCTCGTCGTGAGGTAGACGATGATGTTGAAACTATTCGTAAGGAACGTAAGGAACCTGGCTTCGGTCCTAGCAATGAGTTTGAGCAGTCACTGGCTGTTGATCCTCTTATCGATGATATGGCTGAAACTAAGCTCAAAGAATCTGATAGAGTTGAAGAAGAAGAGATTCCTGCTTTTTCTGCCAAAACAGCAGACAACGATATTGTTGCATCATATTCAGAAGCAAGCATGGACACGGTTAAAAATGAGCCTGTCATTGAGGCGTTAGCAGAGAGTCCGGTTATACTTGGCGAAGATTTACAATCTTCCCATAGAATGGAAGAACCTGAAAAGCCAAAAGCAGAGCCTGAAATGCAGGTCATAGTGTTAAATGTGCATTGTGCTGGTGAAGCTCCTTTTGTTGGAACGAAGCTTTTTGACAGCATGCAACAAAATGGTTTGATATATGGTGAGATGAACATTTTCCATCGTCATATTGATTTATCGGGTAATGGTAAAGTGCTCTTTAGTGTCGCTAATATGATGCAGCCAGGTACATTAGAACACGATGATCCAGCAGAGTTTACCACCCAAGGTATCTCGTTCTTTATGACGTTACCTTGCTACGGGGAAGCGGATCAAAACTTCAATCTGATGCTACGTATTGCTCAACAAATCGCTGATGATATGGGAGGTAATGTATTGGATGATCAGAGAAATCTCATGACTCCTGACAGACTTGCTTCCTATCGACGCCAGATTGCGGACTTTAATGCCGCTTTATCTTAATTCCCCAACTAAAAATAATGATAGGGGCTCCAGTCGGGGCCCTTTTTGTTAGATTTTCAACCTCACTAATGATTAAACACGAGGCGCTAAAATGTCGGAATCTGTACTCAAACGACTAGAAGAATTAAAAGCATCGCTGCACTACCATGCCGTTCGTTATTATGTTGAAGACAATCCAGAAGTTCCCGATGCGGAATATGATCGCATGATGCGAGAACTATTAGACATTGAAGCTCAGCACCCAGAACTGGTCAGCGTTGATTCTCCAAGTCAGCGAGTAGGCGGCCAGCCTTTATCTGAGTTTAGTCAGGTGACGCATGAAGTCCCGATGCTCTCTTTAGACAATGCTTTTGATGATGAAGAGTTAGAAGGTTTTCATAAACGAGCACAAGACCGCATCCAGGGACAAATTATCAAGCAATATTGTTGTGAGCCTAAGCTCGATGGATTAGCGGTGAGTTTACTGTATGAAAATGGTGTATTGATTCAAGCTGCGACTCGAGGTGATGGTACAACAGGCGAAAATATCACTGAGAACGTGAGAACAATCAGCGCGATTCCACTTAAATTACAAGGCAAAGATTGGCCAGCTCGTTTGGAAGTCCGCGGTGAAGTGTTTATGCCAAAAGCTGGGTTTGACAAACTCAATGCAATGGCCCTTAAAAAAGGTGAGAAGGTATTCGTCAACCCTCGTAATGCAGCGGCAGGCAGCTTACGCCAGCTTGACTCTCGTGTGACGGCTTCCCGACCATTGAGCTTTTATGCTTACAGCGTGGGTGTTGTTGATGGGGATGTGTTGGCTGCAAGCCATTATGAGCGTTTTCTACAAATTAAATCTTGGGGTCTACCAATGTGCCCTGAAACCAAGCGAGTCGATAATCTGGCAGAGGTAAAAGCGTACTATCAAGATATATTGGCGCGCCGCGATGCATTAGCCTATGAAATTGATGGCGTTGTAATCAAAATTGATGATATCGCAATTCAGGAACAACTGGGTTTTGTATCTCGTGCACCGCGTTGGGCTATTGCTTATAAATTTCCAGCACAAGAGGAAATCACCACCCTTAATGAGGTTGAGTTTCAAGTGGGTCGGACAGGAGCGATTACCCCTGTTGCTAAACTTGAACCTGTCTTTGTCGGGGGAGTGACGGTCAGTAATGCCACTTTGCATAATGCCGATGAGATTGATCGTTTACAGGTTATGATTGGTGATCAAGTTGTTATTCGTAGGGCAGGGGATGTGATACCCCAAATTGTCTCGGTGATCAAAGATCGTCGCCCTGCTGATGCACGTCCGATTATTTACCCTGAGTCATGCCCTGTGTGCCACTCTCATCTTGAGCGAATCGATGGCGAAGCCGTGACTCGTTGTACTGGTGGACTGGTTTGCCAAGCGCAGCGTAAAGAAGCACTAAAGCATTTTGTCTCTCGTAAAGCTTTAGATGTTGATGGTCTGGGTGAAAAAGTAATAGAGCAACTTGTGGATCGCGAGATGGTCGAAACACCCGCTGATTTATTTAAGCTCTCAGCCGGTGTATTAACCGTATTAGAGCGGATGGGACCGAAGTCTGCAACTAATGTTGTCAATGCATTAGAAAAATCTAAGCTAACCACGTTACCGCGTTTCTTATATTCGTTAGGTATTCGAGAAGTGGGTGAGGCTACTGCTGCGAATCTGGCTCAGCACTTTAAAACCTTGGAGTTGATTCAGCAGGCGACACAAGAGCAACTTGTTGAAGTACAAGATATCGGTGATGTGGTGGCCAAGCATATCACGACCTTCTTCGGTGAAGAAAAGAATCAACAAGTCGTCAACGATCTACTCCAACAAGGCATTTACTGGCCAGAAATTGCGCTTCCACAACAAGGAGTTGTATTGCCATTAGAAGGTAAAACTGTGGTTCTAACCGGCTCACTGTCTCAGTTGGGGCGCTCAGAAGCAAAAGAGGCGCTACAAAACTTGGGAGCGAAGGTAACAGGTAGTGTATCGAAAAAAACCGATATCTTATTTGCAGGTGAGAATGCGGGGTCGAAACTCGCTAAAGCACAAGAGCTTGGCATTGAAGTAAGAACAGAGCAAGATCTTCTTGAACTGATGAAATAACGAGCTCATTACTGCTCTTCATGGCAAGGTTAAGGCTTATTTTATACGTATTGACCTTTAAGAACGTCCCCTAAAATGTAAACATCATTTCAAAAGCCTCTGATTTAATATTAATGAGGCTTTTTTTGTTTCTTAATAAAGTCTATATGTGTAGAAAATTATTAATTTGTAACACTTTAGTGTCCTCTGTGTTTTATTTACTTTTGTTTTGATATTTAGTTATAAACTGAGCTTTATATCACATTTATATTCCTATTATCTTGCGTTTTTTTAATTACTTACGTCTTAAAAATAAAATTAAAAATAAGATCTAGATCAATAAGTGTTATGGAACTTTGTTCTGGCTCATATTTTTTTAGAGAAAAAATAAGTTCCGTTTGGATGTTTTTGAGCTCGAAGTTAGTCTTATAGGCATGGATACACGTTGTGTATGCAGGGGTTTGAAAAACCAATACTAATGATTCGGTTTACTTATGAGTTTCCTCTTGACTTTCGGCGGCCAACTAAAAGTAAGAGGAAAAATCAGCTATATATATTTAGGAGTTTTCCATGAACAAAATAATTAAACGCTCACTTCTTGGTGTTGCTATCGCAGCAGCAGGTTCTGCAAATGCGGCGGTTCAGTTAGCCGGTGAGAATTTTGAGATCTATGGTACGGCTGCGGCTTACAATCTGTTTGATGCGCCAAAAGCAAGTGGTAAAGACTCAAATAACACAGTTGGCATAGAATCGAAAATTGGTTTTAAAGGTAAACATACTTACGAAGATTTTCCAGCTGATTTATTATGGCAAATCGAGTCTGGCTGGGCATCTCACGCAGATTCAGCTTGGGCAAGTGATCGCGGTATCTTAGGTGGTCGTGACACGTTCGTTGGTTTAGGCTTCGATTTTGGTAACGTTAAAATTGGTCGCATGACACACGCAACTTACGATATCGTTGACTGGCCTCACTCAAATCCAGGTCTTGGTAATGTATTCGACTGGAATAACGATCTAGGTGTCTCATTCCAAGATCGTGCTGATAATATGATTCGTTTCGAATCGGCAAAAATCGGTCCAGTGAACTTTAATGCGACGTTCTCTGGTATGGAAAAATCCACATCGGATATCATTGCTTCTGCTGCAGTATACTTTACACAAGAAAAGTACAGCTTACATGCTGGTTACTACAATCGCGGTGAAGCAGAAGATAAGTCATTTGTTGACCATTCATACGCTATTGTTGGCGGTAACGTTTACCTAGATAAAGTAACACTAAGTGCTGCTTACAAAATGATGGAAGCGGGTGGTGATAAGCAAAATGCGGTCTCTGCAACAGCACAATACATGTTTACAGATAAACTTTTGGTGAAACTAGGCTATGCTGCAACTGATGATGCAGATGGTGTAGCAGATTCTGCTGACCAAGCGATTACTGCTCGTTTAGGTTACTTATTACCAAGTACTTACCTATATATGGACGTACGTAACTACGACTTTAACGATAGTAACGATGCTGACGATACAACTCGTCTGCTTCTTGGTGCTGAATACTACTTCTAATTTATCAAGTGATTACATTTATACTGTCAATTTTGCGAGTGCCCTTGGTACTCGCATTTTTCAATTCATAAGGACTAAATAATGAAATTTTTATATAAGACACTTTTAGTTACAGGCCTAATGACATCATTTAGTTCTTTCGCTACAGTCAATGTCGACTTTGATGTGGCAATTGAACCTATGTTGATAAATGGTGAAGAAGTTGGCTCATTCGTTAATCAAATGACGAAAGCGGAACTACCTAATGGCACAAACCAACTTGTAATTCGTGTGTCCAAGCTAATCAGAGATAAAGGTGTCTTCACAAAATTTAAATCGGAACCTATTGTGCTGACTTTTGACGCTTCAGATACAAATCTTCGTATTGAACCAGGCAAAGCTTTTAATTCATCAGAAGAAGTAGGTGACTTTCAAACCAATCCAAAAGCTAAAATTATTCAGAATGATGGTAATATTATGAGCGTTCATGAAGGTGTGCTAGAGCCTGGGAAGGGGCTTATCCGCGACTATAGTGATGAGTTAGCAGCCTATAATATGGCACATGGCCATACATTTGAATTGTCTAATGAAGCCTTGACTGCTGCACTACCAGAGGCAGGTGAAAAATCCAAGGTAGAATTAATAAAAGAGTCAAAAATTAAAGCCGAGAGAGAAAAGCAACTTCAACCAAAGAAAATAAATATATCATTACGCAAAACCGCAAAAGTTGAAAGTTTAAAAGGGCAATTTAAAGGATTGACCGTTACAGAACAAAAAGAATTCTTAGCTTGGGCAATTATGCAGTAGCCTTTAGCATATGTAGTTAATTTATTAGCTTGTCGCGACTTCAAGCATATGCTTAATTAAGCATACCGTGACTTTAAAATATGCAGATATTTTAAAAGCACGGTTCATGGGGTTTTATTCATAGGTGTGCGGTGATCTAATGTTGTGTCATTGACCCGATTTCATATGTTTAAACCCTATAAGTGTATGATTACCAGAAATAGAATTTATTGAAGTCGGGTCGCTTACCATTGATTTCGGAGTTCTGAAGTTTACTAATCATAGCCATTTGATGAGGCATCAAGCTTATCTCAATTACTTGGTTTAAACTTGATTACCTAAGGTAAGCATTAATGCTTTTTACCCACCAATTGGCAATAACCTTCAGGAACATACATCTTCTCACCATTTTTATTAATACATTCTTCATATTTGCCTAGACCTGCTCCCTGATTTTCAGAAGAGCTTGCAAGGGCACCAAATGTAAATAGTGTTCCTAGTATTGAAATTAAAATCAATCTCATTTTTTTCTCCTATGTACTCACTGAGTGAAAAGCAATAAATAGATTGTGTTCATGGATTAATTATGTATAGAGAATAAAAAAGATCAAAGTAATTTTAATAATTAATTATTTTTTTTATTATTTTTCCAAGTTTGATAATTTTTGTCGTTAATTTTTAACAATTAATAATGCTATATAACCCTGTGTATACCCTTGGTTGCACTTTTATTGTTATAAATATTAATAAAATGTGTAATTATTTTATTAATTGTCGTGGTCTTATTTTTTGTTGTTAATTAAATCCGTAAAAATTGGTTTAATGAGATTAATATGAGGAAGCTATTTTGAGCTCAATTAAATAAAATCACTCTGAATCAAGTGTTTTGATGTTATTCAGAAGGAAAGGAACAGTTAAATATATAACGGTGACTAAGCGTGAATAGGCCTGAGTTAAACGCTCTTAAGCCTCAAATAATAATGGCGGAATGTAAGCTCCGCCATTAGTTATTTAACGTGAAACTGGCTTGATTTTGAGAATAATACCTTCAACATCCATGATTTCTACTCGAGTTCCAGCAGGTAAGTTATGTTCAGACTCTGCTGACCAAGTGGTATCTCCCACTCTTAATCTGTTCATTCCAACAGTAAAATCTTGATCAAGAGTGATGATGTTTCCAATTAACTGTTTATGTTTTTGATTGAGAGTTCTGTTTTTATCGCTTTGGTGATCTTTCGCTTTTTGGCTGCGCCACCAAACCCATGTTGTCACGAGACTGAATGCAGCGAAGGAAAACCACTGCATTTGCCAGCTCATCGGTAAAGCGTAAAGAATGCCTCCAACAAGTAGCGCAGAAATACCAAGCCAAAGAAAATAGCCTGCGGTACCAATCAATTCAACACAGAGAAGAGCTAAACCGATAGCTATCCAATGCCAAAAAGTGATGCTGTCTAAGAGGGCGAATAAGTCCATAAGCAATTTCTACTCTTTGCTTTGTTTAAACATCTCGGCAATCCCTGCTACTGAACCCATAAGACCGGTGGCCTCGAGTGGTAGCATCACGATCTTACCATTCTCTGCTTGACCTATACTCTTTAGTGCTTCGGTATAGCCTTGAGCAATAAAGTAGTTCACTGCTTTGACATCGCCTTGTGCGATAGCTTCAGATACCATATGGGTTGCTTTTGCTTCAGCTTGGGCTGAACGCTCACGAGCTTCTGCTTTCAAGATCTCGGATTGCTTTTCACCTTCAGCTTTTAAGATCTCTGACTGCTTTTGGCCTTCAGCACGTAAGATTTCTGCTTGTCTTACCCCTTCCGCCTCAAGGATTTCTGCACGTTTGTTTCGTTCGGCCTTCATTTGGGCATTCATCGCAGCGGTTAGGTCAGCGGGTGGCTGAACATCTTTTATTTCGATACGAGTGACCTTCACACCCCAAGGATTCGTTGCTTGGTCGACAATAGAAAGTAATTTAGTGTTAATCATATCGCGCTGACTCAGCATCTCATCCAGTTCCATAGAACCTAAGACGGTACGAATATTTGTGAGCGTTAAGTTTCGGATAGCATTTTCAAGGTCATTGACCTCGTAGGCAGCTTTGGCTGCATCAACAACTTGCACAAAGCCAACTGCGTCAATAACAACGTTCGCATTATCTTTCGAAATCACCTCTTGAGCAGGAATATCGAGTACACGCTCCATCATGTTGACTTTTTGACCAATGCGATCAACAAATGGAACAATAAAGTTTAAGCCAGGTGGTAAGGTTTGTGTATAGCGTCCAAAACGTTCAACTGTCCAATTGTTACCTTGTGGTACAGTCTTAACCCCCGATGCTATGATAAAAATAGCAAGTGCGACGAAAATACCAATGGTAATTAATGAATCAACTGGCATTGGGAACCTCTTTTAAATTTATATTATTGTTAACTCATTCTCTCCTATTTATGCTTTTAAAACAATAAGTAGGAGAGAAATTTGTGAATGCATACCATGTATAATGTTAATAATATGTTTGGAGTTAGGAAGCCTTGAGGTATACGATAGAGAGAAGCTTGGTCAGTACCAAGTCTCTCTTGATATTATGAGGGTTTGATAGCACTAAAGTTCAAAGAGTTTAGTATAAAATGGAGTAAAGCTGTCGACGGTATTGGCTGGCTAGGGCACTTCCTTGGCCAAGGGCACTTAAAATATCCATAAAGGTCTTTTTCACTTCTCCATCACGTGCACCTAAATCAACTTTCAGTATGTTCCATAGCAGTGCCAGTGCTTCTTCATCTCTTCCTACTTGGTTATATTGAATAGCAAGATCACATGCAAGTTCTTGGTTATCGGGCGCTTCTGATAACGCTTGCTCCAAACGCTGCAGCTCAGGGCTATCAACGGCTTGTAGGTGGAGTTCTAATTTAGCTATCAGGCCTTTATAGTAATTATCTTGGTATTCGAGTGGTATGCTTCCAAGCATTGCCTGTGCTCGTTCGAATTGCTTGGTTTCTAGCAGGCAATCGGCAATTAAGAGCTTTACTTCTCCACGGTTCTGCCAACCCTCAGATAGACTTTCTAATACCGTTAAAGCTTGGGTGTGTTCACCACTTTGCAGCAGGGTGTTTGCTTGCTTGAAAGACATCTCATCTTGGCTAGGTAAATGTTTTTGCAGCATTGAAGATATGGCTTCGATTGTTTGAGGACCTCCCATACCGTCAACTGCTTGGCCATTGGTAAATAGCGCAATAGTGGGAAGAACCTGTACGCCAAATTGTGAAGCGATAGCGGGTTGTTGTTCGCAGTTAAGTAAAGCGAGAGTGAATGCACCGTTATATTGCTGGGTGAGCATTTGTAATTCGGGGATAAGCTGTGCGCTTTCCGGCTGAGCACTAGCCCAAAAATGAATCAGGACAGGGGTATTCATTGACCCTTCAAGTGTTTCGCGGAAGTTTTGCTCTGTTAACTCAACGATAAAAGGGGATTGCATCAAAGTTTCCTTGCTGGTTTTTGGGATTCTATCTAAATAAGTGGCGTTAAAAAGATAAAAATTCAAGTGTAGAATTTAGCTATGCTTTTATTCTGTGATATAACCCGGCATCATGCTGCTTGATATAAAATTTTGTCTAACCATCGAGTAGGTAGGCAACGTTTTAGAATAGCAAATAGTTTGGTTGGCGTTGTAACTCGATATCTAATTTTTGGTCTTTCGTTAGTCAAAGCATGTAAAACAGGAGCGATACAGGCTTCTGCTGGTAAGACAAACTGATTCTTAGACGTTTCTTGGTGGAGGCGAGCCTTCTGTTCAAGATAAGCCTCATAATGCGGGCTATTTTCCATATTTATCCATTGCTCAAAAGCGATCAGAGCGTTGGCTCTGAATTTTGTTTCAATAGGCCCAGGTTCTATTAATGATACTTTGATATTAGTGTCCATTAACTCTAAGCGTAAAGTGTCTGTCCAGCCCTCTAGAGCAAATTTAGATGCATTATAGGCACCACGATATTTCATCGCCGCAAAACCAAGTACAGAGCTATTTTGAATGATCCGTCCCTCACCTTGGGAACGCATGTGCGGTAAAAGTTCTGTTACAAGTTGATGCCAACCAAAGAAGTTGGTCTGAAATTGTGCTTGTAGAGCTTCGGTCGATAAATCTTCTAAAGCACCAGGTTGACCATAGGCACCATTGTTAAAAATAGCATAGAGTTGCCCCTGAGAGAGTTCTAAAGCTTTCTCAACACCATTAGAAATACTTCTTGAGTCATTAAGGTCAAGCTGAATACATTGAAGCCCTTCTTGTTTAAGGCGCTCGACATCATGTTTTTTTCGACACGAAGCAATGACTTGAAAGCCTTTTTTTTGTAAGGCATGAGCACAAACATATCCAATGCCCGATGAGCAGCCAGTAATTAAAATGGATCTTTTCATATCTGGTTTTAGGTTTCCTTTCAAAACAATGAGCAGCTTTTTTATAAAGACGAACAGTTGAATTTAACTTTGGTCATAGACAAGTCATTACTGATATTTGCAAAGTTGAAATGCTCTTATCACTTCACGGTAATCACTATCATTTCTCATATTCTATTGTGAAGCAAGTGCTTGAGTGCAGGTTCTACATGAGAATAACTGAATTTAAAACCTAATTCTGTCAGTTTCTTGGGCTTCGCTCTAAGGCTGTCAAATAAGAGACAAGATGATTCTCCCATTGCTATTTTCATAACCCATTTCGGGGTGTAGAGGAAGTGAGGTCTTTTAAGGGTTTTAGCAAGTGCTCGGCTAAATTTTCGGTTACTTACAGGGTGAGGGGCACAGAGGTTGAATTCTCCATGTGCATGTGATGTATCGAGTAGGTATATGATAGCTCGGACCATATCAAGGATGTGTATCCAAGGAATATATTGGTTGCCACTGCCAATTGGACCACCTAGTCCGAGTTTATACGGCAACAACATTTTGACTAGAGCTCCTCCTTGTTGGCCAAGCACGACCCCAGTTCTTAAAATACAAACTCGAGTTTGGTTGGATGCTGCTCGTTTGGCAATCTGCTCCCACTTTTCACAAATGTTGTGTGTGAAGGCGTTGCTGTGCACATGCAAACACTCGTCAAAAGGGTGAGACTGCTGGTCTCCATAATAACCTACGGCTGAGCCGCTGATAAAAACGGAAGGTGGCTCTGTACTGGCATGGATTAAATTGACGATGTGCTCTGTAATCTTCCAACGGCTTTGACAAATCAACTCCTTTTGTTGTTTATTCCAGCGTTTATCGGCAATGGGTTCTCCTGCGAGATTTATAACGGCATCGACATGATTAAGGTCCTGAAGAGAATTAAGGTTATCTAGGTATTCAATATTGCCGACGTCTGTATGCTGTAGTTTTTGTTTGGCTCTATCTGGATTGCGAGTAAGTAATATAACTTGATGAGTTGTCAGTAGCTTTAACAGCTCTGAACCAATAAAACCTGTCCCGCCAGTCAGAAGTATTTTCATGTTTGCTCTTTTATTGAAATTCTACCCGAATATTATAGACGTTTAAAATGGATAGTGATCAGTTCAAAGGATTACACATTTAAATTAATTAATATATTTTTTTGAATTTTATTAAATTTTTTTCTGTAAAAAAAAGCCTCTCCTTGATTAGTCTACAACTTCAAGCAAGAAAAAGTGTTTATCATAGAGTCTTAAAGTTATTTTGGCTTAGGAAATATACATAAAACCTGAGTGTTTTAAGGCTATCTTAATATGTAGAATAAATGTGACTTTACCGCCACTTAAATGGTAAATTTGTAAAGTCACTGTGTTGCATATTTATATTCTGAAGTTTATCATTTTTAAACTGAACTTAAATTACTAAGGATTTTTTATATGCCACTCATTGCTTGTCCAGTGTGTGAGAAACAAATTTCTAAACGTGCTCATACTTGTCCAGGATGTGGTGAGCCAGATCCACTTAATCATCTTGCAAAGTCTAAATTGCTCTCTTTTATTTTTTGGAGCATCGTATTATTTTGTTTGGGATATATATCTTGGTTTTATTTAGTGCCAATGATTGTGGAGGCGTTGAGGAATCATTAGACTTTCTGCTGTGATAGCAAGTTTCTAGCTATGTTTAGCATGTGGTGTTTGTGTTTACTCTGTAAGGGAATTAACCAGGTCTTTTTACGACTATCTTTTACTTGTCAAAGACTTACTTTGAGATGATAGGCGAAAGGAAGAGAAGTTTCCTTTCGCAAATGTATGTTCCGATGCCGATTAATTCCGGAATAAAACCGAAGATCCGTGGCTCAAGCTTGTCAGCAATAATGTTTTTTCGTTAACGACATCAATACGACGACTTTGCTCAGCATCAAGTTTGAAAATCTGAGTGATGAGTCGTAGTTGCTCCTCGGTAAAATCTTGTGACTGAGAGGCTGATATATCTTTAAACTCTGAAGGTGAAACAAGTAAGTAATCATCACTCACTTCCCAATTGCCTTTTTCAGATATATTAATGGTTGACTCTTCATTAGAACCTTGTGCAAAAAGCTTAATGTTAGCTACGCGTAAGTACTCACCATTGGGTAGATACTTTACATTGGAATCAACATTTACCCTTCTTAATGGACCAACAGTATCATCTGGGAGTTCTTCATTTATTAAGGTGACCATCGTAGATTGCCACTCACTGGAAGTCAGAACTTGTTCGACTTTAAAGTCACTTCCCCAGTAAAGCCAACTACTGAAAACTGAGGAGACGGCTAACATGGCACAAGCAATTTTCATCTTCATGTTATGTTCCTTTCTTACAAATATCAGTTGGGTCGTTTCGATCTGCGAAGATGCGAAGAGTCACATTCTCGAACGAATAATCTACATCGTGAATATAATTCAGGATCAATTGGTTACTCTGTTCGCCAGTTGCAATGACTTTAAGAGGTAATGATTCATCAGCATGGTATTCTACATAACGTTGGACACATTGTTCAATAGAAGGCAACCATTGGGTCAATTGTGGGTGATTGACCGGCGTCATAACAGGGACATTATTGAATACAGCGACTTGACGGAATTGAGATTCGGCGGGGTTTGTGAACAGAAAAACACATATAGGTAATAATAACGCAAGCACAATCAATAATCGTGATGGCCAGTTGGACGTTTTCTGTATTACTTCTTGATTGCATTCCGGCACTAAAGTGTCAGATTCTTCCTCAACATTTGGTGGTGTGTCAGTAATCTCATTAATGGGTGATTCTTCACATAGCAATGCCTTTTCTTTTTGAACTATTTCAGCCTCATTCGACACATCTGCCATGAAAGGGTTAAGTCGCTCAACAGAACAAATCAGTTGATACCCTCGCTTGGGAACAGTTTTTACAAATTGTGGTGACTTTGTGGAGTCTTTCAGCAACTTTCGTAATGTTGAAATTGCCTGTGTTAAGCTTGAATCATCTACTTCAAAGCCTTGTTCTCGCCATACAAACTCATGCAGTTCACCTCGAGTCAGAACTTGATTCGGCCTTTCTGTCAACATTAGGAGAATGCGACTTTCATTACTGCCTAATCGGATCAGTTCATTGTTACTCTGTTGATCAGTGAGTGAATTACTATTTGGGTCAAAGACGAATCTCTGAGCTAGCAGAAATTTGGTGCCAATGTTTGTCATTTAGTTCTTCTTAGGTGGATATGTTTGAAAATACGTTGGTTTAAACGGTGTAGTTCGAGGACTACAAACCGATGCCTAGTATTTTTTAGATGATTTTAGCCCATAAGGATAATTAAATTTTTCTAAAAAAACACTGATTTTAGCAATATTGACCTTGAATTTACATTTGTCAGCCACATGTTAATGAAATCACAGTCGTGCCTTTTCGATTGGCAATAGCTAAGGCTTTCTCATAAAAGTCTGTTTAATTTAGATATTATGGAGCAAACATGAGCGAAACCGTATCTCAAAACAAAGAAACTCGTGGATTTCAATCTGAAGTCAAACAATTACTTCATTTAATGATCCACTCCCTTTATTCAAATAAAGAGATCTTTTTGCGCGAGTTGATATCGAACGCATCGGATGCATCAGATAAGTTACGTTTCCAAGCGCTTTCAAACTCGGAGCTATATCAAGGTGATGCAGATTTAGGCGTGAAGCTATCTTTTGATACTGAAGCAAGTACGTTAACTGTATCTGATAATGGTATTGGTATGAGCCGTGAAGATGTAGTTGAACACCTTGGTACAATTGCAAAATCAGGTACTGCAGAATTTTTCTCTAACCTTTCTGATGAACAGAGCAAAGATTCTCAACTGATTGGTCAGTTTGGAGTTGGCTTCTATTCTGCGTTTATTGTTGCAGATGCTGTTACTGTTCGTACTCGAGCTGCTGGATTGTCATCTGATGAAGCCGTCCAGTGGTATTCTTCAGGTGAAGGTGACTACACCATCGAGAACATCAATAAAGAAAGTCGTGGTACAGATATCATTCTTCACATGCGCGAAGAAGGAAAAGAGTTCTTAAACGAATGGCGTTTGCGTGAAGTGATCAGTAAGTATTCTGACCACATTGGTATCCCAGTTTCCATTCAAACGGCCATTCGTGATGAAGAAGGCAAAGAAACAGGTGAGAAAAAATGGGAACAAATAAATAAAGCACAAGCGCTTTGGACACGAAATAAATCGGATATCTCAGAAGAAGAATACCAAGAGTTCTACAAGCACGTTTCCCACGACTTTGCTGATCCATTAACTTGGAGCCATAATCGAGTTGAAGGTAAGAATGATTACACGAGCTTACTTTATATTCCAGCTAAGGCACCTTGGGATATGATGAATCGTGATCACAAGTCAGGCCTAAAATTGTATGTACAACGTGTCTTTATCATGGATGATGCAGAGCAATTCATGCCGTCGTACCTTCGCTTTGTCCGCGGTTTGATAGATTCAAACGACTTACCATTGAATGTTTCGCGTGAAATATTACAAGATAATAAAGTTACTCAGTCATTACGTAACGCTTGTACTAAGCGTGTACTGACTATGCTGGAGCGTATGGCTAAGAATGATGAAGAAAAATATCAATCATTCTGGAAAGAATTTGGTCTTGTCTTGAAGGAAGGTCCTGCTGAAGACATGGCCAATAAAGAAAAAATTGCTAGTCTACTACGCTTTGCATCAACAGAGTTGGACTCTGCGGAGCAAGCAGTGAGTCTTGCTTCCTATGTTGAGCGTATGAAGGAAGGTCAAGATAAGATCTATTACTTGACAGCTGATAGCTATGCTGCAGCTAAAAACAGCCCTCATCTTGAGCAATTCAAAGCCAAAGGGATAGAAGTTCTTCTAATGTTTGATCGCATTGACGAGTGGTTGATGAACTATCTCACTGAGTTCGATGGTAAGTCATTCCAATCTATTACCAAAGCAGGTTTGGATCTGAGCCAATTTGATGACGAAACAGCAAAAGAAAAACAAAAAGAAACAGAAGAAGAGTTTAAGTCTGTTGTTGAACGCACGAAAGCTTACTTGGGCGATCGAGTTAAAGAAGTTCGTACTACCTTTAAATTAGCGACCACACCTGCGGTGGTTGTGACTGATGATTTTGAAATGGGTACACAGATGGCGAAGCTCTTGGAGGCTGCGGGACAAGCTGCTCCTGAAGTCAAGTATATCTTTGAAATTAACCCTGAACATGCCTTAGTTAAACGCATGGCAGACGAAGCCGATGAAGAGACGTTTGGTCGTTGGGTTGAAGTATTACTGGGTCAAGCAATGCTGGCAGAGCGTGGCTCTATTGAAGATTCATCTCAGTTTGTTGGTGCCATTAATCAGCTTTTAACTCAATAGCACTAATCTATTAACAAGCTCGCAATTATGCGAGCTTTTTATTGATATCGAGACGAAACCTACGGTATATACTCAGGGATTTTTGCAATTTTTTGGGTATCGTTCATTAAGCGCCCCAAGAACCGTGCTAGAGAAAGCCAGCCTTCATTACACTCTTTGGCTTTATTTTGCATGTTCTAGGTATAAGCTGTGGTAGAATCCCAGCACTTGAATGTGATTAGTAAGGCGTGCAGTTTTGCTCGCCAATACATTATACCGAAACTTATCGTGGTAAGCGCGAATAATTTTATCGAAAGTGAAAGCTTATCGAAAGTGTAGAAACTGTGAGCTTCGGTATAACTTTTAAATTTTAAAGAGGATAAATCATGCGCATCATTCTTCTAGGTGCTCCAGGTGCAGGTAAAGGCACACAAGCAAACTTCATCATGGAAAAATACGGAATCCCACAAATTTCTACTGGTGATATGCTACGTGCAGCGATCAAAGCAGGGACAGAATTAGGTAAACAAGCTAAAGCAGTTATCGATGCTGGCCAGCTTGTTTCTGATGAGATCATCCTTGGCCTTATTAAAGAGCGTATTGCACAAGACGATTGCGCAAAAGGCTTCCTACTTGATGGTTTCCCTCGTACGATTCCTCAAGCTGACGGCTTAAAAGAAATGGGCGTTAATGTTGACTACGTTATTGAATTTGACGTTGCTGATAATATTATAGTTGAACGTATGGCGGGCCGCCGTGCTCATCTTGCGTCAGGCCGTACTTACCACGTTACCTATAACCCACCAAAAGTGGAAGGTAAAGATGACGTAACTGGTGAAGACTTGGTTGTTCGTGATGATGACAAAGAAGAGACAGTACGCGCACGTCTAGGTGTTTACCATGAACAAACAGCACCACTCATTCAGTACTACGGCAAAGAAGCCGAAGCAGGTAACACACAATACTTGAAGTTTGATGGTACTAAGCAAGTTGCAGATGTGAGTGCTGACATTGAAAAAGCATTAGCATAATTTGTTGATGATATAAGTTTTTATAATATCAAGCGGCCAACGGGTCGCTTTTTTTATATCTTCGAATCGTTGCTGCGCCTGATAGCTAAGTTCACCTCGCTGAACGCAGCATCTTGAGGTTACTTGTGCATAAAGAAATTAAGCTTGTAAGAAATCGAGCATTTCGCCGCTATTTGATATAATTGAAGTGACAAAAAAATCAATTAAACCAATGGTAATATTGAACAGCTCAAAAACACCGTATCGTCCAACATTGTACCTTGAAGTTATCTGGGTAATAAGTTGGCTTTTTAGATGAACTATTTGTGAGCATTACCGTATGTATACGGCCGTTTACCGTTCTGAGGAATTATGAAAAATAACAACAAGAAAGGGGTACTTCTGGTAAACCTTGGTACACCAGATGAGCCCACTGCACCAGCTATCAAGCGTTTCTTAAGCCAGTTTCTTCATGACCACCGAGTTGTAGACATGACCCGTTGGCTTTGGTGTCCTCTATTGCACGGAGTGATTTTGCCTATTCGAGCCCCTAAAGTTGCCAAGCTTTATCAATCCGTGTGGATGGATGAGGGCTCACCACTAATGGTGTATTCGAAGCGGCAAGCGGCGAAGCTCGCTTCTGCACTTGATATGCCAGTTGAACTGGGCATGACTTATGGTAACCCAAGTTTGCAAACAGGATTGGAAGCCCTGCAAGAAAAAGGGGTAGAGCAAGTCATTGTTTTACCCTTGTACCCACAATACTCCGGTACCACAACAGCCGCGGTATCAGACGGTTTGACAAAAGCTTTTCAGCAAATGCCAGTGATGCCGGAATTTAGTTTTATTCGTGATTATTATCGCCATCCTAAATACATTGCGGCATTGGCAGAGTCGGTACGTCGTCACTGGCAAGAGCACGGGCGAGGAGAGTATTTACTTTGTTCCTACCATGGCATCCCTAAGCGTTATGCAGATAATGGCGATATCTATCCAAATCATTGCGAAGAGACGACTCGTTTGCTCGGTGAGGCTTTAGAGTTAAATGAAGATCAAATAGGTATGACATATCAATCTCGGTTTGGCCGTGAAGAATGGCTGCAACCATACACTGATAAAACCTTAGAAAAACTGCCCGCTCAGGGTAAGAAGCGCCTCGATATTGTTACGCCTGCGTTTTCTTGTGACTGCTTAGAAACACTTGAAGAGATCTCTGAGGAATGTAGAGAAATTTTTTTGGAGGCTGGTGGAGAGCAATTTAGTTATATACCATGCTTGAATGACGATGACTTACACATAGATATGATGGTAGATTTAGTCTTAGCAAAAGTCTAATTTTTCTATTGTTAGAGGCATCAAAAAGGGTTGCAGCAGCAACCCTTTTATTTTTGAAACATAGCTGGCTTTATTAAAAACTTGTCGCCGTGTTAAGCAATTTGAGTTTGTTGTTCTTCAACTTGTTCAGCATTACTGTTTGTAACCTCTGCACCGTGCATCCAACGTACAAGAGTGTTAGAGAATAACAATAAGATGATTCCAGATATACCCGCTGTAACTGCAATACCGCTAAATATTGCCATAGGACCCAGTTCACCAACTTTAGAACCAACGAGCCCTGCAACGTAGTTTGCAATAGCATTACAGCCAAACCAAGCTCCCATCATTAGAGAAGCAACTCGGAGTGGTGCAAGTTTGGTGACGAGAGATAAACCAATTGGCGATAGGCATAACTCACCTAGAGTATGGAAGAAAAACGCACCAACTAGCCACATCATTGAGGTTTTAACCGATGTGTCTCCACCTTGCTCCATTACTGCACCGACCATAGATAAGAAGCCTAATGCAAGGAAGAACATTGCAAGAGCAAATTTCTTTGGTGAATTTGGTTCGTTTTTGCCCAATTTCACCCACAGTACAGCTAGGATTGGTGCTAGCGTTATAATGAAGAATGGGTTAAGAGATTGGAACCAAGCAGCTGGAACTTCAAAATCACCAATCATTCGGTCAGTGTATTGCTGAGTATAGATATTCATTAAACCGCCTGCCTGCTCAAAGCCCACCCAAAATACGATGGTAAATAGGCTCATAACAAGAATAACTTTTATGCGGTCAAGCTCTTGCTTTGATAACGCTTCTTTTTTCGATGAATTATTGGCAGCAAGATGGCGTTTTGCAGCAGGCTCGCGGCCAATATTGCCTAGCCATGACTGGGCTAAGGTCATTTGCATAATGAGGCTTATTACCATACCAATCCCTGCCGCAAGGAAACCTGCTTTCCAACCAAATTCATTGCTTACTGAACCTGCCACAACACCAGCAAGGAGAGCCCCTAAGTTTATGCCCATATAGAAGATAGTAAATGCACCATCACGACGGTTGTCGCCGCTTTGATAAAGGTCTCCAACCATGGTTGAAATATTCGGTTTAAACAGTCCATTACCTGCAATGATGAAGAGCAAACCTAGGTAAAAAGTGTTAAGAGAGTCAAAACCTAGAGTTTCTGCTGGCATTGCTAGCGTAAATTGACCTATTGCCATTAAAGCACCACCTATTAAGATAGCACGGCGTTGGCCTAGGAAGTTGTCGGCTAGATAACCACCGATAAGTGGTGTGATATAGACAAGACCAGTATAAGTGCCGTAGAGGTCTAGGGCATCTTTAGTTGTCCAGCCAAGGCCACCGTTCATTGTTGTATCTGTTAGGTATAGAACTAGGATGGCGCGCATTGCGTAGTATGAAAAGCGTTCCCACAATTCAGTACCGAAAAGTAAAAATAGGCCGCGTGGATGGCCCCAAATTTGATGTTTTTTTGACATAAGCATTACTAATGGTTGTGATTACATTTTTTTAAGATGAATAGATATACTTGTTAATTTGAAATTTTACAAATCAGAGAAATTGTCTTGACGATTCATTTTGTTTGTTAACTGTCTGTTTACATTAGCTTTGATGGTTTTATTTTTATGCCCCCAAATGGTTGGAAACTTAATTTTCATTTTTGATGCTAGATTTTTTGTATTTTTACGCTAGCTAATTTGTGCTATCCTGTTGATATATTTAATCTTTACTATTCATTTTACGAATGAAAATGACTCGTTCGTAGCTTAATGCTAGGATAATAAAGTAGTAAAACGGGCTAATATAAAATGAAAAGATGGTATTTGTTATATTGCAAACGTGGTGAACAATTAAGAGCTAAGCAGCACCTCGAAAACCAAGGTGTAGATTGTTTTTATCCGACTTTGAGTATTGAAAAAATCTTGCGTGGAAAAAGGCAGAGTATTGAGGAGCCATTGTTCCCAAATTATGTATTTGCACGATTTGACTATGAAAAAGGACCTTCATTTACAACTATTCGTTCAACGCGTGGGGTGGTTGATTTTGTGCGCTTTGGTGCACAACCCAAAGAGGTTAAGTCCGAACTGATTGAAGACCTGAAACAAATTAAGTTTGGTGAAGAAAATTCTGTTAAGACTAAAAATATGCCACAACCTGGTGACAAAGTGAGAGTGAAAAGTGGTCAGTTTTCAGGTGTCGAGGCTATTTTTAAAGAACAAGACGGTGAAAAACGTTCAATTATGCTGGTTCAATTGATAACAAAACGTGTACCGGTGAGCATAGATAACAAAGAATTGGATATTTAGCTTTTTTAAATAGCTAATTTAAAATAAAAGGAGACGTAATACGTCTCCTTTTGTGTTTTTATGACTTATATTAGTAAGCGTCATTATGGATAGCTTGAACCGCACGCCCGGAAGGATCCACACAGTTTTGGAAAGACTCATCCCATTCAATTGCTTTGGCAGAAGAACACGCTACAGAAGGACCTCCAGGTATACATTCCGCTGCTGATGGTAACGGGAATAATTCTTCAAAAATCTCTCGATAAACGTAACCTTCTTTTGTGGTTGGCGTGTTGTGAGGGAAACGGTATTGAGCGGTTTCCATTTGTTGGTCGGTCACTTTTTGTTCAGCAACTTCCTTCAATGTGTCGATCCAACTGTAACCGACGCCATCTGAAAATTGTTCCTTTTGACGCCATGCAATTGAGTCTGGTAGGTAATGCTCGAAACACTCACGTAAAATGTGTTTTTCCATTTTACCATTACCACACATTTTATCTTGTGGGTTAAGACGCATAGCCACATCAATAAATTCTTTATCGAGAAACGGAACACGGCCTTCTACGCCCCAAGCGGCAAGGGATTTATTCGCTCGTGCACAGTCAAACATATTAAGTGCAAGTAATTTTCTGACGGTTTCTTCGTGGAACTCTTTCGCATTAGGCGCTTTATGGAAATAGAGGTATCCGCCAAAGATTTCATCGGCTCCTTCACCAGATAGGACCATTTTGATTCCCATGGCTTTAATTTTCCGTCCCATTAAGAACATCGGTGTAGAGGCACGTATGGTGGTGACATCATAGGTTTCGATATGATAGATAACATCTCGAATCGCATCTAAGCCTTCTTGGATGGTATAAGTCATCTCATGGTGAACGGTGCCAATCTTTTCAGCAACCTCACGTGCGGCTTTTAAATCTGGAGCACCTTCAAGACCCACAGCGAAAGAGTGCAGTTGTGGCCACCAGGCTTGTGATTGCTCATCATCTTCGATGCGCATTGCGGCAAACTTTTTGGCTACGGCTGATGTGATTGAGGAGTCTAAGCCACCTGACAGAAGAACGCCATAGGGAACATCCGTCATCAATTGACGTTTCACTGCGGCTTCTAATGCTTCCGTCAATTCCTCTTTACTTGTCGTGTTACCTTGAACCGCTGCATACTCGTTCCAATCGCGAATATAATAGCGCTGAGGCTCCTCATCTTGAGTTTGGTAATAACAGCCCGGAGGGAATTCACTGACGTTTTTACAAACTGGCACTAATGCTTTCATTTCTGATGCAATAAAGTAGTTACCGTGTTCATCATGACCTTGGTAGAGAGGAATAATGCCAATGTGATCTCGGCCAATTAAATATTCATTCTTCTCTTCGTCGTATAAAATGAAGGCGAAAATACCGTTGAGCTCTTCGAGCAAATCAGCTCCCATGTCTTGGTAAAGGGCCAAAATGACTTCACAATCTGAATCTGTCTGGAAATCATACTTTCCTTCATAGCGCGCGCGAATTTCTTTGTGGTTATAGATTTCCCCGTTTACTGCGAGAATGAGCTTTTTATCTGGGCTGTATAAAGGTTGAGCGCCACTATTGAGACCTACAATTGCTAAGCGTTCATGTGCCAGAATGGCATGTTTTGAGGAATAAATACCAGACCAATCCGGGCCACGGTGACGAAGTTTTTTCGACATCTCGAGTGCAATAGGGCGCAATGCTGCCGCATCACTCTTGATATCTAAAATGCCAAATACTGAACACATACAACTTCCTTATTAAACAAAATATTTCTAATCGGTTTTGTTTCAATTTGCCATTATGAGTAAAAAAAGCAACATTTTATGATAAAAAAATTACAAAATGCCGTAATGATTAAATAGTTTTTAATTAAACGGCTATTTTTTTGAATGAAATAAAGGTTGCGGTGTTTTTGTGACCATTTTGGTGTTTCATATCCTTGAGATCTTAAGGTGCTTGATTTGGAACATCATGAGTACACTTTATTTCATGGGGTTAAATTGAGGATGAAGTTGTTTGCATACATGGCGTGCAAATCCACTCCCTGCCTCACTGTAGATATTAAAGGCGGCATCAACACCATTTGAGAGCAAGGTTTCTATTTGGTCAGGGTATTCAGCAATCGCTGCAACCTGTCCTTGGTAATTACGACTTTGTAATTGCTTCAGAGCCGTTTCGTTGCCTTGATGGTGTGGCATGGCGAGTAAGACCATTTTCACATTAGCAGTATCGAGAATACGTTCCCAAAAATCAGGATCTGTTGCGTCCCCAGAGATGACATTACGTCCATCCAAGCGATGCTTTTGAGCTGCTTCTTCTCGAATTTCAATCCCAAGCGATATTTTTCCATACCGTGAACGCAGTTCATCATAAGCACCGGTTCCAATTCTGCCCATCCCTAAAATAAGAACTTGAGCCTGACCGGGGTTGATGAGTCGATCGCGTTGATTGAGCTTTTCTGCTGCTGTTTCTTGCAGCCATTTACCTGAGTGTTGGTATATCTGGTGACCAAGTCGATTAAGAGGGGCAGCGAGTATAAATGAAATAGAAACAGCAACCGCAATGGCACCAAGCATATCAGCAGGCATCCAGCCCATTTTGTAGGCTAAACCGCCAACAATCAGGCCAAACTCGCTGTAATTAAATAAGGTAAGTGATGCGAGCAATGAAGTTCTTACGCGAAACTTGAAGTAATGAATAGTTAAGAAGTACAGCAGTCCTTTGATTGGTAATAATAGGATAAACAATAGTGCTAAGATCACACTCTCTATGCTTAGAGATGCGGAAAGGCCAATATTCAAGAAGAAGCAAACTAGGAACAGTTCTTTCATATTGAATAGCGACTTAGAGAGCTCCGATGCTTTAGGATGACCGGCTAGAAGCATGCCGAGGATAAGAGCACCAAGGTCGGGTTTCATACCAACGAGGTCAAAGATTCCTGCTCCAATAACAAGCGCAAAGAATACCCCAAATAACACCAACATTTCACCGTGGCCAACTTTGTCTAATACTTTAAAAAATACAGGGCGCAGTAGGGGGAGTAACAAAAGGCTAACGGCGTACCATTCTGGTATTTTACCCGTAGAAGCGGTGAGGAAGACCACTGCGAAGATATCTTGCATCACCAAAATACCAATGGCTAAAGTGCCATAAGTTGAGTTCATTTCTCCCTTTTCTTGAAGTGCCTTGACGGCAAAGACGGTACTGGAGAAGGATAGGGCAAATGCGAGTAAGAGCAATTGAATCATGTCCATACTGCTTAAGGAAGATAAACCAAGTGTTTTTAGACCGAAAAGAACCAAGGTAAAGAAAGAGGTGGCAAGGATGTTATGTGCTGTGGCTCCGCCCCAAATCTCCTTAGAGAGCAGTGTTTTGATATCTAATTTTAGGCCAATCGTAAAAAGTAATAGTGTTACGCCTAAATCTGCAAGTAGCGTGATCATGTTATCACTTTGATAACCGAGGCCATGTAAACAAAAACCTGCAAGCAGAAAACCGACCAAAGGTGGAAGGTGGCATTTTAGAGCAATAAAGCCAGCAATAAAGGCGGCGGTAATTAGAATAATATCCATATAATGAGTTATATACCTAAGTAGCGTCGAGGCGATTCTTTCAAGGTGATCCGACTGATTTGAATTTGACTCAGTAACATCGCTCTGAATCAAGCAGTTGGGTGGATGTTTGTTGCAGCAACAAAGTACCGTTATACCGTAAGTAAGACTATTTGTATGATCACAGTTTGCTAAATGCTTATGAGGCATTTCATCGCATTTTGAGATGAATGAGGCATAAAAAAGGGCTATGTAATCACAGCCCTAGGGTAACTCAAATAATAAAATGAAAAGGTTAATCTTCTAGTAATTTCTGTAACAAAACACCATTTAACATTGCTCTCTTGATCATTGCAAAAGAACCCATAGTTGGCTGCTTATCAATTAATGATGCAACAATAGGTAACTCGGTGTGAAATGTTTTTAGAGATTGGTTTTCGACATTTCGTTGAATCGCTGGGAAAATGATATCTTCTGCAGCGGTAATATCGCCAGCAATGACTACTTTTTGTGGGTTAAATAGGTTAATGGTCATTGCGATAGCTTTTCCGAGCTGATTACCCACACGGACTAAGCTCTGTTTGGCAAGCTCATCCCCATTAAGAGCATGAGTACATATATCTTGAATCGTGATAACCTCAAGTTGTCTTAAACTTGACTCGTAGCCTTGTGCTAGAAGTTTCTCAACTCTTTGGATGATTGCTGGGTTAGCCGCTACGGTTTCTAAGCAACCAAAGTTGCCACATTGGCATTGTTCACCCAAAGGGTCAATTTGAATGTGGCCAATTTCACCGACGTTACGGTTAAACCCAAGAAATACTTGGCCATTAACAATAATCCCCGCACCTGTTCCTCGGTGAACACTCACAAGAATAGAATCTTGGCAGTCTTGGCTAGCCCCAAAATAGTGTTCAGCTAATGCCATACTACGAACATCGTTACCAACAAAACAGGCGATATCAAATTTCTCACTGATAATATCACTTAATGCTAAGTTATCTATGTCTGTATTAGGCATGTATTTGATCACGCCTGTTGTAGGATCAACTAGGCCAGGTAGGGTGATCGCGATAGCAATTAGTTGGTCAATACTATGACTACAACTGTTGATAAAGTTTTGTAACTTTTCACTCAAACCTGATAATAATTCGGCTTGGTTTGAGTAATAAAGCTCGTGCTGATCCTGCACAATGGCCGTACCGCCAAGGTCGTATAAACAAAATTGAATATAATCACGGCCTAATCTCACTGCAATGGAGTGGAAAGGTTTTACTTCAGTCGTCAGGGAAATAGCTCTACGGCCACCTGTTGATGCTTGTTGAGCGACCTCTTTAATGAGGCCGCGTTCAAGAAGTTGGCGGGTTATTTTGGTAACGCTTGCGGGAGCAAGTTGACTTACATCTGCAACTTGAATCCTAGAGATCGGCCCCTGTTGGTCGATCAGCCTATATACCGCAGCACTGTTAAGCTGTTTTACTAAATCTACATTACCTATTTGTCCGCCATTCATGCTTAATTATGCTCGTATTGTCCGTTAACAACCGTCGCTTTTACCTTGAAGTCACGATCGAAAATGGTTAGGTTTGCCACCATTCCTTTTCGAATTCGGCCTAAACGATCTTCAACGCCCATCGCGGTCGCTGGATAAAGTGTAGCCATTCGTAGAGCTTCGTCTAAAGCGATGCCTGCGTGCTCAACAGTATTTTGAACTGCTTCAATCATTGTTAATGCTGAGCCGCCTAGTGTGCCATTTTCATCAACACACTTACCTTCTCGGTAATATACTTTCTTACCAACAAAAATAAAGTCTTCAATGTCAGCACCTGCTGGAGCTGTGGCATCGGTCACCAAAACAAGCTTTTCCCCCTTGATTTTATGGGCAATTCTTAAGTTTGCATAATCAACATGGAAGCCATCAGCAATAATACCGGCATAGACTTCAGGTGTATCATAAATTGCACCAACTACTCCTGGTTCACGTCCAGTCATCGGAGTCATAGCATTAAACAAATGTGTTGCAAACGTAATACCAGCTTCGAATCCTTGACGAGCTTCTGTATAGGTTGCATTTGTGTGGCCAATTGAAACTACGATGCCTGCGGTTTTAAGGCGAGCAATATGAGAAGCATCGTTCAGTTCTGGGGCCAAGGTGACTTTTGCAACGATATCAGCATTGTCGCAGATAAAATCTATCATTTGATCGTCGGAAGAACGAATAAAGTCGACACTGTGAATGCCTTTTTTCGCGACGTTTAGATAAGGCCCCTCTAGGTGCAAACCAAGGGAGTGGTTTTGGTACTTACTTTGATATTCTCGTGCCGCAGTAATAGAAGCACGCATATCTTCATCAGATGAAGTGATTAATGTTGGTAAGAAGCTTGTACATCCTGACTTCAGGTTTGCTTGATGCATAATATGCATCGTTTCGGACGTTATCTCGTCATTGAACATCACGCCACCACAACCATTCAATTGTAGGTCAATGAATCCAGGACTTAAATTTACGCCGTTTAAATCCATCACTTCAATGTTATTGGGTATAAGCTCTATCGGGACAATAGAGTGAATTTGGTCATTTTCGATAATGACAGCGTGTTCGGTCAAAACTTCACTACCAGTATAGATTTTACAGTTACTAAGCGCGTACATAGTCAGCTAGTCCTTAAATACGATGAGAATTCATTTTTACCTTAATTATCCTGAAAAATGTCATGATGGTATGTTTTGTGTGCAAACTTAGTTTCCATCATGGAATTAGATAATAGGCATCAGACATTTACTTTAATTTAATGACAACCCAATCACTTTATAATACTGAAATTAAAAATATTAATTTTACTTTGCTAGTGTGTTTATTCCATTAGTGTCAGGAGGTCACTGTTCAGAGAGGGCAAAATAACACTGATTTAATCTTGCATAAAGTACAAGATAGAGGTGCTCTTAAACCTCATTTTTTGCATTATAAAATAAGTTTTATGACCTAGCTAGCAAAAACATATTTTAACGGGAGGTTCTGGTGATTGCGATCACAAACAATAAGGTTTTAATTTGCGGGGTGAAATTATTAACATAAACTGTGCCGTACTAAATTGATCGACTGAAATAAGTTATTCAAAAAAACATAAAATCCTATAGGGGGAACTTAAGGTGAATATTCTTGGATACGCGCAAAAGTTAGGTAAAGCACTTATGCTTCCTATCGCAACGCTCCCCGTTGCTGCGCTTTTATTACGTTTAGGTCAACCTGACCTGCTCGACATTCCTTTTATGGCTTCTGCTGGTAATGCCATTTTTAGCCAGCTACCACTTTTATTCGGCCTAGGTATTGCGATCGGTCTTTCTAAAGATGGTCAAGGTGCAGCAGGTCTTGCCGGTGCTGTTGCATATTTTGTTATCACGGCGACTGCAACAACTATTGATGATAGCGTTAACATGTCATTTTTCGGCGGTATCATTGCTGGTATTATCGCTGGTCACTCTTATAATGTTTTTCATGCTACTCGTCTTCCTGAATGGTTGGCATTCTTCTCTGGAAAGCGCTTAGTTCCGATCATGGCTGGCCTTTTTTCATTAGTGGCAGGCGCGATTGCTGGTGTTATCTGGCCTTCAATTCAAGGTGGTCTAGACGCGTTAGCACATACTATATCGTCTTCCGGTGCGATCGGTCAGTTTGTTTACGGTGTTCTTAACCGTGCACTTATTCCTGTAGGTCTTCACCATGTACTTAACTCATACTTCTGGTTTGGTATGGGGACTTGTCAAGAAATTCTTATTACGAGTGCACAAGCAGCTGGTGAAGCACTACCTGCACTTAAACAACTATGTATTGACCCAACACTTGCTAAGTCTTTAGTTGCTGGCCAAGAATACACGTTCAATTTCGTTAACTCTGTGACTCCAGAAATTACAGCAACAGTAAAAGAAGTGACTGAAACTGTGAAATCAGGTGATTTACATCGTTTCTTCGGTGGTGATAAGAGTGCTGGCGTTTTCATGAACGGCTTCTTCCCTGTAATGATGTTTGGTCTACCTGGCGCAGCTTTAGCAATGTACTTTGCTGCCCCTGCTGAAAAGCGTAGCCAAGTTGGTGGTGTACTATTTTCTGTTGCATTCTGTGCGTTTCTAACAGGTATCACAGAGCCTCTAGAGTTCATGTTTGTTTTCCTTGCTCCAGCGCTATATGCAATGCATGCTGTATTTACAGGTTTGTCATTCGTAGTAGTTAATATGCTAGGTACATTGCATGGCTTTGGCTTCTCAGCGGGTCTAATTGATTTCCTATTAAACTGGGGCTTATCTACTAAACCACTTGTTCTACTCATTGTCGGCCTATGTTTTGGTGCGCTTTACTTTTTCACATTCAGCTTCGCAATCCGTGCTTTCAATCTGAAATCTCCAGGTCGTGAAGATGAGGACAACGAAACAGCATCAGCACCTGCTGGCGATGTAAAAAATGGTGATTTAGCTCGTCAATACCTTAAAGCTCTGGGTGGTCATGACAATCTAACTTCTATTGATGCGTGTATTACTCGTCTACGTTTAACACTAAAAGATCGTTCTGTTGCCGACGAAGCGGTACTTAAGAAACTTGGTGCAAAGGGTGTTGTAAAACTTGGTGAAAATAACCTTCAAGTTATCCTTGGCCCTCTAGCAGAAATCGTTGCTGGTGAAATGAAAGCAATCGGTTCAGGTGAAGACCTTTCAGATGTAAAACTTCCATAGTATTACTTTGATTACTTTTCTTTTAAGGCCTTTCAATTGAGAGGCCTTTTTTCTATCTAGCATGTTAATATGCTGTGCTTTCAGGCTAAGTAAAGAAATATTGCCTTTTTATGGACGGTTCTGGTTGTCTAATTGCTAAGAATTGTGGATGATTAGAGGTAATAGATTTTGTTTGCCAAATTTAGGTAAGCAACAATCCCTTTTCTGACAATATTAATAATTTGAGGTGCTATAGATGAGTGAATCTGATGCTCGTCCGTCAAACTTTATTCGCCAGATCATTGATAAAGATCTAGCGGAGGGTAAACACACTAGCGTGCATACTCGATTTCCGCCAGAGCCAAACGGCTACTTGCATATCGGCCATGCTAAGTCTATTTGTTTGAACTTCGGTATTGCTCAGGACTATCAGGGTCAGTGTAATCTTCGTTTCGATGATACTAACCCTGAAAAAGAAGACATCGAATATGTTGAGTCTATCAAGAAAGATGTAAGCTGGTTAGGCTTTGAATGGGATGGTGAAGAATGCTATTCATCAAACTATTTCGATAAGCTTTACGAATATGCAATTGAATTGATTAATAAAGGCCTAGCATATGTTGATGAGCTAAGTCCTGAGCAGATTCGTGAATATCGTGGTACATTAACCGCTCCTGGTAAACCAAGCCCATTCCGTGATCGTTCAGTTGAGGAAAACCTCGTATCGTTTGAAAAAATGAGGGCTGGTGAGTTTGAAGAAGGGAAGGCGTGCCTTCGTGCGAAGATTGACATGGGGTCTTCATTTATGGTGATGCGTGATCCGGTTATTTATCGTGTGCGCTTCGCTACTCACCATCAAACTGGAGATAAATGGTGCATTTACCCAATGTACGATTTTACCCACTGTATTTCAGATGCCTTAGAGGATATTACTCATTCTTTGTGTACGCTTGAATTTATGGACAACCGCCGTCTATATGACTGGGTACTAGATAACATCTCTATCGAAAGCCGTCCTCACCAGTATGAGTTTAGCCGTCTTAACCTTGAATATACGGTGATGTCTAAGCGTAAACTCAACCAACTTGTAACTGAAAATTTAGTTGAAGGTTGGGATGATCCTCGTATGCCAACAATTTCTGGACTACGTCGTCGTGGGTTCACGTCAGCATCCATCCGTGAGTTCTGTAAACGTATTGGTGTTACTAAGCAAGAAAACATGATTGAATTTAGTTCACTAGAGTCTTGTATTCGTGATGATCTGAACGAAAATGCACCACGTGCAATGGCTGTGCTTGATCCTGTTAAGATTGTTATCGAGAATTTCAAAGAAGGTGCACTAGAGACTTTGAAGGTTTCTAACCATCCTAATAAGCCTGAAATGGGAGAACGTGAAGTTCCTTTCACTCGTGAAGTATGGATTGAGCGTGAAGATTTCCGTGAAGAAGCAAACAAGAAATACAAGCGATTGGTACTTGGTAAAGAAGTTCGTTTACGTGGTGCTTATGTGATTAAAGCTGAACGTATTGAAAAAGATACAGAAGGCAATATTACGACTATATTTTGTTCTTACGATGCTGATACCTTGGGTAAAAACCCAGCAGACGGCCGCAAGGTGAAAGGTGTAATTCATTGGGTGTCTGCGGACAAAGCGCTACCAGCAGAAATTCGTCTGTACGATCGTCTGTTTACTGTGCCTAATCCTGCTGCTGCAGATAACTTTGCAGCAACGATTAACCCAGAGTCTCTTGTAGTAGTTCGTGGTTTTGTCGAGCCAAGCTTAGCTACAGCAGGAGCAGAGACTGGTTACCAATTTGAGCGTATGGGCTACTTCTGTGCAGACTCAAAAGATTCTTCGTCAGCAAGCTTAGTGTTTAACCGCACTGTCGGACTGCGTGATACTTGGGCGAAAATCGAAAACCAATAAATAAATGATTCAATAGTATAAATAAAATGCCAGCTTCTATGCTGGCATTTTATTAACCTTACACCTATAAATGTTTAACAGTCCAGTGTAAATAGATCTGCTATTAAATAGATGCGATGATGATAATTTTACTTTTTAGGCTTGTGTGCGTCAGGGTTGTTTTTACATGAGCCATCCACTGATTTACCGTACAGGTATAAGCTGTGGTTCGTGAGTATTACATTATATTTAGCCGCGATCTCTTTTTGGCGCTCTTCGATAAGGTCGTCCGAAAACTCAATCACCTCTCCACAGTCTAGGCAAACTAGGTGGTCATGGTGGTATTGTGTTGAAAGTTCAAACACGGACTTTCCACCTTCAAAATGGTGGCGAGTAACAATACCAGCATCATCGAATTGGTTTAAGACACGATAAACGGTTGCTAAGCCAATCTCTTCACCGAGATCGATCAGCTTTTTGTACAAATCTTCAGCACTGATATGCTGGCAGTCCGGCTGCTGGAGTACTTCTAGAATTTTTAGTCTTGGAAGGGTTACTTTTAAGCCCGCATCCTTCAGCGCCTGGTTATTGTCTGGCATATACTTTCCCGTTGGATCATCTGCAACTATTTAACAGAATTAAATATTACTATCATTATAGGCGAAGCGCCATGAACATTAAACCCATACTTCAAAGGGTTAATATGAACTTTCATTAAATTAGGGCTGTTGCAGCTCAATCCTTACCAAAGTTATAGAGGCTTAAATAAAAGCTTATTTTCGATAAGGTGTTATGTTAGGTGTCTGCAACAACAATACTTTTTGTATATATTTTCGTAATGATTACCTATCTAAAAAGGTGTCAGCTGTGATTATTCTACTGCACTCTATATATAAAGCTATTATCTGCATGACGTATTAGAGTGTAGTACCCTTGAGCAAATATTTTTTCTTCATTCTCAAAATGTACTCTAAATATGTACCAATTGCTGTGATTTGATCTTGCGGGGTGAGGTACCATACCATCTTTTGCACATAATTCTTGACATTTAACATAGTTGTTGTAGGAGATGTCAAAAAATCGAAAGGAACTTAAGCGATTGATTCTTTGAATTTCCCACTTACCTTCAATGTTTGTATAGTCCCCATTATCATCATATAGCCAGTCCCAAGCATTTCCATCAATCGTGGCACAATAGACAGTAGCGGAATCTGTCATACCGTTAAAAGATAGCAAGGAGAGAGTTATCATTAAAAATATAAATAACTTTGCTTTCATATCAGGATCCTATTCCGTTGAATATGCATCATTATGTGATAATGCCTACGGTAGGAAAGATACCCATTAAATGTTATGAATTCATCATAAATTTATAAATTCATGATGTGCGAGTTACAGGTGTGACACCGCTTAATTGGAAATGGGTACAAAATCTGATGTTTAAAAATACCAAAAACTAAGCGACGGGTAGGCTGAAATAAAGGAGAGGCTTAAGTATAAATGTGAACCTAAGCTACAAGAAGACCTCCGAAAAAGAGGCCTTTTCAGTATTTTTTGGTTAGCCTTCCAGCTCGGCAAGGCACATTTCTTCGTAAATCTGTTTAACCCAGTTTTCAACGCGGTCTTTGGTCAGTTCAGGCTGACGATCTTCATCAATACATAGACCAACAAACTGACTATCATCGCTTTCCACTAGAGCTTTGGAAGCCTCGAATTCGTAGCTATCTGTTGAAGTGTGACCAAGGATTGTACCGCCTTTCGCCTCAACGATATCACGTACTGTACCCATTGCATCACAGAAGTATTCTGCATAATCTTCTTGGTCGCCACAACCAAAAATAGCAACCAATTTTGTCGAGAAATCAATTTGTTCTAGTTCCGGGAAGAAGTCATCCCAATCACACTGAGCTTCGCCGTAGTACCAAGTTGGGATACCTAAAAGAAGGAGATCAAAGTTATCAATGTCTTCTTTGCTGCTTTTTGCGATGTCTTGAACATGAACCAGTTGATTACCTAGTTGTTTTTGAATCATCTTTGCAACGGCTTCAGTATTACCTGTGTCGCTACCGAAGAAGATACCTACACTTGCCATAGAGTCTATACCTTTACATTGTTTGTTACTGACAAAGGGGGCAGGCGTTACCCAAGCCCTGAGCCTTCCCAACTAAGCTGAATGATTCCTTTGGCGATAAAGCCTGCGCAGCCTAGGAAAAGCACTAACCATACAATACGACGACCAAAAACAGGCACATTAGCCTGCTTTAGAACATCTTTTATCGCCATCCCAATAAAGAAAAAGATGGCAGCAAAAAGAAGATCAAGTCCGATTGACTCGAGTATATCCATATAGTCGTATAGCATTATTGTCCTTAATGCCAAAAATTCTTGAGCGCACTATATCACTGTTAAACAGTAAAGTTAATGCAATACGAAAGAGGTTGTATCAATTATCCTTCGTTATTGAATGAATTTGTTAACTCGCCATGCATTTCCTAATAATACGAATCACTTCAGTAGGGCGTTCTGCATGAAGCCAGTGACCAGTATTAGCGAGAACGTGAGCTTTTGCGTGAGGAAATTGTCGCTTCACTGCTGCTTGGTGTTCGGGCATCAAATAGTCGGAATCACCCCCTTTAATAAACAGCGTAGGTATGTTTGTCGGTGGGATCTCTTGCCATCCTAAGATATTGGAGTAATTTTCGATTAGGCCATTGACATTAAACCGCCAAGTGAATACATCATCATTTTTATATAAAGATTTAGATAAGAACTGCCTAACGCCATCGCTCTCAATATGTTGCGCCAGGAGGTCGAGTGCCTGCTGACGGGTAGTGGGCTTTCGTTGATCTACGGCGATCAAGCCTTGAAAAACATCCTTATGTCGGTGAACCTGGTAAGCAACGGGAGCCATATCCAGAATAATCAGCTGTTTTACATACTGCGGCGCAACTTCTGCTAGCTTCATCGCTACCTTTCCTCCCATTGAGTGCCCGACGATAATTACCGGTTCTAAATCTTTTTGATTCAGTAGCTTAGCAACATCTTGTGCCATCAATGTGTAACTGTGATCGTCTGAATGGAATGATTGACCATGATTCCGGAGGTCTAAACTTATGACGCTGTGATCCTGAGCGAGATCGCGTGCCAATAAGCCAAGGTTACTAAAACTGCCGAATAATCCATGAATTAAAACAACCGTTTGGCCCTGACCTTCTTGTTTATAGTTGAGTAATACTGACATTTTATCTTATTCGTGATGGGTTTAACGTGGAGAATCCGTAAGGATCTCGGTATAATCCCTATGAGTTTAAACATTGAGAATGTGAAAAGCGAATGAAAACAATTGAGGTTGATGAGGATCTATACCGCTACATTGCGGGTCAAACTGAGCATATCGGTGAAAGTGCCTCTGACATTTTACGACGTCTATTGAACCTTGATGGGCTGCTTCAGGAAGCACCAGCCACTTTTGGTACAAAACCGTCACGCGGGATTGTCGTGAGTAAAGACGCAGGAAGAACAGCAAAAATTGATACAGTTAAGGAGATGCGTTCTTTACTTATCTCTGATGAATTTGCTGGCCTTAAAAAAGCGATCGATCGATTTATGCTCGTGCTATCCACTTTGCATAAATTAAACCCAGAGAGTTTCTCTCAGGCGACAAAGGTAAAAGGCCGAAAGCGAGTTTATTTTGCCGATAATGAGACTACGTTATTGGCCAATGGCAATACGACAAAACCTAAAGCGATTCCAGGAACCCCATTTTGGGTGATTACTAATAGCAATACCAGTCGTAAACGACAAATGGTAGAGCAAGTGATGACTCATATGGAGTTTCAGCCAGACTTAATTGAAAAAGTAACAGGCTCTATCTAAGAGAGTCAATAGAAGCCTCATAATGTGTAATAAATATTATGAGGTTTTTAATTGTTATTTATTTTTTAATGGAAGGATGTCAAACATGGCTATGCACCCTCGTGCTGGGCAAAAAGCTCAGCAGGAAGATCTTCATAATATCCCAGCACTCGTTGCGAATTACTTTTTGCTTCAACCAGATGCAACGAACCCTGACCACAAAGTTCAGTTTGGTACGTCTGGTCACCGTGGTACTGCAGATAAACAAACATTTAATGAGAACCACATTCTAGCGATTGCTCAAGCGATTGCTGAAGTTCGCAAAGAGCAAGGTACAACCGGGCCTCTTTTTGTTGGTAAAGATACACATGCGCTGTCTGAACCTGCTTTTTCAAGTGTGCTTGAAGTTTTGATAGCCAACGGTGTGAACGTTATTGTCCAACAAAATAACGGTTATACTCCGACACCGGGTATTTCCCATGCTATTCTGACTTATAATATTAAACACGATGATAAAGCAGATGGTATTGTTATTACACCGTCTCATAACCCACCTCAAGATGGTGGGATTAAATACAACCCGACCCACGGTGGTCCTGCTGAAGCAGAACTGACTCAAGCTATTGAAGATCGTGCAAACGCGTTGATTGCCGAAGAGCTACAAGGGGTTAAACGTCTACCACTAGCAGAAGCTAAAGCATCGGATCTGTTTGTAGAGACGGATTTAGTGAAACCATACATCGATGATCTTGTTAATGTTATCGATATGGAAGCGATCCAAAAAGCTAACTTGAAGATTGGCGTTGATCCACTTGGTGGAAGTGGCATTGATTACTGGCGCCAAATCGGTCAAGCATACAATCTAGATCTGACACTAGTCAGTGAATCTATTGATCCTTCTTTCCAGTTTATGTCACTTGATAAAGATGGCGTAGTACGTATGGACTGCTCTTCTCCTTATGCAATGGCAGGGCTATTAGCGTTAAAAGACGAGTATGATTTGGCCTTTGGTAACGATCCAGATTACGATCGGCATGGTATCGTTACACCGAAAGGTTTGATGAACCCTAACCATTTCTTAGCCGTTTGTATTGATTACCTATATCGTCATCGTGCTGCGTGGGGTAAAGACGTTGCCGTGGGTAAAACATTAGTATCCAGTGCGCTTATTGACCGTGTTGTTGCCGATCTTGGCCGTGAGCTGTGTGAAGTACCGGTCGGCTTTAAATGGTTTGTCGATGGTTTGTACACTGGTCGGTTCGGTTTTGGTGGTGAAGAAAGTGCAGGCGCTTCGTTCCTTCGCAAGGATGGTACACCTTGGTCAACAGATAAAGATGGTATTTTGCTATGCCTTCTAGCGGCAGAGATCACCGCCGTAACTGGCAAGAATCCACAAGACTATTATGAAGAGCTTGCGGTTAAGCATGGCGAATCTAAATACAATCGAATTCAAGCCATTGCTAATGGACCGCAGAAAGATGTACTGAAGAAGCTTTCTGCAGAAATGGTTTCAGCAGAGACACTAGCGGGTGATGCAATTACTGCTCGTCTCACTCATGCACCAGGCAATGGTGCTGCGATTGGTGGTCTTAAAGTGACAACTGCGAATGGTTGGTTTGCAGCTCGTCCATCAGGCACAGAAGATATCTATAAAATTTATTGTGAAAGCTTCAAAGGTGAAGAACACCTAAAACAAATCGAAGCTGAAGCACAAGAAATTGTCAATCAAGTATTTCAGTCGGCCGGGTTGTAACCTCGCCTAAGTAAGACGTATTTTTATAGCTCTACTTTAAAGGCGACCAGTGGTCGCCTTTTTACTTTTCAGTTTTTATACTCAAGTATCTTGAGATTACTCGGATGCATGACTTGAGGATACTTCAGGTGCCTATGTTGTTCGGCCAGGAGTCAGGAACGATAAACCAAAATTGTCCACCTTTTGTTTGTGCGTGTACAAATTTGTTTGAAGGCTTCTCGATCGGCTCATTATAGTTTGTTTGACCAATTGCCCATAAAGACTTTGGCAGTAGGTAGAGTGACTCTGTAATTTGCTCCCACTGATGTATATAACACCAATATCCCGCTATTTGGCTTGGTTCTAGATCATAGCCTAAGCATTGCTCAGGGATTGTTTCCGGAGAGAAAGGATTGATGTAAAGACGACCTTGCATCAGTAAATGCTCAGAGGCTGGTTTATCCAAAGATAATTGTTGGTGAAACTCTTTACGCTTACTCATTTTTAGCTGGTGGGAAAGCATGCGTTCGAGCTTCGTATGCAATTGATCAAGAGCATTCGGCCCATACCAAATACCTTGATGAAGAAGGTAAAACTTAATCGCCACTTCCCAATGTTCATACTGATCGCTTTCAAGGTTGTTGAGAATCATATCGACAGCGCCGATAGTACGACCATTCTCATCGTTGAGTTGAATTTCTTCTGCGAGCAGTTTATATCTGGGTGATTCAATGAATAATGTTGTGCACAAGTGTTGGTATAAAAAACCTAATCTAGGGTTACCTGAATAAGGTTGCTGTTGTGAGAAAGGCAGGTTAGGCAGATCCGCAACCGTTGAAAAAGGTGGGCAAAGCTTAAAAAGAGGGGGTGTTTCAATTATCCACTGATAAAAACGGTCTAGGTCACTCATTAATAATCCTTATTGGATATGATATCTAGGTTTGAAGACTTTCAGTATACTGTAACGAAGTCTATCTTTTCTTAGGCGTATGCTTCTGGTGTCCTGATTACAGTTCGAGATGTCAATCTTGAGGTCACTTGGGGATATTATGCCTAACGTAATGGAAATAAAAATGAATAATTTACAACTAGAAAAAATCCTAAATGAGAAACTCTCCCCGCAGCTAATTAAAGATTATGCGCCCAACGGGCTGCAGGTAGAAGGTGCGCAAGAGATATTGACCGTAGTGACTGGGGTTACCGCATCACAGGCTTTAATTGATTATGCTATCGAGCAAAATGCGGATGCCATTTTGGTTCATCATGGTTACTTTTGGAAAGGAGAGCCAGCGCCAATACGTGGCATGAAAGGTAAACGAATTCGTAGCCTTATTAAAAACGATATCAATTTATACTCCTACCACTTACCACTCGATATACATCCTGAATTAGGCAACAATGCACAACTGGCTTGTCTACTGAATATTGAGATTGAAGGAGGTCTAGAAGGGCATCCGCAATCAGTCGCCATGTTTGGCCGTTTAAAGCAAGCGATGACTGGTAAGGAGTTCGCTCGTAAAATCAATCAAGTACTCAATCGTGAGCCTTTGCATATCGCTCCGGAAACAGCAGATAAGCTGATTGAAACCGTCGGTTGGTGTACGGGGGGCGGTCAAGACTTCATTGAACTTGCGGCTCAGCATGGTCTTGATGCATTTATCTCGGGCGAGATTTCAGAACGAACTACATATGCAGCCCGCGAATTAGATATTCATTACTTTTCAGCGGGGCACCATGCAACAGAACGTTATGGAGTTAAAGCGCTGGGTGAATGGTTAGCTCAGGAGCATGGCCTGGAAGTGGAGTTTGTCGATATTGATAACCCTGTCTAACTAAGCATCTTGAAGTCACGAGGTATATTACCAATAAACCTAACGATCTATTTCGGATTATCGAGTTACCTGAATTTTCGATAAAAATGACAAGTATCACTAATGAATGACGACAAGGGGTAATGATTATTACCCCTTGTTTTATATCAGGAGCTAGAGTTTATTCACGTTCATGAAGTGGTGAAAAATCACGCTGTGTTTCTCCGGTGTAGAGTTGGCGAGGACGACCGATACGGTTGAGTGGGTCACTGTGCATTTCGTTCCAGTGAGCAATCCATCCGATAGTACGAGAAATTGCAAAGATAACCGTAAACATTGACACTGGAATACCGATCGCTTTCAGGATGATACCAGAGTAGAAATCTACGTTTGGATACAGTTTCTTAGACACGAAATATTCGTCAGAAAGTGCGATACGCTCAAGTTCCATTGCAACGTCTAGCAGTGGATCTTTAATATTAAGCTCTTTCAGTACCTCATGGCATGTCTCTCGCATCACCGTTGCACGTGGATCGTAGTTTTTGTAGACACGATGCCCGAAACCCATTAAACGGAATGGGTCATCTTTGTCTTTGGCACGATCAACGAATTCTGGGATGTTGTCGACACTGCCAATTTCTTCGAGCATTCTTAAGCATGCCTCATTCGCACCACCGTGAGCTGGCCCCCAGAGAGATGCAATACCTGCGGCAATACATGCAAATGGGTTCGCACCTGACGAGCCTGATAAACGAACTGTAGACGTTGATGCGTTTTGCTCATGATCCGCATGAAGTGTGAAAATTTTGTCCATAGCGCGAGCAACAACGGGATTGACGTCGTACTCCTCGCACGGATTTGCAAACATCATATGCAGGAAATTTTCTGCATAGTTCAGGTCGTTGCGAGGGTAGATAAACGGTTGACCGATCGTATATTTGTAACACATTGCCGCAAGAGTCGGCATTTTTGACAATAAGCGATACGCTGCAATTTCGCGGTGCTCATCGTTATTGATATCAAGTGAATCGTGATAGAACGCAGCCAGAGCACCAACTACACCACACATTACAGCCATTGGGTGTGCATCACGTCGAAAACCATGGAAGAAGCTTGCGATTTGCTCATGAACCATGGTGTGTCGAGTAACCGTTGTTTTAAATTGCTCATATTGATCACGTGTTGGGGCTTCGCCGTAAAGCAGAATGTAACATACTTCAAGATAATCTGCGTTATTGGCCAATTGATCAATCGGATACCCGCGATGTAAAAGGATCCCTTTTCCACCATCGATGTATGTGATTGATGACTCACAAGATGCAGTGGCAAGAAAACCTGGGTCAAATGTAAAGTAACCATTAGCTCCAAGTTTACGAACATCAATTACAGGGGTACCGAGAGTACCTTCCATAATTGGCAGTTCGATCGGCGCTTGACCTTCAACGTGAAGGGTCGCTTTCTTATCCGCCATAACAATCTCCTTTGTTTATTATTTAATCCGTCCAGGATGTTTATGTGCCATTTTTGTACTGTTGTTAAAGCATAATGTCAATTTTTCTCGATTTTTGTGTGCACATGTTATGATTTTTCTCATGAAAATCGCTAAAAATCTGTGCTGTGTAGCATTATTTGTTACATCAATTGTATTAGAATGTTGCTGGTCGTATATTGACACAGAAGATTTTAGTCAAATCCTTATGCATAGAGGGGGCTAGAAACAAAAGTGAGGTTTGTTTTTATATCCTTAACGTTAGTATTTTTTAAACAATTATCTATCGCCTGAATGGTTGGTTTTTGTTAAGTAAATGTTAACTTTTGTGCATTTGGGAGCTGAAATTGGTTATAACAATAAATGCTTAATGGAGCTGAGTGAGCAAGCCCGTGAAAGAAAGAAAGTCAAGACCTGTTAATTTAGATTTACAGACTATCCGCTTTCCCATCACAGCAATTGCGTCGATTCTACACCGTGTTTCTGGTGTGATTACGTTTGTTGCGGTGGGTATATTACTTTGGTTACTATCTATTTCCCTGTCATCACCAGTAGGGTTTGAGAATGCCGCACAAATTGTCGATAGCTTTTTCGTGAAGTTGATCTTGTGGGCTATTCTGACTGCACTTGCGTATCACATTGCAGGAGGTATTCGTCACCTTCTGATGGATCTAGGTCATTTTGAAGAGCTAGATTCTGGAGCATTGAGCGCGAAAATTGCTTTCGGTGCAACCGCAGTGTTATCGGTATTGGCAGGAATTTTAGTATGGTAAAAAACGTTTCTTCATTTGGTCGTAATGGCGTTCATGATTTCTTATTGATACGCGCTTCAGCCATCATTATGACCCTATACACGATTTATCTAGTCAGCTTTTGTGCTTTCTCTGATATCTCTTACGCATCATGGACTCAGTTTTTCGGTGGTACATTCACTAAGACCTTCACCATGTTGGCACTTGTCTCTGTTCTGATCCATGCATGGATTGGTATGTGGCAAGTTTTCACTGACTATATCAAGTGCACAAAATTACGTGGTGCACTACAACTTGGTGTGATCGCTGTGCTGTTCGGCTATGTCTTCTCTGGTCTATTTATTTTGTGGGGTGCGTAAGTGTCTATTCCAGTTCGTGAATTTGATGCCGTAGTAATCGGCGCTGGTGGTGCAGGCATGCGTGCGGCACTGCAAATTTCAGAGCAAGGCTTGTCCTGTGCTTTGTTATCTAAAGTATTTCCAACTCGTTCTCATACGGTTTCTGCTCAAGGCGGGATCACGGTTGCTCTAGGCAACTCACATAAGGACAATTGGCAATGGCACATGTACGATACTGTTAAAGGTTCAGATTACATCGGTGATCAGAATGCGATTGAATACATGTGTAAAAATGGTCCAGAGTCAGTCATTGAACTTGAAAAAATGGGTTTACCATTTTCTCGTTTTGATGATGGTTCTATTTATCAACGTCCGTTTGGTGGCCAGTCAAAAGAGTTTGGCGGTGAACAAGCGGCACGTACAGCAGCAGCGGCAGATCGTACCGGCCACGCATTGCTTCATACGCTTTACCAACAAAATGTGAAACATAAAACAACCATTTTCTCTGAGTGGTACGCACTAGACTTGGTGAAAAACCAAGACGGCGCGATCATGGGTTGTACTGCTATCTGTATGGAAACGGGCGAGATTTGTTACTTCAAATCGAAAGCTACTATATTAGCAACAGGTGGCGCAGGCCGTATCTACGCTTCTACAACGAATGCTCACATAAATACTGGTGACGGTGTTGGTATGGCGCTTCGTGCAGGCGTTCCAATGCAAGATATGGAAATGTGGCAGTTCCACCCAACGGGTATCGCTGGCGCAGGTGTTCTCGTCACAGAAGGCTGTCGTGGTGAAGGTGGCTACCTTCTAAATAAAGACGGTGAGCGCTTCATGGAACGTTACGCACCAAACGCGAAAGACCTTGCCGGTCGTGACGTCGTCGCGCGTTCAATGATGATTGAAATCCGTGAAGGTCGTGGCTGTGATGGTCCTTGGGGCCCACACATCAAACTAAAACTGGATCACCTTGGTAAAGACGTTCTTGAATCTCGTCTACCTGGTATCTGTGAACTTTCACGTACCTTTGCGCACGTGGATCCAGTAAAAGAGCCAATTCCAGTCATTCCAACGTGTCACTACATGATGGGCGGTGTTCCAACTCAAGTTTCTGGTCAAGCAATTAAGCAGACTGCCGATGGCCGAGACGTGGAAGTTCAAGGTCTATACGCTTGTGGTGAAATTGCTTCAGTATCAGTACACGGTGCAAACCGTCTGGGTGGTAACTCACTGCTTGACCTTGTGGTATTTGGTCGTGCAACTGGTCTACACCTTGGTGAAACCTTGGCTGCGCAATCTGAAGCTCGCCCTGCAACCGAATCTGACATAGAAGCTTCTCTGGCACGTACTATGCGTTGGGAGAACAGCAAAGGCGGTGAAGACCCAGTTCAAATTCGTAAAGATCTGCAATCTTGCATGCAAAACAGCTTCTCGGTATTCCGTGAAGGTGATGCAATGGCAACAGGTTTAGAAGAGCTTAAAGTGATTCGCGAGCGCTTAAAAAATGCACACCTTGCTGATAAGTCTTCTGAATTCAATACACAGCGTATTGAGTGTTTAGAGCTAGATAATTTGATGGAAACAGCATTCTCTACTGCAGTAGCGGCCAATTACCGAACAGAAAGCCGAGGTGCACATGCTCGTTTCGATTTCCCAGATCGTGATGATGAAAATTGGCTATGTCACTCAATCTACAACCCGGAAAAAGAAGCGATGACTAAGCGTGACGTTAATATGTCACCTGTACATCGTGAAGCTTTTCCGCCAAAAGTACGTACATATTAGAGGGAGGATATGATAATGAAACTAAACTTCTCTTTATACCGATACAATCCGGATGTAGATACAAAACCTTACATGAAAGAGTACACCCTTGAAGTAAAAGAAGGCTCTGACATGATGGTACTTGATGCGCTGATTTTACTCAAAGAGCAAGACCCAAGTATTTCTTTCCGTCGGTCTTGTCGTGAGGGTGTATGTGGCTCAGATGGTCTTAACATGAATGGTAAGAATGGCCTTGCATGTATTACACCTCTTTCTGCTTTACAGGGTAGTAAGATCGTTATTCGACCATTACCAGGTTTGCCAGTCGTTCGTGATCTGATTGTTGATATGACGCAGTTTTATGACAACTACGCAAAAGTAAAACCATTTTTGATTGATGATGGTGCATTACCACCTTCCCGTGAAAACTTACAATCACCAGATGAGCGTGCTCATTTAGATGGATTGTATGAATGTATTATGTGTGCATGTTGTACGACTTCTTGTCCATCATTCTGGTGGAATCCAGATAAATTTATTGGGCCAGCTGGCTTGCTTGCTGCTTACCGTTGGCTAATTGATAGCCGTGATACAGCAACAAATGAACGCTTGTCCGATCTTGATGATGCATTTAGCGTTTTTCGTTGCCATGGCATTATGAATTGTGTAAGTGTTTGTCCTAAGGGACTTAACCCTACAAAAGCTATCGGTCACATTAAGACGATGCTGATCAATCGTTCAATATAATCGATAGCAAAAATCGCCAGCCGAAATCGGCTGGCTTAATAGCTCGGCGAAGACCGAAGTAAACGTGAAAACTACTGGTTAAGGGAAAATATGCACAACGGCGCGATGAAGGCATGGCTCGAGTCTTCACACTTGGCTGGCGCTAATGCAACATATGTAGAGGACCTCTACGAACTGTATCTAAGTGATCCAGATTTGGTAAGTGAGGAATGGAAACGTGTATTTGATGAGTTACCTAAGAGCTCAGAAGAAGTGGCTGAACAGCCGCACTCACGTGTCCGAGATTACTTCCGACGACTCGCTCAAGAAACAAAGCATTACAGTGTCCAAGTTAGTGACCCAGATGTCGACGCTAAACAAGTAAAAGTTCTACAGCTAATCAATGCCTACCGCTTTCGCGGACATGAAGCAGCAGAGCTTGATCCTTTAGGTTTATGGTTACGCCCACCCGTGGCTGAACTAGATCCAGCATTCCATAACCTTACTCAAGATGATTTTGAAGAAACTTTTAATGTAGGTTCTTTGGCCATTGGTCAAGATACCATGAAGTTAAAAGACATTTATTCTGCTCTAAAGAAAACCTACTGTGGTTCGATTGGTGCGGAATACATGCACATGACAGATACAGAGCAAAAACGTTGGATTCAACAACGTTTAGAATCCGTGGTCGGTCAACCTTCTTTTAATCAAGATGAAAAACGTACTTTCCTTGAAGAGCTCACGGCAGCTGAAGGTTTAGAGCGTTACTTGGGGGCGAAATTCCCAGGTGCTAAGCGATTCTCATTGGAAGGTGGTGATGCCATGATTCCAATGACGAAAGAGTTGATTCGTCATGCGGGTAAAAACGGCATGCGCGAAGTCGTTATTGGTATGGCACACCGTGGGCGTTTGAACATGTTAGTCAACGTTCTTGGTAAAAGACCACAAGACCTATTCGATGAATTTGCAGGAAAACACGATGATACGTGGGGTACTGGTGACGTGAAATATCACCAAGGCTTCTCTGCTGACTTTGCAACGCCGGGTGGAGATGTTCACCTAGCGCTCGCATTTAACCCTTCTCACCTAGAGATTGTGAACCCAGTGGTGATCGGTTCCGTGCGTGCACGCCAAGATCGCTTAGAGGACCACGATGGTAGCCGTGTTTTACCAATTACTATTCATGGTGATTCGGCGATTGCGGGTCAGGGGGTGGTAGCTGAGACATTTAATATGTCCTTAGCTCGTGGCTTCTGTGTTGGCGGTACAGTACGCATTGTTGTCAACAATCAGGTTGGTTTTACGACTTCGAATCCTCGTGATACCCGTTCGACCATGTACTGTACCGATATCGCGAAAATGGTACAGGCACCAATCTTCCACGTTAATGCGGACGATCCAGAAGCGGTTGCATTTGTAACACGTATCGCATTGGATTATCGTAACGAGTTCAAACGTGATGTTGTGATTGACTTGGTGTGTTACCGTCGTCATGGTCATAACGAAGCGGATGAGCCGAATGCGACACAACCGTTAATGTATCAAAAAATCAAAAAGCACCCAACGCCACGTAAGCTTTATGCGGATGTTTTGATTGATAAGAACGAATCAGACATTGAAACAGCGACTCAACTTGTTAATGAATACCGTGATGCACTGGATAAAGGTGAAGTTGTTGTTAAAGAGTGGCGTCCAATGGCATTACACTCTGTTGACTGGTCACCATACCTTGGGCATGACTGGGATAGCGCGTGGGACAGCACTTTTGATCCGAAACGTTTGAAAGAACTTGGACAACGTATCATTCAGCACCCTGAGAGTCACAAGCTTCAGAGCCGCGTAAACAAGCTGTACAACGACCGCGCCGCGATGGTCAACGGAGAGAAGCCTGTCGACTGGGGTATGGCCGAAACACTGGCTTACGCTACCTTAGTTGATGATGGTAAACGTATCCGTATCTCAGGACAGGATGCGGGCCGTGGTACTTTCTTCCACCGCCATTCAGTACTCCACAACCAAACTGATGCGAGTACATTCATCCCATTGGCTAACATTCACGATAAACAAGGTCCTTTCCAAGTCTTCGACTCTGTGCTTTCAGAAGAAGCCGTACTGGCGTTTGAGTATGGTTACGCAACCGCAGAACCAAGTGGTTTGACTATATGGGAAGCGCAGTTTGGTGATTTTGCCAATGGTGCTCAAGTTGTGATCGACCAGTTCATTTCTTCCGGTGAGCAAAAGTGGGCTCGTTTGTGTGGTTTAACGATGTTACTTCCGCATGGTTATGAAGGCCAAGGCCCAGAGCACTCTTCTGCACGTTTAGAGCGTTACCTACAATTGTGCGCTGAGCAAAACATGCAAGTTGTGGTTCCATCAACACCTGCGCAGGTTTATCACATGATACGCCGCCAAGTTGTGCGTCCGATGCGTAGACCTCTGATTGTGATGTCGCCTAAGTCACTACTGCGTCATCCTTTGTGTACATCTACATTAGAAGAGCTTTCTGATGGTACTTTCCAGCCTGCGATCCCAGAAATCGACAGTTTGGATCCGAGCAAAGTGAAACGTGTTGTTTTCTGTTCAGGTAAAGTCTATTTCGATCTACTTGAACAACGTCGCAATAATGAGCAAGAAGACGTCGCGATTGTGCGTATTGAGCAACTTTACCCATTCCCTCTGGAAGAAGTTCAGTCAGCTATTGCTTCTTACACGAATGTGGAAGACTTTGTTTGGTGTCAAGAAGAACCTCAAAACCAAGGTGCTTGGTACTGTAGTCAACATAATTTCCGTGCAGCGATTCCTACTGGTGCTGACCTTAAATATTCAGGTCGACCAGCTTCAGCTTCGCCTGCAGTCGGTTACATGTCGGTACATTTGAAACAACAAAAAGCGTTGGTTGAAGACGCGCTAAATGTGAATACAAAAACTTCGAATAAGAACTAGAAGTAAAAGGAAGAAATAAATATGACAATTGAAATTCTGGTTCCAGATTTACCTGAATCAGTTGCCGATGCAACCGTAGCAACATGGCACAAACAACCAGGTGACGCTGTAGAGCGTGATGAAATTTTGGTTGATATCGAAACCGATAAAGTTGTGCTTGAAGTACCCGCCCCGGAAGCAGGTATTTTAGAAGCCATTCTTGAAGAAGATGGAGCGACTGTTCTATCTAAACAATTGATTGCAAGACTTAAGCCTGGTGCTGTTGCTGGAGAACCAACAGTAGACACAACAGAAGATAAAGCGGCATCTCCTGATAAACGTCACAAAGCGGCACTTAATGAAGAAAGTAACGATGCACTCAGCCCAGCTGTTCGTCGTCTTCTGGCTGAACATGGTTTAGACGCTGCGCAAGTTAAAGGAACGGGTGTTGGTGGTCGTATCACTCGTGAAGATATCGAAGCTCATTTAGCATCGAAAAAATCAGCACCAAAAGCTGAAGCGTCTGTTCAAGCACCAGCGGCAGCTCGTAGCCAGAAGCGCGTTCCGATGACACGTCTACGTAAAACAGTAGCGAATCGCCTGCTTGAAGCTAAAAATAACACAGCAATGCTGACAACCTTTAACGAAGTGAACATGAAGCCAATCATGGATCTGCGTAAGCAATACAAAGATCAATTCGAAGAGCGTCATGGTACTCGTCTTGGTTTCATGTCTTTCTATGTGAAAGCAGTAACTGAAGCACTGAAACGTTACCCTGAAGTCAACGCGTCTATCGACGGTGATGATATTGTTTACCACAACTACTTCGACATCAGCATGGCGGTTTCTACACCGCGTGGCCTAGTGACCCCAGTACTAAAAGATTGTGACACTCTTGGCTTTGCTGATATCGAAAAAGGCATCAAAGAGCTGGCTATCAAAGGCCGTGATGGTAAATTGACCGTTGATGAGTTAATGGGCGGTAACTTTACTATCACAAATGGTGGTGTGTTTGGTTCACTAATGTCGACGCCAATCATTAACCCACCACAATCGGCTATCTTAGGTATGCATAAGATTCAAGAGCGTCCTATGGCTGTGGATGGTAAGGTAGAAATTCTGCCAATGATGTACTTGGCTCTTTCTTACGATCATCGTTTAATTGACGGCCGAGAGTCTGTTGGTTTCCTAGTGACGATTAAAGAGCTATTGGAAGATCCAGCCCGTCTATTACTAGACGTTTAATCTTGATAGGTACCGAGCTGTGTAGGATGGCTCGGTACTTACCTCAACTTGGGCTAGCTTGATTTCTTCTTTCTAGCCTTCATTTCGCTGAAGCACTGAGACACTCAGTGAGCCGTGATTTGAAAAGACCCTACAGATATACCGCACTTAACGCGGTGTTATGGAAATAATAAATCCCTCAAGGGAAAACAAACGGAATATCAAAATGAATTTGCATGAATATCAAGCCAAACAGCTGTTTGCAGAATTCGGGCTACCTGTACCTGAAGGTTATGCCTGTAATACACCTCAAGAAGCGTTTGAAGCGGCGGGCCGTATCAGCACCGACAAAAAAGTTGTTAAGTGCCAAGTACATGCTGGTGGCCGTGGTAAAGCGGGTGGTGTTGAGCTTCATGATACCAAAGATGGTGTAAAAGAATTCGCTCAAAAATGGCTAGGTAAAAATTTGGTGACATACCAAACTGACGCAAATGGCCAACCAGTCACCAAAATCCTTGTAGAAGAAGCATCGAATATTGCCAACGAGCTTTACCTTGGTGCGGTCGTGGATCGTGCAACGCGTAAAATCGTGTTTATGGCTTCTACTGAAGGTGGTGTAGAAATCGAAAAAGTAGCGGAAGAAACGCCAGAATTAATCCACAAAGCAGCGATCGACCCTCTTGTTGGTCCACAGGCTTACCAAGGTCGTGAACTTGCATTTAAGCTTGGTCTTAAAGGCGATCAAATCAAACAATTTGTTAAGATCTTCTTGGGTCTTGGTAAAATGTTCTCTCAATACGACCTTGCTCTACTAGAGATCAACCCACTCGTTATTACGGGAGAAGGGGATTTATTGTGCTTAGACGGTAAGATCAATATTGACTCAAATGCTCTTTATCGTCAGCCTAAGCTTCGTGATATGCACGACTCTTCACAAGAAGACGAGCGTGAAGCGCATGCCGCTCAGTGGGAATTGAACTACGTCGCACTTGATGGCAACGTTGGTTGTATGGTTAATGGTGCAGGCCTAGCGATGGGTACAATGGATATCGTAAACCTTCACGGTGGTAAACCAGCAAACTTCTTAGATGTAGGTGGCGGTGCAACCAAAGAGCGTGTAGCTGAAGCATTTAAGATTATTTTATCGGATGACAACGTTAAAGCGGTCTTGGTTAATATCTTTGGCGGTATTGTTCGTTGTGACATGATTGCTGATGGCATTATCGGTGCTGTTAAAGAAGTGGGTGTAAACGTCCCTGTTGTTGTTCGTTTAGAGGGAACTAACGCCGATCGTGGTCGTGAGGTTCTTGCTAATTCTGATGTTGATATCATTGCTGCTGAGTCGCTAACCGACGCTGCTCAGAAAGTTGTTGCTGCTGCGGAGGCGAAATAATGTCTGTATTAATTAACAAAGACACCAAAGTAATCTGTCAGGGCTTCACTGGTGGCCAAGGGACTTTCCACTCAGAGCAAGCGATTGCATACGGTACACAAATGGTGGGTGGCGTTTCTCCGGGTAAAGGCGGTCAAATGCACCTTGGTCTACCAGTATTTAATACCGTGCGTGAAGCAGTGGAAGTAACGGGTGCAACGGCAACCGTTATCTACGTACCTGCACCATTCTGTAAAGATGCTATTCTAGAAGCGATTGATGCTGGCATTGAGCTTATCGTCACGATTACGGAAGGCATCCCGACCATGGATATGATCGATGTGAAAGTTAAGTTGGAAGAGACTGGCGTTCGCATGATTGGTCCTAACTGCCCGGGTGTTATTACTCCTGATGAGTGTAAGATCGGCATCATGCCTGGACACATCCATAAAAAAGGTAAAGTTGGTATCGTTTCTCGCTCTGGTACACTTACGTACGAAGCGGTTAAGCAAACAACGGATGAAGGCTTTGGTCAATCAACGTGTGTAGGCATTGGTGGCGATCCAATCCCTGGTTCAAGCTTTATCGATATTCTGAAGCTTTTCCAAGAAGACCCAGAAACTGAAGCCATTGTTATGATTGGTGAAATTGGTGGTACAGCGGAAGAGGAAGCGGCAGCATACATTAAAGAACACGTCACTAAACCGGTTGTTTCTTATATTGCTGGCGTGACGGCCCCTCCAGGTAAGCGAATGGGCCATGCAGGCGCCATTATCTCTGGTGGTAAAGGGACCGCTGAAGATAAATTCGCCGCTTTAGAGGCAGCAGGTGTTAAGACAGTAAAATCTCTAGCTGAGATTGGACAAGGTCTGCGTGAAGTAACGGGTTGGTAAATAGCCAAATTTGCAAATATTGGTATTTGCAAATACTCAGTTAAAAAGTAAAAGCCTGCCTAGTTTGCAGGCTTTTTAGTGTGCTTAAGCTGTTAGCTTTATACTTATTTACGGTAGAGGATAAACCTAAGTCCTACGTCGAATAAATTGGCTTAACATGAATAAGCTGGTTGCACTTATAACCACAGATGGGCCAGCTGGAGTATCAAAATTCCATGATAAACTTAACCCCATCAAGACAGAAACAGAACCAATAATGGAGGCAATCAAAGCCATTTGCTCCGGAGAAGATGAGACTTTTCTAGCGGTTGCTGCTGGAATAATGAGTAACGATGTCATGATTAATGCCCCGACAAATTTCATACCCACGGCAATCACAATGCCGACCATCAGCATAAGAACTAAGCGAACCAAGTCGATATTGACGCCTTCTACTGCGGCTAGCTCTTCACTGACGGTACTGGACAGTAGTGGTCGCCAGAACACAAATAAACAGGTGCCAATAGTCACAACACCGGCATAGATGAAAATTAAATCTTGTGGTGATACTGCCAGTAAGTCGCCAAAGAGATAACTCATCAAGTCTACTCGAACGTTGTCAAGAAAGCTGACAGAAACCAAGCCGATCGAGAGGGAGCTGTGCGCTAAAATACCCAGTAGCGTATCGGTTGCGACCACCTGCTGTTTCTGCAATGTGACAAGAACCACAGCCAATATCAAGCAGCACACGAGCAATGCCAAGTATAGGTTAACGTTAAGTAGAAAACCTAAAGCTAGGCCCATAAGAGAGGCATGAGCAAGCGTATCTCCGAAATAGGCCATTCTGCGCCAAACGACAAATGAGCCAAGTGGGCCAGAGATGATAGCGATACCAAGGCCAGCCAGAATTGAGGGAAGTAAAAATTCAATCATGGTGATGATGTCCGTGTGAATGAGCTGCACAAGAATTTGCATCCCCTGAAACGGGAGAGCCCGCTAAATCATGGTGATGTGCGTGGTCATGATGGTAGAAGGCTAATGATTCTCTGGTCGCATTACCAAACAGTGCAATGTATGAAGGGTGCTTGGTGATGTCGGCGGGTGAACCAGAGCAGCAAACATGATGATGTAAACAAATGACTTCATCTGTTTTTGCCATAACCAGGTGCAGGTCGTGAGAGACCATAAAAATACCGCACTCGAATCGATGGCGAATACTTTCAATTAAATCATAAAGATCAATTTGGCCTTGGATATCAACACCTTGAGCAGGCTCGTCTAGAACTAATAGCTCAGGACGCTGCAGCAGAGCGCGAGCCAGAAGTACGCGTTGACACTCTCCACCAGATAGGCAGTGCATATTGTTATGAATTAAGTGTTCTGCTCCTACGAGTTTTAAGGCATCTAGACACTCTTGATGGCTGTACTTACCCGCCAAGTTTAAAAAACGCAGAACATTTAAAGGTAAAGTTTCATTGAGTGTTAGCTTTTGTGGGACGTAACCAATTTTTAGCTTTGGCTTTTTGCGCAAGTCGCCAGATGAGGGTTTTTGTAGGCCTAAGATAACCTTGACTAAGGTGGATTTTCCGGCGCCGTTTGGGCCGATGAGAGTAGTTATTTTACCCTTTACTAAATCCATGTTTATATTATCAAGAACTCTTCGACCGTCGAATTCTACGCACAGTTGTTCTAGGCGGACTAATGAAGGCATGAATGAAACTCATTTGCAAATTGATAATGTTATAATGTAACATTATGCCATTGTCCAGCCAAGATCCCAAGTAAAACGATGAAAAGACCAATTTTATTTGCCCTAATAAGCCTTATAGCAGCATTGCCAGCTCATGCTGTGAATGTCGTAACCAGCATTAAACCGATCCAAATGATTACCAATGAACTCACCAAAGGCATTACTGAACCTGATGTTATTGTTCAAAATAATGCTTCACCCCATGATTATGCCTTACGCCCTTCTGATATTAAAAAGGTGGTGAAGGCCGATTTAGTACTTTGGTATGGTGAAGATCTGGAAGGTTTTCTAGAGAAAGTTCTCGAAAATAGAAGTAACGTATTGACTATTAGTCAGATTCCAGGACTAGCATTGCGTAAATTTGAACGTGAAGAGCATGAGCATGAGCATGAGCATGAGCATGAGCATGAGGATGAGCATGAACATGAAGGTCATCACCATGGTATCTATGACCCACATTTTTGGTTAGGTGTTAAAACGACAGGTCAAGTCGCTGATGTTATTGCTCATAAACTCGCAAAAATTGATAGTGATAATGCAGAGAAATACTTAACTAACCTAAAAGAGTTTGAAGATAAGCTTCATGTTACTGATCAGGTTATCATGCAGCAGTTGAGTCCTATTCAAGATGCTGGTTATTTTGTTTTCCATGATGCTTATGGCTATTTTGAAGAGCGCTATGACCTTAATCAACTTGGTCGCTTTACCGTATCACCAGAACGTAAACCTGGAGCTAAGACTCTCAATGAAATACATCAGATACTTAAGAAAGGAGAAGGATTGTGTGTTTTTGCAGAACCTCAGTTTACTCCGCAAGTGCTTGAAAGTGTAATGCGTGGCAGCAATGCTAGATTAGGTTCTTTAGATCCTCTAGGGTCAGATATTGAGGTTAAAAATGGCAGCTATTTTACTTTTCTTAATGGAATGGCAGCAAGTTTTACTCAATGTTTGAGTACCAAGTAACATAAATTTTGTTTATTTAGATAAGTAACCCATTGTTTACGTGATCCAGTAATAAGAATGAAAACCTTTGCAATAGTAACCCTTTTTTTAAGAGGGAATTAAGATAGTATATCTTGAGGATTAGTTATTCAAAATAATCGGTTTAAATTACATTGCTGTAATTTTGGTTGATTGGATATCGAAATAGTTCCATGAAAGGTATTTGAGGTGCATCGGTTAGCGCTAATTTTCTTTGTTACGATTTTCTCTTATCAAGCGCTGGCTTCAAGTGAATCCAGCGCTGTTTTTTATCCTCTACCAAGCCAGGCAGAGGGCACGTTTATTAATGCAAAGAACCTCTTCTTATATGGGCAAGGTGGCCTTTGGATTCATGATGTTCATGGACAGGTTCTTTTTTATGACGGTCAAACAACCTTACCTGATACAGGCAGTATTCTGCAAAAAAATACTGAAGAAGTTGCTTATCAAAACGATGCCTTTTGGACTTTTTTTGATAATGAAGTTTTTAAAGTTTACCCCAATCAAGAGCAAAAACTCGTATTCAGTTTAAGGCCAGGTTCAAAAATTAGAAAAATTGGAACCTCTAAGGACTACATATGGGTCAGTGATGGCACATATTTTCATGTCTATAACACGATAACGCAACAGAGAGATAAATTCTCATTATTACAATTATATCAACATAGCAATAACAGATATGTTTACATTAATGATGCGATTTTAGTTGACCAAACATGGGTGATTGGGACGACTGCTGGCGTTTACTTCTCTGACAAAAAGAGATTGAAACACATTACCACGTCAGGAACGCAGTATATTGAAACACTTTATTATTCCTCGAAACGACGTGAATTACTGGTAGGGACATTAACCGGGACATTATTCTATGAGACCGAACAGGGTATTGATATTATTGATAGTGTTAGTATTCCTCACGTACTTGCTTTCGCTGAAACAGACCTAGGGTATTGGATTGGCACGGAACAAGGTTTGTACCTGTTCTCTTTTTCTACTGGTGAAGTTAATGAAATGCTGCCTATTGGCTTTTTAGATGGGCCTCCCGCCCACACTAAAATATACTCACTGCTTAATGACAATATGGGAGGAATGTGGATGGCGACTGACCGGGGCATTTGGTATTACTCTGAATTCAGTCAAATATTTAAACGTACTTCATTAGCAGGAAAACACCGTCAAGTTTCCACTACATATTTAAGACAAACCTTGATTGGCCCAGATAATTCTCTTTGGTTTACTGATGGCCAAGCTCTCTATCATTCAACCTCTGGTGGCATCACTAAAGTGTTGAATGTAGAGTCGCAGTTGAATGCCTTTACTTTTCAAGGTGAAAACATTTGGTTAGCGACAAAGATGGGTTTAGAAGTGTATAACTTGACTACTTTGAAGCGTTTAAATTTCCCATACCTTAAGGCAATAGCAGAAGAATCTGTTGATCACATTGTTACCGATGGAATAGAAAGACTTTGGGTATCAAGAGGCCATGAACTCTTAAGTATTAACACTTCGACAAAAGAAGTTAGGAACTTGGGGAGTGACTGGTTAGTAAGTAACTTTTTACCGTCAAAGATCACACGTTTATATTACCAAGATTCGCTTTTATTGATTGGTACTGATCATGGTGTTTATGAATATGATGGGAAGAAGATTCGCTTCGACCATTTATCTACGAATAGTGGAGAATCATTGGATATTATTACTGCAGCTAATGGCGAGCGGTGGTTTGCTTCTACGAATGGTGTGTTTAAGCACAGTGCTGAAGACAATGAAACTCGGCCCATTGAGTTGAGTGTCCCTAACGCTCTTCCAGCATGTATGATCAGTGATCGTAATGGCGTTTGGTTGGCTTCATCAGTCGGCTTAAGCTATTATAATTTGGAAGGTCAGCTTTTGAACAGCTACTCGTCATCTTTTGGGTTGATTTATAACGAATTCTTACCTGGAGTTTGTACTTCCACCATTGATACAAATTCAAGCCATAATATAAATCAACAAGGACTGGTCTTTGGTTCTATATATGGGTTAGTTCAAGCTAATGCCTCTCAATTACTTCATACCCACACTCCGGAATCTAAAATTATTATCAGTAGAATTCGAATAGGTAATAAATTGGACCTGATTGGTAATGATGGAGCAGATAAATCAGCGTTTCCTTATGGTACTTCATTAAGTATTCTATTTGGGCTTATGCCTAAATTAGATCATCAAAAACTTTATTATCGATTACGTGAAGATCAAGCTTGGAAGAGGTTAGAAAATGGTCAACTGACGTTAGAGTATCTCAGCTCAGGTGAGTACAACTTACAAGTCAGTATAGGCCGCCGTCTTGCAATAAAAAAAACAGATTTAGAATACCAGTTTACTGTATTAAAGCCTTGGTATTTATCGATTTATGCTCAGGTTTTTTTTGTTGCACTCTTGCTATTAGTGATTATGTTTGCAATATTTTGGCGCTCTCGTTGTGCCTTACGAGCACGCCTTGAATTGGCCGCCCAGGTGAAATTAAAAACAGCTCAATTGCGCCATCAAAGCCGTGTTTTACTCATGAATAACCAACAGCTTAGAAAGCAGATACAAGTGAGAAATTTATTAGTCGATCATATGGCTAGATCGATAAAAAGCAGCATCGAAGCAATTACGATGACTCTAGTTGGTGATCAGAATGAAAAGGTGCAGCATCATTTATCCAACACGCATTGGCAATTGAATGAACTTATAGTAGAACCCGATCAATATCATGAAGGGAGTCAAAGTTATAATTTAAGTCAGTTTATCCAAGCCGTCATAGATGTTTGGCAAGCAGATTTTGCAAGAATGAAGATTAGTATTGAGTTGATTGATGAATATAAAAATCAATCTATCAAACTTGAGAGTTTTAACCTCGATATCATTCTTAATATTATTTTTGCTAACGTGCTTAAGCGATCTTTCCAATGTCAGAAAATGATAGTGACCTTAGAAAAGAAAGAGCAGGGCGTAGCATTATGTATCATCGATTATGGCATGCCTCTGTCCACTCTTGGTGCAATTAAAGGTCATACTTCTAAGCTTCAAGCCGATTTAAGTATCGAGAACCTTCCATTCTTAGTCGAAGAAAGTGGAGGGCAGCTGTCGATATTCTCATCAGACAGCCAAAATAAAATTGAGATCACTTGGCCTTTTGCGTTTAGATCAAAGTCTGATTTACAAAGTATCTCATACAGCGAGGTATCAGTAGACAATGAAAACTCACCATCGCATCTTCCTTGCCCTGAAAAGGAATGGTTACTTAAAGTTTATACCCTAGTTGCAGATAACTATCAAAACCCAGAGTTTGGTACAGCCTCGGCCGCTAAAATGTTATTTATGTCGGAACGCAGCTTACAAAGGCGATTCAAATCGGCCACCTCAACTACGTTATCTAGCTACCTAACGGAAATACGCTTAGAGTTGGCTTGTGAGCAGTTACTCGAGGGGGTAAAAATCAGCGAAGTTGCTTTTAATTGTGGTTTTAATGATCCTTCCTATTTTAGTCAAAAATTCAAACTTCATTTCGGATTATCACCTTCTAAATTTGTAATATCTCAGAAAATTCATAATGATATTGATGTCGAATGAAGGGCAGATTAACTCATATGGCATTAAGCAAGTTGCTTGTAAATCTAGAAGAAAGTATCTATTAAAGAAAAAGTAGTGTTTGAAAAAGTTATGTTGGAGGATAAAAAAATAGCGTGGTATAACCGGGGGCGACTATACCACGGGTGTCAACGACACCTTCGCTTGCTGCTGGAGTGACATGCTGCCATGTCACTTCTGGAATTCATGTCAGAAGTTATCTTCTGTATTCGTTAAATATACAAGATAACGTTTTGCTTAATTATAAGAATAACGACAGCGTAATATAAGAAAAGCGACAAAGTGTTAATTGATTTTAATGTTCTGTTTTTATTGGTTATTTTATCTTTATCGTTGAGCTTTAGGAGCAAGTATACTTATATATTTTTTATGTTTTTTTATATTTGACGAAAATAACGTAATTGTAATTAACATATTTGACGTCGCCATTCCTTCAAACTGCAGAGTAATCTTTGATTTTAACCATTGAAGGATAGTTAATAGCGAAGTAATATCGCTTCTTGCTATACTATTAATAAGAATATTTATCATTTGCAATACGATTAAGGATTATGATGAAGCTGTCAGAGATCACTCCCGGGCAAACGGTTACGATTCGTCTATTAGAAGGGCTTTCGCCAGATATCAGAAAAAAACTGATGGTAATGGGTTTGCTTCCGAATACAGAAGTGACTCTGGTTAGGCGCGCTCCTATGGGAGACCCTTTACAAGTGGAAGTGAGAGGCGTTTCTGTCGCTCTTCGAGAAAGCATCGCAAAAAATATTGAAGTGGAATAAATCTAAATGCAGTATCAAGTTTTAACTGTAGGTAACCCTAATAGTGGTAAGACGACGCTTTTTAACAGCTTAACAGGCGCTAAGCAGCATGTTGGAAACTGGGCTGGGGTGACAGTAGAAAAGAAAACAGGTCAATTTCAGCAAGCTGGTGACCAGTTTCTGCTGACCGATCTCCCAGGCATCTATTCATTAGATAGTGGCAACGATAGTAATAGTATTGACGAATCTATCGCTTCCCGTGCGGTGCTCACCCATCCTGCTGATGTGATTATTAATGTTATTGATGTTACGAGCCTTGAGCGCAGCCTATACATGACTTTGCAACTTCGAGAATTGGGTAGACCCATGATCGTGGTGTTAAATAAAATGGATGCTCTGAAGCGAGAACGTCGAGTCATTAATGCTACTGAGTTGGAGAAAGCATTAGGCTGTCCTGTAGTCAGTTTATCTGCGACCAATAAAGCTCAGGTCTTGCAATTTCGAGAAAAGCTTCATAAATCATTATTACAAGGTATTGCATTAACGGATATTCCTGTGAGCTACGATAGCTCAATGGAAGAGGCGATTGCAAAAGTCTCTGGCTTATTTGAAGAGCAAAGTGTTTCCCACCGAGCGTTAGCGATTCGTGCACTTGAGCAAGACGCATTAGTGCTCAACAGTTTGTCGGATGTAGATAGAAAAACAGTGGAACAGGCTACTGAAGGTTTAGCGCTTGATGTTGATTTACACGTTGCGGATACCAAATATACTTATCTACACCAAGTGTGTAAAAAAGTTCGTCGCAGTGAAGGCAAATTAAGTCGTAGTGTGACAGAAAAGCTGGACCAGTTTATTTTAAATAAATGGGTTGGCATTCCCTTCTTCTTTGTCGTCATGTACTTAATGTTTATGTTCTCGATCAATGTTGGTAGTGCATTTATCGACTTTTTTGATATTGGTGTGGGAGCGATTTTAGTCGACGGCGGTCATCAATTGCTTGATGGTCATTTGCCAGTCTGGCTGGTCACCATTCTTACTGATGGTATCGGCGGGGGCATTCAAACGGTTGCTACGTTTATCCCAGTGATCGCTTGTCTGTATCTATTTCTTGCCGTCATTGAAAGTTCTGGCTATATGGCTAGAGCGGCATTTGTTTTAGATAAAGTGATGCAAAAGATAGGGTTACCAGGTAAAGCCTTTGTTCCTTTGGTGCTTGGCTTTGGTTGTAATGTTCCCTCAATCATGGCAACGCGTACTTTAGATCAAGAACGTGAACGCCGGCTTGCAGCCTCAATGGCTCCATTTATGTCTTGTGGGGCTCGTTTGCCTGTTTACGCTTTATTTGCCGCTGCATTCTTCCCTGGTTTCGGACAAAATATTGTATTTGCGCTGTACTTGTTGGGTATTGTTGCTGCGATATTTACTGGACTATTTTTAAAAAACACTTTGTATCCGGGCAGTAGCGATAGCTTGCTAATGGAGCTGCCTGATTATGAATTACCAACCTTACAGAACGTGGTGCTTAAGACTTGGCAGAAACTCAAACGTTTTGTTTTAGGTGCAGGACAAACCATCGTTATTGTTGTGACGATTTTAAGTTTCTTAAATTCTTTAGGTACCGATGGTAGCTTCGGTAATGAAGATAGTGAGCATTCAGTGCTTTCCAAAGCTGCTCAAGTTGTGACGCCTATTTTTGCCCCTATCGGCATAGAAGAGGAAAACTGGCCTGCGACGGTCGGTATTATAACGGGCATCTTTGCTAAAGAAGCCGTCGTCGGAACGTTGAATAGTTTATATACCACGCCTGAGGAAGGGACGGATGAAGTCTTCAATTTAGCGGATAAACTGGAAGAAGCGTTACAAAGTATTCCTGACAACCTTGCGGCACTGAGCTATTCAGACCCTTTAGGCATTGAAGTCGGGGATTTAAGTGATGCAGCTATTGCAGCAGAAGAGCAAGCGGTGGATGCTTCAATTTTCGGTAATATTAAAGCTAAGTTTGGTTCGAGCAGCGCGGCTTTCTCTTATCTCATTTTCATTCTACTTTATACGCCTTGTGTCGCTGCTATGGGGGCTTATGTGCGAGAATTTGGTCACAAATTTGCAAGGTTTATTGCGCTTTGGACTATGGCTCTCGCTTACTTTGGAGCGACATTCTTTAACCAAATGACGCAACTATCGGCGACACCAGTTATAAGTGGGCTTTGGATGGTATTCATTGTGGCGCTCTTCATAAGTGCCTATCATATCTTTAAGTACGTGGGTAAAAAGCAGCAAGCTGTGAGCGAGATATCAACCTTATGATTCTACAAGAACTTTATCAGTATATTGCGAGTAAGGAGACGGTCTCTCAAGCAGAGCTTGCTCAGCATTTTAGTATGAGTGAGGATGGTGTCGATGCCATGCTGAATGTTTGGGTTAAGAAAGGTAAAATTAGCCGTTTGATTGATACAAACAAGGTGCAGGGGGTGGCAAGAATCCGTTACACCATTACTAAGCAAGATGGCTTATCGATAACGGTAACGATGTAAGCTTTCTCTATTCCTCATCATCTTTAAGCTCGCCTCTCTCATTAGCTTCATGCTACAAGAGAGGCGATTATTGTTCAGTTTTTTACCTAATCTATCTATTACCTACTTATCTATTCACCTGTTCGTTTCTCACTGCTTGCTCCTAATCCAAGGAATTTTAACCCCAAGCTGAGCACTAAGATTGAAATGGGCAGGGTGAGTATCGTCCAGTCTAAGTTATCGAAGTTAATTAAGACCAGCTCGAGAAATTTCACAAATAAGATAACAATGATGACCTCGGCCAAGATATTTTTTAAGTGGCCAATATTGGGCGTTGTGATCCAGCTTAAAACGGTATGGTTCTTGGGTACTGTTTGCTTTTGTTCTTTCAGGTTTTTTTTATTCGAAATAAACAGAGTGTAAATACCGTGAGCGAAGATAAAGAGTACCAAGGCAACGAGGAAAGTATCGAGAGACTTGATCAAATAAGCAATCGCGATGTCTGCACGATCTAAATGAGCAAGGGTGATGGGAGGATTTTGGTTAAAGAAAAAAACGGCAAAAGCAGAGTAAGTTTTACTTGCGCCCATGGTAAAGAGCAAAAAAGATGCAGCCATCGAGCAAATAATGGCTATCCAGCTAACGTAACGAAAAATATTAAATACTTGTTTCATGGGAATCCTCTCAAAATAAGTTGAGAGTTTAAACAAGTTTTATTTTTGTGATAATACAGAAAAAATGAGAAAGATTATTACACGAGTGTATTAATCTCTCTCTTGGTCATTGAGGTAATTAATGTGATCATTGAGTGAGTAGGGCTATTCACTACGAAGTGAAACGTTTAGGCTTTTTGGAAAATAGAGCTCAGTGACAGTACGTTTTTAATTCGAGCCAATATTTCACTTTGTTCTTCTTCGCTACGAAATTGTCCTAAGGTGTTTCCCCAAATTGGACCAGGCCAAGCGATATCTTTTTTAAAGCGCGCAATATGATGAATATGTAGCTGAGGTACTATATTGCCGAGTGCACCAAGGTTCAGTTTATCTGGACGAAAAGTGGCTTCTAGGGCTTGGCTTACAGCTTGAGACTCTAGTAGGAATTGCTGCTGCTCTTTCATTGGTAAATGATGCAGCTCTCTCAGATTTGCACGTTTAGGTACCAAGATAACCCATGGCACGGCATTGTCTTTATGCAGTAATGCAACACATAAAGGAAAATGGCCAATGACGGTCGTATCTTGGGCTAATTGAGGATGCAGTTCAAAACTCATGATTGTTGTCCGCGTGAAATAGAATAATGTCAGTATACACCCAAGTAAACTCATTCTGAATCAAGCACCTTGAGGTTATTTGGACCTATACCCCAGATAAAATAAAAGGCTGGCGCCTTGGCACCAACCTTTCTCGTTCTATCAATAGCTTAAAGTATTAATCATTGAATCGCTTACATGCGTTCAAGCGTCTCGATACCTAGTAGAGACAGACCTTGTTTGATGGTCTTCGCTGTGAGCGCTGCTAGTTTCAGACGGCTTTGTTTCACTGCTTCTTCTTCAGCCACTAGGATAGGGCATGCTTCGTAGAAGCTAGAGAACTGACCAGCGAGTTCGAATAAGTAACTACACATGATGTGTGGTTGGCCTTCGCGGGCAACGGATTGAACTGCTTCTTCGAACTGCATAAGCTTTGCGATAAGCGCTTTTTCTTTCTCGTCAGTGATCTTGATTTCACCTTGCAGATCGTCCATAGAAACACCAGCTTTAGCGAATACCGATGCGACACGAGTGTAAGCGTATTGCATGTATGGTGCAGTGTTTCCTTCAAATGCAAGCATGTTGTCCCAATCAAACACGTAGTCTGTGGTTCGGTGCTTAGAAAGATCGGCGTATTTAACTGCGGCCATAGCAACGGTATGAGCGATCTTCTCTTTTTCTTCTATTTCTAGTGACGGGTTTTTAGATTCAATCAGTTTTACCGCGCGCTCTTCCGCTTCATCCAAAAGGTCTTTCAGTTTTACTGAGCCACCGGTACGAGTTTTAAATGGTTTGCCGTCTTTACCTAGCATCATACCAAATGCGTGGTGCTCAAGTGACACTGAATCTGGAATATAACCCGCTTTACGAACGATAGTCCAAGCTTGCATCAGGTGCTGATGTTGACGAGAGTCAATGAAGTAAAGCACACGGTCTGCACCTAGTTCTTCATAGCGATACTTCGCACAGGCGATGTCTGTTGTGGTGTATAGGAAGCCACCGTCACGCTTTTGCACAATCACGCCCATTGGGTCGCCATCTTTATTTTTGTATTCTTCTAGAAATACAACTTGAGCACCGTCATCTTCTACTGCTAAGCCTTGAGCTTTTAGGTCGGCAACAACTTTAGGTAGCATGTCGTTGTACATGCTTTCACCCATCACGTCATCATTAGTTAGAGAGACGTTCAAACGATCGTAGTTACGTTGGTTTTGAATCATCGTGATGTCAACCAACTTCTTCCACATTTCAGAACAGAACTGATCACCGCTTTGCAGTTTAACAACATAACCACGTGCTTTTTCAGCAAAGGCTTCATCGTTGTCATACAGTTTTTTGGAATCGCGGTAGAATGCTTCAAGATCAGACAGCTCCATTGATACTTCGCCTGATTCTTGTTGAACACGCTCAAGGTTTGCGATAAGCATACCGAACTGAGTTCCCCAGTCGCCAATGTGGTTGGCACGAATCACTTTGTGTCCTAGGAATTCTAGGGTACGAGTAACGGCATCACCGATCACTGTTGAACGAATATGGTGAACGGCCATTTCTTTTGCAACGTTAGGCGCCGAGTAGTCAGCAACGATGGTTTGGGCTTCTTCTTTTGCGACACCAAGGCGGGCGTCTTCAAGAGCCGCTTCCGCTTGTTTTGCAAGAAATTCTTCACTTAGAAAAATGTTGATGAAACCAGGGCCTGCAATTTCTGTTTTGCTTGCAATACCGTCTAGGTCTAGAACATCCAGTACTTTCTGTGCAAATTCTCGTGGGTTAGTCCCCAGTTTTTTAGCAACGCCCATTACGCCGTTGGCTTGGTAGTCACCAAATTGTGGCTTTGCTGATTGACGGACTGCGGCAGGGCTGCCTGCAGGTGCGCCAGCGGCTTCTAGAGCCTGAGATACTTTGTCATTAATAAGTGCTTGGATATTCACACGTGTTTCCTTCAATTCAAGGACGAAGAATTATACAACCAGTGCAGAATTCTATTGTAGTTCACAAAAATGGCGCTAATTGTATCAACTTTATTGTCATTCATACAGAGAGGATTAGGAATTTTTCACTTTTTAGTTAGATTGGAATTCTGCTGTTATTTAAGTGTAATATGCCGCTCCGAATTACCCAAAATACGACAAGAAAACTATGATGCAACCTCGTTTAGAAGAAAAGCGCCTGGCTCCAGAATTGATGCTTCATGACCTTGATGGTTTTATGTCAAAAGTTGACGCTTTAGCACAGATGATCGGAATCAAAGTGTATGCAATGCAAGCGGATCATGTTGCTTTGCGCATTAACGACTTTGAGACGACAAAAGCGGCTCACGGAGCATGGAAGCCGTATGGGAAAATTATTTCACAAGCGCAAATCAATGGTCGACCAATCGTTGTGTTGCTCTTTGCTCAACCTGTGCAAAGTCATGGGTGGGAAATTGAATGTTTAGAATTGCCTTACCCTGCAGAGGGTAAAATCTATCCTACGGAAGGATGGGAGCATGCCGAGTTTGTGGTTAACTCTTTGGCACAGACGGCGGATGAGCTTTTAACAGAGCTAAAAGATTCCTTTACCGAGTTTGCTGAACGTTTTGAACAGCTGGATTCAATGGGGGTAAAAGTTAAATTATCTAGCCCTAAAGGGGAAGGTGAGCGGTTAAATAACCCGACTGTTGCTTTCAAATATCAAGGTGTGTGTATTAAATTTCATCCTCATTCACTTAAAGCAATTGTTGAGTCTGAACACGGTTAAGTTTTCATCTTTGAAAAAGAGAGGGAAACTAAGTTCCCCCTCCTAGGTACAAGCAAATTAATTTAGCAGTGATGATTTACCTTTAGGGTTAGTGATCACAAGCTTCTTGCCTTTTAACTCTTCCATTAAGGGGACAGTGAAAGTCTTAGAAAAAGGCTTTCTTCTACAGTGATCCTTTTTGTTCCTGATTATGGTTAGCCAAGCTTCTGTATTGGTATTTTTTTCCACTCTTAGGTTGAAGTCACTACTTTGACTGCATCCCGTCGACTCAGCTATAAAGGAGATAGAATCCTCACGAGTTTGGAAAACGGTTACTTTCTCTTTTTCATATTCCACGTGACGGCTTTGATTCACATCTTCATGCGTAGAGCAAGCCGTCAAGCCTATAAAGAGAAGGCTTGTAAGTGTTTTTTTAAGCACGTGTTTCATGCAATGACCACTTTTTGCGACGAGTAAACAGTCCGGCACCCAATAGTACTAGCAACCCGATGGAGAAACTGCCACCTGAACGTTTTCTGTCATTATCTAGCATCTTAATATTACGAATATATGCTTGCTCAAAGGGGGCGATGATAGCTGAGTTAGAGTTCTCATCAGGAGTATCGTCTCTTACATAAACAAACTGAAGGCTATTGGATGATTTTTCAAGTTCAATCGATATCTGTTCAAAATCAGCACTTTCTTCAAATAAATACCAATCATCATTTATTTGCACAATAAAGGCGTTAGAGTTAGCTATCAATGCTTTATATTCTAGTTGTAGAGTCCCCTTGGGCAAGTCGGTTATGTATAGAATAGATTCGCCATTAGATTCCCATGTATTTGATGACTGAAGCTCCCCATTTTTCTCTGTCCATGCTTTGCCACTGGTAAAGACTTTAGTACCTTTAATCGGAACGGCACTGCTTACCGCAGCACTTGCTTTGTCGATAGCTATATATTTAAGGGTAGTAGTGAACTTAGGTAATTTAGAATGGTCAGTCGTGAACTCTATTGTTTGAGATGATTGCGAGCTGTCTGGAGTGTGATTTATCGTAAGCTCACAGCTTTGAGAAGGTGCGAGAGTTTGAGTACAGGTGTTTTGGGTTACCGATACCCCTTCAGGTAATGTTATTTCAGTGATATTTAATGGCGTGATGGCTTCATCATTGCGAATGGTGAAGGTGTCTTGCCGAGCTTTTGTTTCTATTAGTCCAAGATTACGGTATTGGGTGTAGCTAATGGTATTTAGGTGGCTTTCTATCCAACCATTTGTCTTAAAATGGGCAACATTGGCATAAACACCATAAGAGTTTGGTTCAGCACAACCCAATCCCCAGCTCACTACACCAAGTAATTTGTTAATGCCGTTATCATTGGCGATAAGAGGGCCGCCGCTATCTCCTTGGCAACTGTCTTTTCCACCGTCTGAATACCCTGCACAAATGGCATCAACGGATATTTTAGCGTAATTCCCACCTAGGTTTTGGCATGTTGCACGGTCAACGTATTGTACGTCAACTTCTCGCAAGATATTTGGGTATCGTACGTCCTTATCTAAGGTGTCTCCCCAACCTGCAACATAGACTTTATCGCCAGCTCTCATATTCTCGATCACTCTTGAATCTGCTAGTTCGATCGTTGCATTATCAACACTTCTTTCTAGTTCGATAATGGCGATGTCGTTGCTCATTATTTTAGGATTATATCCGGCATGTTGATAAATATTTTTGACGGCGATACGTTGTGCTTGAGATTCTTTTTTTTGATCGTATAAGCCCAGAACTATGTCGATACTATCTGCATTCGTTTCATCAACACAGTGTGCAGCCGTTAATACATATTTACCGCCAAGAAAACTACCACCACAAAAATGGCCCTCAGAGATTGGTTGCCCTTTTTGTACCAATGAAGCAATGAATTTCCAGTTTTTAGTATTAGCAGGCTCTCCACCGACAATTCGTGTGGAGGCGTCTCTTTCTAGTGGTTCAAGTGTTGTTGCTGCTGCAGGTAAAGCCGCTCCAATCAAAAAAGCTACTAACGTTTTTTTCATTCCCATACCTTATTTTTATTGCTTTATTTTATAAAAGTCGCGAATACTAAACGTATTTACTAAGTAAGTAAACAGTTGCATTTTGAAATGGATTAAATACTGTTGATTTATTACGAGTTAATAGGGGGGATTAAACCCACTAATCAAGTGGGCTTGATGTAGTATTCGTCAAGTGAGGCCATGCTTTACAAGATCACCGTCTTGTTGCCATAAACAAACACATGATCGTTGAGTACCTTGTTAAGCGCTTTGCTTAAAACACTCTTCTCAACATCACGGCCGGCTTGGGCCATATCTTGTGCACTGAAGGTGTGGTCAACAGGGATAACATCTTGCTTAATGATAGGACCTTCATCGAGATCATTAGTGACGAAGTGAGCCGTTGCGCCAATAATTTTCACACCACGATCATAAGCTTGTTGATAGGGTCTAGCACCAATAAATGCGGGTAAGAAACTGTGATGAATATTGATGATCTTATGGCGGTATTTCTCGACAAATGAGGACGTGAGAACTCGCATATATTTGGCTAGGACGAGGTAATCAGCATTATATTGCTCAAGTACTGCCAAAATCTGCTGTTCATGTTGTTCTCGGCTGAGATCTTGATGAGTGACATAATGGTAAGGAATATCAAATCGCTCGGTTAAATGTTGCAATGTATCGTAATTACTGACTACAGCTGCGATTTCGACATCTAGACTGCCATCATAGTTTTTCATCAAGATATCCCCTAAACAATGGGCTTCTTTCGTGACTAAAATGACGATTTTTTTGCGACTAGAACTGATCAATTTACGTTTTGCCCCTTGAGGGAGTGCTTGATCAAGGTCGGCAAGAAAAGTGTGATCGTTAAAATAACCTTCTAGCTCTGTTCTCATGAAAAAGTGACCACTGGTGTTGTCGACAAATTCATTGTTATGAACGATGTTAAGTTGATGCTTGTAACAAATGTTGGTGATTTTAGCGATCAGGCCTGGCGCATCATTACAATGGGTTAAAAGGGTTTTCTTTTCCATAAATTCAGTACTTCCTTGTCTGATGTGAGGGGGCTCAATTCGACTCAGTGACCTTGCTCTGAATCAAGCATCTTGAGGTCACTTGGGTATAACATAAATAATCGATTCTCAACTGAGTTTCAATCACTTCTCAAACGGATACGAGCATCTCGTCTTTTTGATGACTGAAGTTTGCCTTCAACCTCTGGTATAATCAGTTCAATTTTTCTCAGTAGAAGTAAAACATGATCGCAAAAACATTTTCTTCAGATGGCGCGTTAGGTAAAGCAATTCCGGGCTTTCAAGCACGACAGCCTCAAATTGATATGGCGGAAGCGGTTAACGTTGCGATCAAAGATCAAACCCAGCTGGTGGTTGAGGCAGGTACCGGAACTGGCAAGACTTTTGCGTACCTTGTTCCGGCTTTGCTGAGTGGTAAAAAAGTCATCATCAGTACAGGCTCTAAAAACTTACAAGAGCAGCTGTTTCATCGAGATTTGCCTTTAATGATGAATGCACTGGGTTTTTATGGTCAAGTCGCTCTATTAAAAGGACGTTCTAACTACTTATGTTTAGACAGGCTGAGTAGACAAATGGTCGAAAGCCATGGTCACGACGCTGACCCAAACTTATTAACTCAACTGGTTAAGGTTCGATCTTGGTCTTCGGAAACCAAAACAGGAGATTTGGGAGATTGTGATGACTTACCAGAAGACAGCATGATCATTCCCATGATTACCTCGACCAATGATAACTGCTTGGGTAAAGAGTGCCCGAGTTATACGGATTGCTTTGTGTTAAAGGCGCGTAAGCGTGCGTTGGATTCAGACATTGTTGTGGTGAATCATCATTTATTTCTTGCTGATTTAGCGATCAAAGAAACGGGATTTGGTGAATTAATACCCGAAGCGGATGTATTTATTTTTGATGAAGCTCATCAGCTCCCGGACATCGCCAGTGAGTATTTTGGTCAATCACTCTCGAGTCGGCAAATTCAAGAATTAGCCAAAGATATCGAAATTGCTTATCGCACCGAAGCCAAGGACATGCGTCAATTACAAAAAGTAGGCGACAAACTGCTACAAAGTGCCATGGATATGCGCATCGTCTTGGGTGAACCGGGTTTTCGCGGTAACTGGCGTGAAGCATTGCAATCGGAATCGATCAAACGCGAATTGGTGCGCCTTACTGATAGCTTAGAGCTGACCATTGACGTACTCAAGTTAGCTCTGGGACGAAGTCAATTATTGGACACAGCATTTGAGCGAGCCAATCTTATCAAAGGTCGAATTGATCGCGTGTGTGATGTCGATATTACGGGGTACTCCTATTGGTATGACACTTCTCCGCGTCATTTTGCTTTGCATATCACGCCATTATCCGTTGCGGATAAATTTCATGAACAGATAGAACTTAAGCAAGGTGCGTGGATATTCACTTCAGCAACCTTAGCGGTATCCGGCGATTTTAAGCATTTTACTGACCGTTTAGGCTTAAAACCAACACAGCGATTTTCGCTGCCGTCTCCCTTTGATTATCAGCAACAAGCGCGTTTGTGTGTACCCCGTTACTTACCAGAGCCAAACAGCCCAGGTTTGGCAGATAAGTTAGTTAAGATGCTAACGCCTGTAATAGAGGAAAATGAAGGGCGTTGCTTTTTCTTATGCACCTCACATAGCATGATGAGAGAGCTAGGGGAACGTTTCCGTGAAGTGCTGGAATTACCTGTACTGATGCAAGGTGAGATGAGTAAGCAAAAGACTCTTGCAGAGTTTATGGAATTAGGCAATGCCTTGTTGGTCGCGACGGGGGCCTTTTGGGAAGGGATCGATGTTAGAGGTGATGCACTGAGCTGTGTTATCATTGATAAATTACCCTTTACTGCCCCAGATGATCCTTTGCTTAAAGCACGTATTGAAGATTGTCGTTTGCGAGGAGGTGAGCCTTTTGCTGAGGTACAAATACCGGATGCAGTGATCACTTTGAAGCAAGGGGTAGGGCGTTTAATTAGGGACAAAAAGGACCGAGGAGCTTTGATTATATGTGACAACCGTTTGGTCACAAGAGACTATGGTGGGGTCTTTTTAGGCAGCTTGCCTCCAATACCAAGAACTCGAGACTTAGAACAAATCAAAGTTTTCCTAAAATCAGAACAGACAGCCACAGATTAGATGTGTTGGCATAAACGATTAAATTTTACATTTTAGAGAGTGAAATGAGCGTAAAAATTCTTGCTATCGATACCGCTACTGAAAATTGTTCAGTTGCTTTACTGGTCAATGACAAAGTGATTTCACGTAGTGAAGTGGCTCCTCGTGACCATACGAAAAAAGTGCTTCCTATGGTGGATGAAGTCTTAAAAGAAGCAGGACTAAGTTTACACGAACTCGATGCTTTGGCTTTTGGTCAAGGTCCGGGAAGCTTTACTGGAGTGCGTATCGGTATTGGCATTGCTCAGGGTTTAGCTTTTGGCGCAGATTTACCGATGATTGGTATTTCGACTCTTGCTGCAATGGCTCAGGCTAGCTATCGTAAACATGGAACAACAGACGTTGCCGTTGCGATTGATGCTCGTATGAGTGAAGTTTACTGGGCCCGTTATGCTCGTCAAACTGATGGAACATGGACAGCCGTCGATGCAGAATGTGTCATTCCACCTGAGCGCTTAGCCAATGAAGTCCAAGCAGATAATAATACATGGGCGCAAGCCGGGACGGGTTGGCAAGCTTATCAAGAATCATTAGCAGCCATGCCTCTTAGCTTTATACAAACGGATGTTTTGTACCCTGACTCGCAAGATATTGTGATTTTGGCTCAGCGAGAGTTCGAACTTGGTAACACCGTCGCGGTTGAAGACTCGAGCCCGGTTTATTTACGTGATAATGTGACATGGAAAAAGCTGCCGGGTCGTGAATAGTATTCCACCTTGCTAACGGTCAGACAAATGAATAGCTTGCTTGTAAGAGGGTGTTATGTCGTCGATTAATGGTTTACCTCCTGGGCTTATTCCAGGTGCACATCGAACCCAAAAAACACAGAAAAAACAGCAGACGAAGAAAACGCAGTCAAAGTCTTCTGTTGGGCAGCCCTCAAAAGTAGCCAATGCGGTTGCGCATTCGATTAAGCATATTGATGAATCACATCTGCATCGTGCTCAAGTTCATTATGACCTACCAGAAGGACATGCTCGCAAAGCAATGGAACAATATATGGACATTATGAACCGAGCAAGGAAAGAAGAGCTGGCTCAATTAATGGGGGTTGATATTTATGTGTAAGCGAGCAGTCATAAACCTACTGGCTTTGATTCGAAAACGCCATTTTGCAGTAATTCCGAGTGTTTTCGCTTTAGCGGCTTGCAGTTCGCTTCCATCAGAGCTGAATGCGAACTCAGAATCAGTAATGACGGACTACCTGACCTTTGCCCAAAGTAAAGGGCAGGTGGTGGATGACGTTCGCCTGGGTGGGGTTATCGCCAAAACAGAAAACCAGAAAAAGCGTACACGCATAGAGATTGTCAACTTACCGATTGATTCATCGGGTCGCCCGGACATCAACCAAGAACCTCAAGGTCGTTTTGTGGCCTATTTTGATGGTTACCTAGAACCTATTGCGTTTAGTCAAGGTCGATTGATCACGGTTGTTGGTCAAGCGATAGGCCAAGAGCAAGGGCAGGTTGGTGAGCACCCTTACCTTTTTCCTGCACTTGACGGTGACGGTTACCGCTTGTGGAAAATTGAGGAGCGTGTGCGAATGTACGACACCTCAAACTATGGGTATCCATGCTACTCGGTTAACTGTCGGATACCTTACTTTGACTTCCCTCAAGAAGGGCAGGTGATTAAACAAGTGAGGTAGTTCATGATTAATGAGCGAACTTTTCCGCTTTCAACAGGCACGTTGGCTGCCCTTGAGTTGGGTCAGCAACAGCCTGCGGGGACATCGGTTATTTTCATTCATGGTTGGCTAGATAATGCAGGTAGCTTTAAAGCCATCATGGAAACAATGCATCAACTCGCCCCCGATTTGCATTTATTGGCCATTGATTTGTTTGGTCATGGATTATCGAGCCACAAAGCAGCAGATAACTATTACGTCTTTCATGATTATGTGGATGATTTACATAGGTTGTTGTCTGATCTCTCATCGAATCATGTGGTGTTAGTCGGTCATTCACTTGGTGCTTTAATTGCGAGTTGCTATAGTGCTGCTTTCCCAGAGCACGTTCAGGCTTTGGTTCAAATCGAAGGTGCAGCGCCGTTATCGGAAGACCCAAGCTATAGTGCAAAAAGGCTGCGTGATGGCGTGTTAAGTCGGCAGCGCCTACGTAGTAAAGTAGAGCGAGGAATGGCATCTTTAGATGTGGCACTTTCGATGCGTATGCAAGTCAACCAATTGACCGAAGAGCAGTTAATGCCTATTGTTGAACGTGGCACGGAATTCCGTAACCAACAATGGTATTGGCGGTACGACCGAAAATTGAAATGCAGTTCGCTTTACCGAATGGCTCAGCATAATGCTCTAGCCTTTATACAAGAGATTCGATGTCCACACTTACTTATTTTAGGTGACAAGGGCTTCCCAAAGTACCAGCTGACTCCTGCTTCTTGGGGCGAAAATCAACCACAAGTGGTCATCGTCCAAGGTGGACACCACTGCCATTTAGAGCAAAAACTCGAAATTTCCAAGTTAATCCTTGGGGTTGTTAACAAAATTTAGATAAGTGTTTGAGTAGAAGATGCTCAAGCACAGTTGCTGTGCTCTAATAGCGAACGACTTAAAAGGACGCTATTCTTTTAGCCAGTGTTAAACGAGGAGTAATATCGTGGATAAACCATGGCTTTCACGCTATCCAAATGACGTACCTGAAACTATCGATCCTGAGCAATATGAATCTTTGGTTGAAATGTTTGAGCAGTCTGTACAAAAGTATGCAGATCAGCCAGCATTTATGAACATGGGCTCGGTCATGACCTTCCGAAAACTGGAAGAGCGTAGCCGTGCATTCGCTGCTTATTTACAAAACGAATTACGCTTAAAAAAGGGCGATCGTGTTGCGCTTATGATGCCTAACTTGCTGCAATATCCCGTTGCTTTGTTTGGGGTATTAAGAGCAGGTTGTATTGCGGTTAATGTTAACCCTCTTTATACTCCCCGTGAGTTAGAGCATCAATTAAATGATGCAGGGGTGACCGCGATTGTTATCGTGTCCAATTTTGCTAATACGTTAGAGCAAATTGTCGATAAAACCCCAGTGAAACATGTTGTTTTAACCAGTTTGGGCCAGATGTTGCCCAGAGCGAAAGGAACGATTGTTGATTTCGTGGTTAAGTATGTCAAAGGCATGGTACCGAAGTACGATTTGCCAGGTGCGATTTCTATGCGTAAAGCCCTTTACAAAGGACGACGTTTGCAATACGTCAAGCCCTATGTATCTGGTGATGATATTGCATTCTTACAGTACACAGGTGGCACAACAGGTGTCGCGAAAGGGGCCGTGCTTACTCATAGAAATATGATTGCCAACGTAATGCAGGCGAAAGGAGCATATGGCCCCGTGCTTTCACCTGGCCGCGAGCTGGTGGTCACCGCTTTACCTCTGTATCACGTATTTGCTCTAACGGTAAACTGCCTGTTATTTCTTGAAATGGGCGGTAATAACTTGCTTATTACTAACCCGCGTGACATTCCTGGCTTCATTAAAGAGTTACAAAAGCATGCTTTCACCGCGATTACAGGCGTTAATACTCTGTTTAATGCGTTAGTTAACAATGAAGATTTTCATGAGCTTGATTTTAGTCATTTACGCCTTGCGGTTGGGGGCGGTATGGCAGTTCAGCGTGCGGTTGCTGAGAAATGGCAAAAAAGCACGGGATGTTACTTACTGGAAGGCTATGGCTTAACGGAATGTTCACCGCTTGTGGCGGCATATCCACATGATTTAGTCGCTTATAACGGTTCTATTGGTTTGCCTGTCCCTTCAACTGATGTTCGGATTGTCGATGATGAAGGTAATGTTTTGGCTAACACTGAAACGGGTGAACTGCAAGTTCGTGGCCCTCAGGTTATGCAAGGTTATTGGCAACGTCCTGAGGCAACGAAAGAAGTCATCAATAAAGACGGTTGGCTGTCAACTGGCGACATTGTTAAGTTTGATGATGAAGGGTTCTTGCATATTGTCGACCGCAAAAAAGACATGATTTTGGTTTCTGGTTTCAATGTTTATCCGAATGAAATTGAAGATGTGGTTGCATCTCATGGCAAAGTGCTAGAAGTTGCTGCGATCGGGCAACCACATGAGGTCTCAGGTGAGTTGGTTAAAATTTATGTGGTTAAGCGAGATCCTAGTCTGACCAAAGAAGAAGTGATTACACATTGTCGCCAGCATCTCACCGGGTATAAAGTGCCTAAACTTGTTGAGTTTCGTGAAGACTTGCCCAAGACAAATGTGGGTAAAATCTTGCGTCGAGTGCTGCGTGATGAAAACGATGCGGAACTTGAGAAAAAACGTGCTTAAGTTTTGTCCTCAAGTTCAATATAGCCTTGTTAATAGGCCAATATTATTCTTATTTCTAGGTCAATAGACCCTAACCTCTAGGTTAGTATGCCAGCGTAATGCTGGCATTTTCATAGCGAGAAACCTGTGAATTATCAAATAATTACAAAAAATACAGAGTTGGTTGAAGTTTGTGCTCTGGCCAGAAACGCCGATGTCGTCATGCTAGATACTGAGTTTGTCCGTGTTCGAACTTACTATCCGCAGTTAGGGCTGATCCAACTTTTTGATGGAGAGCATCTTTCGTTAATTGATCCAACCGAATTAACGGATATGACCGCCTTTATTGAATTACTCAAAGACAGTTCTGTGTTAAAGGTTCTGCATGCATGTGGGGAAGACCTCGAAGTATTTCAAAACGCTTTTGGTTGTACTCCTTTTCCTATGGTGGACACACAACTTATGGCAGCCTTTTTAGGGCATGGGCTGTCAACTGGTTTTGCCTCTTTAGTTGAACAATACCTTAATGTGGAACTGGATAAAAGTGAATCGCGAACAGATTGGATGGCACGTCCACTGTCTCAAAAGCAATTGGATTATGCAGCAGCAGATGTACATTACTTAATGCCACTCTATGAGATATTGTTAGAAAAGGTCATACAAGCAGGCTGGTGGGAAGCCTCGCAGCAAGAGAGTGAACTTTTGGTCTCTAAGCGCATTCAAGATATCGATGAAGATAATCTCTATCGTAATATCAAAGGAGCTTGGCAACTTAAGCCCGCTCAGTTAGCAAACCTCAAACCTTTGGCCACTTGGCGCTACCGAGAAGCGGTTAAACGTGACTTGGCATTGAATTTTATTTTTAAAGAAGCCGATCTACTGATGGTGGCCAAACTGGGCTTAACGAATTTCCATAAAATGGAAGCAGAAGGTATGGATATTCGTTCTGTACAACGCCATGGAGCAAAGATAGCCGCGATGGTCAAAAAGGCTAAGCAAACGCCGGTCGATGAATATCCAGAGCCTATCACACGCTTGATGGACTATCCGGGTTATAAACAGATCTTTAAAAACCTCAAAGACGTGGTCAAAGTGGTATCGCAACAGACGGGATTAGCAACAGAGTTTTTAGCTTCTAAAAAGCAAATTAACCAATTGATCAGTTGGGTCTGGAAAAAAAATTGTGATCCATTACTGCTGCCGGATTTGATGCAAGGCTGGCGTTGTTCTCTGGTCGGTGAAAAAATGCTCAAGGTACTAAAGTAATCCCAGTGATATCGCTTTGAATTAAGCATCCTAGGGTCGCTTGGATATAGTCATACATCATGGAGCGACATGAGTATAAAGGTTGGTGTTGCATACCAACCTCTACACTCCATATCTTACCCCAAGCGATAGCAAGATAAGCAAGTCTCGGCCAAGCCTAGTACTTAATTATCATCTTCTGGCAGTTTGACGTTGAGCTCAAGGACGGCAATATCATCGTCTTTTTGCTCAAACGTTAAATCCACCATATTAGCGTCGATGGCGACGTATTTACGAATAACCGTTAATATGTCCTCTTTTAATTGAGGCAGATATGACGGTGCTGGATCATCTTGGCTGCGACGTTCTGCCACAATAATTTGCAAACGCTCTTTGGCTAAATTAGCCGACGTTTTCTTTTGTGGACGGAAAAATTCTAATAGTGACATTTCTATCTAGCCTCCGAACAGTCGTTTAAAGAGACCTTTCTTCGCTTCGGTTAAAAAACGAAACTCAACTTCATTACCCAGTAGGCGTTCAACCGTATCTGAGTAAGCCATACCTGCATCAGTATTCTCATCAAAGATCACCGGGACCCCTTTATTTGAAGCATTCAGAACGGCTTGGCTTTCAGGGATCACGCCAAGCAGTGAAATATGCAGAATTTCTTCGACATCTTGGACGCTAAGCATTTCACCTTGAGTGACACGGGTAGGGTTGTAACGAGTCAGTAATAAGTGTTGCTTAACCGGCTCTAGGCCTTGTTCAGCACGAAGGGATTTAGAATCTAAAATGCCAAGGATACGGTCAGAGTCACGGACAGAAGATACTTCAGGGTTGGTAGTGACAATGGCTTCGTCTGCATAATACAGGGCCATTAATGCACCTTGCTCAATACCTGCTGGTGAATCACAGATGATAAAATCAAAGCCCATATCGTCAAGTTCAGAAAAGACACGCTGAACACCATCTTTGGTTAGTGCATCTTTATCACGAGTTTGAGAGGCAGGAAGAATAAACAGGTTTTCTGTCCTCTTGTCTTTGATCATTGCTTGGTTAAGTGTTGCTTCACCGTTGATGACGTTGACGAAATCATATACGACGCGGCGCTCACACCCCATAATAAGGTCGAGGTTACGCAAGCCGATATCAAAGTCGATCACGACGGTTTTTTTGCCTTTTAGTGCTAAACCTGAGGCGATTGCTGCGCTTGATGTGGTTTTACCTACGCCGCCTTTCCCAGAGGTAACTACAATTATGCGTGCCATTTTATTTCCTTTTTAAACTATATCGTGAGCGTTTGAAGATGTAATGATTCTTCAGCTTTACTGATCATTACCGTCTTTTGCCAATACTCACTCTGAATTTGATCACTCAGCCAGTAATCTCCAGCGATGGAAACCAGCTCAGCTTGTAAATCGTGACAAAATATTCTTGCTTCTTGTTGGCCACTTGCTCCGGCAATCGCTCGTCCACGCAATGTGCCATAGATATGAATTGAACCATCAGCGATCACTTCAGCTCCTGCACTCACATGAGCCAGTAAAACCAAGTCACAATCTTTCGCATAAACCTGTTGTCCAGAGCGGACCGGTGTATGGACGACTTTGGTAGGATTCATTTTGGCGGGTGCTGGTGCGGGTGATTTGCTGGCCGACATAATTGCGAATCCAGCCTCAGAGGCGAGGTTTTGGGTTCGCTTGTCTTTACAACCAGTTACGCCAACAGGAATAAAGCCTGCATCAGCAATGCCTTGCTTTAAGGTCGAAAAGTCAATATCGCCTTCTACCTTGGATATATTGATGGCAAGTGGTGCTGAAGCAAAAAAAGAAGGGGCTTGCGCAACTTTTTCTTTTAAAAAATTGACCGTTTTAACGATCTCGTTGTCAGAAAGGTGTAAAACTGACAGAGTAAAACTGCTACCTTTAAGATCTGGTGAATGGGTCATCGTGTGCATCTTTCCTTTATTGAAAGAGGATTGCCATAAACTATAGGTGTCATGTTATATTCCATCCTTTGATGCAGCAAGGTTTCAAGACGTTAAATGATAAAATTAATTTTAATTTAGCGCCTTATTTCTTGTCTGAGTTTTAATACTTTTAATCCTATCCGTGTTAAGACGGGTAATTCAGCATAAAAAGGGTCATCATGCTTTGTTCTATCTATAAGAGTACCAGAAAAGAGGGCACATACCTCTACATTCCAAAGAAAGATGACTTTTCTCAAGTCCCTGATGTACTTATGCAGATGTTTGGTAAACCTCTACCAGTAATGACGATCAAGCTAAATGGCCGAACACTCGCACAGGTGGATGTTGAGAAAGTAAAGACATCACTGATTAATGATGGCTTCTTTCTGCAAGTTCCGCCACCCCCTGAAAACTTATTAGAAAAATATAAAGAACAAAAATCTCAGCAAAAAGGTGAGTAAAGACAGCTCTTTTGCTCTGAGAACTTATTTCGCCCATCAAGGAGAGTGATGTGAAAAAACGATTTGCAACTTTACTCAGTATCAGCATTTGTAGTAGTGCTTTGGCAAGTTCCGAGGGATTTGACGAATACCTAAACAAACTGCGTGCAGAAGCTCGAGATAAAGGCATTTCTGAACAAGTAATTACTTCCGCATTTGCTGACGTCAATTATAAGCCTAGAGCGGTAAAAGCCGACCGAAATCAGCCAGAAAAAAAGCTGACTTTAGACGAATACATTCCGCGAGCGGTGCCTGAGTGGAAAGTTAAGCAAGCAAAGCAGTTATATAAACAGCATTATACCGACTTGAAGCGCATTGGTGACAAGTATGGTGTTCAGCCACGTTTTATTGTCGCATTGTGGGGCGTTGAAAGTAATTTTGGCAAGTTTACCGGTAACTTCAATGTGATTGACGCACTCTCAACGATGGCTTTCGAAGGGCGTCGTGAAGCCTTCTTTCGCAAAGAAACGCTGGCGGCTTTGCAAATTTTGGATCAAGGCCATATTGCATTAAAAGACTTTAAAGGATCTTGGGCTGGTGCGATGGGCCAGTGCCAATTTATGCCTAGCTCTTTTTTGAGTTTTGCCGCTGATGGTAACGATGATGGTAAGAAAGACATTTGGAATTCTAAAGCCGATGTTTTTGCTTCGACAGCGAATTATCTGAGTCAGTTTGGTTGGGACGATAATTATACTTGGGGCCGTCAAGTGAAAGTGCCACATGGTATTGATCATAAACTTGAGGGTAGGGAAGCCGACAAAGGCAAGTATTTGCAAGAGTGGAGTAAGCTTGGTATTACCAAATACGATGGTACGCCACTACCAAAACTTGATAAAGATGTTAAAGCTTGGTTGATTATGCCAGACGATGAAAGTGGCCGAACTTATCTTGTCTACAATAACTACAATGTGCTAATGAAGTGGAATCGTTCTTACTATTTTGCTTTAGCAGTCAGCCATTTAGCAGACCGTATTAGTTTTTAAATCCGTCACCTCATAAAACTCAGAACTCTTGCCCAAGTAACTTCAAGCTGAACATAGCATCTTGAAGTTACTTGGTTGTAATCATAGTCCCGACAATATGAAATGTGTTATAGGGTGTTTACACCTCATGCCCTAAATCACATAGGTCATCACTTATCAGTATGAAATTGTTCGCAAGCCAGCATAGTATTTTCAATTAAGCTTGCTACAGTCATCGGGCCAACGCCACCTGGTACAGGTGTAATAAAGCTCGCGTTCTCTCTCGCTTTATCGAACTCAACATCCCCAGCAAGTTTACCAGAGGCTAAGCGATTAATACCTACATCAACCACAACGGCTCCTTTCTTTATCCACTCTCCGGGAATAAAATTCGGTTTGCCTACTGCCACGACAACCAAATCAGCTTGACGGACGTGAAACTCCAAGTCTTTGGTAAACCGATGACAAGTTGTCGTGGTGCAACCAGCGAGCAGGAGTTCTAAAGTCATTGGGCGGCCCACGATATTAGAAGCTCCAACAACAACTGCATGCTTGCCGCGTAATTCGATGTTGTAACGCTCCAGCAGCGTGATGATGCCTTTCGGAGTACAAGAACGCAGTTTAGGAATCCGTTGAGCCAATCGGCCGACATTGTATGGGTGGAAGCCGTCAACATCTTTTTCTGGGTGTATTCGCTCTAACACCTGAGTGGCATCAATACCCGCAGGAAGGGGTAATTGTACCAAGATGCCGTCGATTTCTTCATCATCATTAAGCTGATCGATCAAAGCTAATAATTCATTTTCTGAAGTAGAAGCAGGAAGGTCAAAAGATTTAGAGACAAAGCCTACTTCTTCACAAGCACGACGCTTACTGCCCACATAAACTTGGGAAGCGGGATCGTCTCCAACGAGAACAACAGCAAGGCCAGGAGCACGAAGGCCAGATTCCAAACGAGCTTTTACTCGAGCAGCAACTTCGGATCGAACGGTTTGAGAAATAAGTGTTCCATCGATATTTTGAGCTGTCATGACTTTCCTTTTGAGATTGATAAGGCAAATTGTTTACGGATATTGTCGCAGAAAATAGTATTAACATCCACACGCAAACGTTTGCATTGTTGGCTTTTTGAGCTCTAAACGTTAAGTTGATTTTTTTTTAAGCATTTGAATCAAAATGTTATAAAAACACATTGATTTAAGCATTTTAACTCGTATAATTCTTTCCTGTAGCGCGCCCTTAGCTCAGCTGGATAGAGCACGTCCCTTCTAAGGATGTGGTCGTAGGTTCGAATCCTACAGGGCGTGCCATTTATTCTAAGAACCCCGATAGCTCAATGAGCTGCCGGGGTTTTTTCATTTAAGACTTGTACTAAATATCCTCATTCACCAATGTATATCCACAAACGTTTTCTCTTTCACTTCACCACGAGTTAGCAGAGATCATCTTCTTGAGAAAGGCTTAGTTCATGGAAGATCATCAGAACAATTAATCTATACCACAGGTGTGAATTAATTATTTTGAGGTCACTAAGGTATTAATGATTTGTTGAAAAAATTTAAAGTGTTTATGAAGCTGACATTTGAATTAAGAATGGCTATGAAGATTTTTTCAACGATGAATTATCTTTAAAGATTGACGAGCCGCGAGGTTTTTGTAACAAACCTTGATTTAATGACAAAATTTTTTTGCTAATGCTAATGCTAATGCTAATGCTAATGCTAATGCTAATGCTAATACAAATACCAGTAAAACAAATTTCAGGAATATATGCGGAGATGCATTAGTTGATGGTATTCAATATGGGCGGGAACTGTATTTATTACTGCAGGTGAAATCAAAAACCTATTATCTCGACCTACCAAAAATCAAACTGGCCTTTATTCAACATCCGTATCCACTCAAAATAAAGTCTAGTAGTTCGTGAGATTTTTGTAACATGCCCAGTCATACCGTATTTAGTAGCAATATTTTAAAATCTAAATATATATTCATTTGCGTATTTCGGAGCACTCCAAACAGCCATTTCGTATTATCCAAACTCTTATTTCAGTTGAATTCGAACGTTCATAAAAGCTCAATTCACTTGAACTCGTTATTTAGCGGGTGATTATATGTTTTATTTTTCATTAAGTAACTGATCTTGTTGGTTTATATATGTGATGGTTTTTTTTTACTTTCTTTAGTTCTCTATTTTTTTTAATTTTATCGCAAAACAATTTTGCCTCCTTTAAAGCATGACTGGGAAGATAAAAGGATTAATGATGAAAATAATTTAATGGTTAATGGATATCTACACAACGTAATCAATTATTACTAACTGATTCAGTTGTGTAGATAACTCTTTTATGCGTGTGCTTGTTTTATCAAATATGTATATAACCTTGATGAATTAGGGTCGGTTCAAATATATGGATTATTTTTTGGTTAATTAACTATCATAAAAAGTAAGGTTCAAAAAATGAAAAAAACTCTTATCGCTCTAGCTGCAGTAGCTTATTTTGGTATGTCTTCTTCTGTTATGGCAGCAGCTGGTGAAGGTGTTGTTAAATTTCACGGTACTGTTGTTGAGGCTCCATGTGGTATTGCTCCTGAGTCTGCAGACCAAACAATCGATTTTGGTCAACTAAGCAGAGCTCATCTAGAAAATGATGGCATCTCTATGAAAAAAAACGTTGATATCAAGCTTGTTAACTGTGTTATTGATAATAAGACAAATAATATGGTTTCTGTAACTTTCAATGGTGCTGTTGTTGATAATACTGCAGACAAAGAGCTAGGTACTGCAGGCAATACTGGTACTGCTATCGTAATGTCAGGACCAAACGGTCCTGTTTTATTTGGTACTAAAAATAAATCTCAGAAGTTCGGCGCGAACTCGAACACTCTTCGTTATTCTGCATGGGTTAAGAAGGCAACTGGTGCAACAGTCACAGAAGGTTCTTTCAGTGCAGTTTCTAACTTCACTATGGAATACCAATAATCGGTTTTTCTGATTGAATTGCTAAGCATGAGCGAAGTGATATTGCTCATGCTCTTTTTATTGAGTGTTGTAGGAGATAGTATGTTTAAGTCTTGCTTTCTTGCTTATTTAATTTTGCCTTCCAGTTTTGCTGTTGCATCTCAGTTAACTCCTCAGGTTCCTCCTCCTGGTGTATCTGTACCTGATTTTTGGGGGGAGAGTGATGTCTGGTGGCATGGAAGAGCTAATTTTAAAGGAGAAGTGCTTTCTCCCACCTGTACTATTGCTATGGAAAGCGCCTACCAAGTTATTGATTTAGGTATTCTTCCTGTTCGCGAATTGCAGAATGTGTCATTTGGGCCTGAAAAAGTATTTCATATTAAGTTACGAAATTGTGAATTATCCAACAAGTCACTACGTGGTGATACCTATTCTAACCGTCAATTACGGTTATCTTTTGATGGGTTAAAAGGCGAAACACCGAACCAATTTGCTATGGTAGGTTTGGCTCAAGGTATTGATCTACAAATCATCGATGCTAAAGGGGAGGTTGCTCAAGTCAATGAAACATTGCGACCTGTCCCACTTTACGGCAATGAGCAGAATTTACAATATTCACTACGCGTTGCAAAAAACAGTCAGCCTTTGAAAGCTGGTAATTACTATGCGGCAATAAAATTCAAAGTTAACTATTTATAATAATCTTATCACTAACTCTCTGATTTTACTTAGGGTAATAGTAGTAGTGTCATATGGAAAAAAAAATACTCGCATTAAGACAGTTCAGTTCATTAGTTTTATTGGCATTGTCAACCCCAGCTAATGCTGTTGAGTTTAATTTAGATGTTATTGACACCGCAGACAAAGATAACATTGATTTTTCGCGTTTTTCTCAGGCCGGTTATATCATGCCCGGTAATTATCAGATGCAGGTTGTGGTAAATGATCGAGCTATTAGCCCTAAAAACTTTGATGTGTCTTTTCTGGAAGCTCAAGATTCTGTTTTGCCTAAAGCATGCGTTACGCCTGACATGATTAGTCTGATGGGGTTAAAAGAAGAGTCTTTAGAAAAAGTGATGTATTGGTCTGATGGTCAATGTGCTGATTTTTCTAAAGTTGAAGGCGTTGTTATTCGCCCTGATATTGCTGCCAGTTCGCTATTCCTTTCTATTCCTCAGATTTGGTTTGAATATACAGATGCTTCTTGGCTACCTCCGTCTCAGTGGGAAAATGGTATTCCTGGATTGTTAGTTGATTATAATATTAATGCTTCCATTAATAAGCCTAATGATGATGTAACATCACAATCGGTCAGTTATAACGGCACTCTAGGCGCAAATGCTGACGCATGGCGTTTACGAGCAGACTATCAGGGCAGCATTAACAAATCATCAACGTCTGACTCCGATTTCGATTGGAGTCGCTTCTATGCCTATAGAGCGATCTCTTCGCTGCAATCTAATTTTATGGTTGGTGAGAATTACATCAACTCAGATGTATTTAGTTCTTGGCGCTATACCGGACTCAGTTTAGAAAGCGATGAGCGAATGCTAACGCCAAACCTTCGTGGTTATGCCCCTCAAATCACGGGAGTTGCCGATACGAATGCTAGCGTTGTGATTTCTCAACAAGGGCGCATTATTTATGAAACGACGGTGCCGGCTGGCCCCTTTTCTATTCAAGATTTAGACAGCTATGTTCGCGGTCGTCTGGATGTGGAAATTATTGAACAAAACGGTGAAAAGAAACATTTTCAAGTCGATACTGCATATGTACCATACCTGACCCGTCCAGGACAAGTTAAATATAAAGTCGTTTCTGGTCGATCTCGAGCTGACAATCATCGGATGGAAGGACCTTGGTTTCTTGCTAGCGAAGCATCTTGGGGTGTTAGTAATCGTTGGTCTCTATATGGCGGTGCCATTATAGCAGGAGATTACAATGCGTTATCTCTTGGACTCGGTCGAGATTTGAGTCAGTACGGTACAATTTCTGCGGATTTAACACAATCTTTTGCTGACTTACCGGATGAAAGTTCAAAGGAAGGCAAGTCATTTCGTGTTAGTTACTCCAAGAGATTTGACCAAGCCGATACGGATATTACTTTTGCAGGTTATCGCTTTTCTGAGCGTGATTTTATGACTATGCAACAATATTTAGATGCACGTTATCGTGATGACTCGGCAGGTCGAGAGAAAGAAATGTATACCATTTCTATGAATAAAAACTTTCAAGAATGGAATACTTCTGTAGGTTTGCAATATAACTATCAGACATATTGGGATCAGCGATCATCAAATTCATATACGTTCTCAGTAAATAACTATTTTGATGTTTTTGATGTTAAAAACGTATCATTAGGGTTAACGGCATCTCGAGCGCAATATTCCCGAAATGACGCCGACATTCACAGTAATGATTCCTACAACGACTCTATTTTCCTTCGCTTGTCTGTTCCTCTAGATTCGGGGAGATTAAGCTATAGTGGAAATATGAGCGCAGGTCGCTATTCACAGTCGGTTGCATATGGCGAGTCTATAAATGGTGGACTCAGTAGTTACAACATTAATTCAGGTATGAATAGTGGTGGCGACTTAGGAACCCAAGGAACGTTGAGTGCCTATGTGAGTCACAGTACGCCTTATGCTGATGTGTCTGCAAACATTGCTACTCAACATGATAATTATACCTCATTGGGTTTCTCAGCTTCTGGAGGTGCAACATTGACACTAAATGGCGGTGCATTCCATGCTGGTGGACTCAATGGTAGCACTCGACTATTGGTTGATACTGATGGCGTTGCTAATGTGCCTATTGATGGTGGTCGTGTTTCAACCAACCATTGGGGGATTGGTGTTGTTACAGATATAAGTAGCTATTATCGTAACACGGTTTCTGTTGATTTAAATAAATTACCTGATGACATTGAAGCAACTCAATCTGTCGTTGAGTCTGTATTAATAGAGGGTGCCATTGGTTACCGTAAGTTTGATGTTCTTAAAGGGCACAAGCTATTTGCAACGTTTACTTTACCTAACAAACGCTATCCTCCTTTTGGCGCATCGGTTACCAATGATAAAGGGCGTGAACTTGGTCTTATTGGAGAGCAAGGCTTAGTTTGGTTAGGGGGGGTAAATCCCGGTGATGTCATAAATGTCAATTGGGCGAATAAACCACAATGCTCGGTGACGATCCCGAAAGATCTAAACTCAAACAAAATTCTTACGTTAGGTTGTCAGTCTTTCTGACCACCATTATTCATTTATTAGAGATATATTATGTATTTATTGAAACGCAATATAATAACGAAAACAGTGTTGGCAGTATTTTGTCTTGGTTTAGTAACGCCATCAATGGCCGCGATTTCTCTTGACCGTACAAGAGCGATTTTTAATGGTGATGATAAGTCAATGACATTAAATATCGCTAATGACAATAAGTTATTACCATATTTAGCACAAGCATGGCTTGAAAATAGAGAGATGGAGAAAATAACAACAGGCCCATTGATTGTGACTCCTCCTGTTCAGCGAGTTGAACCTGGCAAGAAAAGTTTGGTTCGCATAGCTTCAGCGCTTGGTATAGATGCGTTACCACAGGATAAAGAATCTCTGTTTTATTTTAATTTGCGCGAAGTTCCACCTAAGGGGGAAAAGGCTAACGTATTGCAAATAGCATTACAAACAAAGATTAAACTCTTTTATCGTCCAGCCTCTATTGAAACTAAGCCAAATGCTATTTGGCAAGATCAATTAGTGCTAAATGAAACTCCTACTGGATATCAGGTTGAAAACCCTACGCCGTACTATATTACAGTAACGGGAATTGCGGGGAGTAAATCTGTTTTGGATAAAGGTGAATTTGAACCATTCATGATCGCTCCGAAATCCCAATTAAATGTGAAGTCAAAGCATTATTCAGCACCATTGATCAGCTATATCAATGATTATGGTGGTCGTCCAGTGATGATATATCAATGTGAAAATACCCGCTGTACGATAGATAAAAGTAAAGAAATTCATTAATTGGGAAGGATGTTGGGATGAAAAGAATGGTTGTGATGTCTCTAGTGAGTATTCTCATAGGATTGACCTACGGCTCTGCAAGTTTTGCAAATAGCACTCTTGCTCATCCAGAATACGTCGTGATAGATGAAACTCGTCATCAACGAATCAATGATATGAATGGTCGAACTGGTTTGTTGGAGGTAAGTGGTGCTTTAGTAACTTCTCCTTGTACGTTATTGACTAATGAGATATCTCTGCCGTCATCTTCTGTCCGATTTTTTGGCCTAGGGGATAGGCGCTATCCTCTTGAATTAAAATTGGTTGGTTGTGGTGATGGGGCTGAGTTTTTATCTCCAATTGCTGCAACAATAGATTCGAAAATGATCACAAACTCTCAACTTTTTGCTGTAACAGGAAAGGAAACAGGTGTTGGCCCTGTACAAGCACGGTTAGTTGGGGGTGATAACCATATAACGTACTACTTGAGTGGTTATCAACAAAATAAAAATCTAACATCACCCGATGATATGACGATGGCTTTAAAACTGACTTATCAATAAGCAGGAGTATATGAGATGCACATAAAAACTAAACGAACATTGATAAGTTCTTTTCTGTTTGGTGGTTGGTTGCTTTCACTACCAACGTTTGCTGTTGATGTTTCGTGGCATGGAGAAGTGGTCGAAGCTGCGTGTATATTAGCCCCAGAAAGTGCCAACCAAGAAATCGAGTTTTTAGAACGTCCAGCAAAGGATTTTAATTTTGAGCCGGGATACAGCCCTAGAGAGAAATTTACTATCAAGTTAATTGAGTGTGATAACTCTGCATTTAATACCGTGAAAATAAGATTTCATGGGCAACGAGAAAATAATATGACGGGAAGGTCAGATTATTTTCTGGCTGTTAGAGGCACTAATGCCGGTCGCCTTGGGATTGGTATTATCGATGTTGATGGTACTCCTTTAAAGTTGGGTGAAACGCCATCACTGGGTGATCCCCATAATAGTGGTATAGGAACAACCATTGGATCAAATAAAACACTGAACTTGAATTTTTCGGCTTATGTTCAATCGACGCCAAACGCGATGATGAATAAAACTGTGGTACCTGGTTCTTATTCGTCATCAGCAACCTTCGAAATTTTCTACGAATAAGTCGATATTAAAGATAAGGGTTAAATAATGAATAAAAATTTTGTATTTAGTTTGGCTTTATTAGGATCCTTGGTTTCTCCGTCTATTTTTGCTGTTGATATTCAAATTAATATATCTGGGAAGATAAATATACCGCCTTGTCGAATTAACACTAATAGTACCATCGATATTCCATTTGGTAAAATAGCTAATTTTAAGATAGATGGCAGAAACTATGCACAACAAAAAACAGTTTCTGTTCAGTGTGATTATTACGAAAGTACCCCTTATATTCAGGTGCTTGGTGTTAAATTAGCTGGAGCTCCGGTTGATAATGTGCTGCGCGCAAATGCAGGAGCAAATAATGATAAGTTAGGTATAGCTCTTTATCAAGGGGATAGCGTAAATGATAGCTATCCTTTAAAAATTGGTACAGGGGAACAAGGAAAGTTTGGTTATCGATTAACTCGAGGTTTATCTGGAAGAGGTCCAAATCATAAGTTTACTTTTACATCAGTACCTTATGCTTTAGGAAATAATCGAGATTTAGTTAGTAATGCATTTACGGCATCAGCAACGATGAGAATTTATTATTTATAATACTAATCAAATTAATCAATGAATTAACTAAAGGATTACTATGAAAGTTAGGTGGCTATTATTAGGCTTACTCTTATCAAATAGCGCAATAAGTGAAACTCCAGATAAAGTGGTATCAAAAAAATTGATACATAACAGTATTGTTGCATCGATATCATTTGATTTTGATAGCGTAAAATTAAGTAAAAACGACATAAATGCATTAAAGCATGTAGCTTATTTGATTAAGAAAGAACCTAATATAAAGATTATATTAACGGGACATACCGATAGTATTGGTGATGAAAAATATAATCAGGAGTTAGGATTAGAAAGAGCACATTCAGCGGTAGCGTTCTTAGAAAAGGAATTTGGAGTAAGTCGAGAAAAAATGGTGGTGAGAAGTCGAGGAGAAATGGACCCTATTGCATCAAATAAAACGGAGCAGGGTCGAGAATTGAATCGAAGAGTGGATGTGTATCTTCCAGAGTTTAGAGAAGGTTTATATCTGGATATAATAACTTGGAGTACTAATTATGCGAATTAAATTATTGTTATTTTTATTATCAATTTCAACCGATATTAATGCTGGTTGGCAAAATTTTCTCTTTGTAAGCCCATATAAAGGAAATTGGATTAGTACACCTGTTACTATAAATGACAAATCAGGAGAGGCTCGTATGTCAGTAACCTTTCCCAAGACTTCTAGAATGGATGTTTTAGATACAAGGTGCTCAGATAATAGTATTGATGATGTATATGGAACAAGTACTTTTTGGATACAGTACCCATCTTCATGGCAAACAGATAAAAGTTCAGGTTTAAAGTATTTAATAAATAGTAACTGGACTACTTCGTATGGAGTACGGGATGTTCCAAATTGGTCAACAAGAATATCTCGAAAAACTTTTTATTTTGAATTAAATAAGGTTTGCTGGAACCAGAGCGATCATGTAGGTGTCATTATTCCGGCGAGCTTAAGTTCTACAAGTATATTCACAGTTAAAATCAAAAGTGAGGCAGCTAGACCCGGTGTATATAATTTACAATTTCCATTTAGATGGATGTACGAAGAGTCAAAACAAAGTGGTAACGGACCATCGTATTTTAATGAATGGGCAGCAGAAACACTTGCTAGGGATGCTCTCACTTGGTATGGTTCATTTTGGGTCACTGTTACATCGCAATGTAAACTGTCTTCTTATAACACTATAAATTTAGAACATGGAGAGATGACTGCAGCAGAGGCGAAACGCAACAAAACTCGTCCTCATTCTATAAACATTAGTTGTAAAGAAACTGTACCGGTCAAATTGAAACTAACTGGAAATATCCCTGTTTCAGGAAAAACAGCAAACTTCACTCAATGTGGTATAGGTGGTAGTTGTGAATTATTATTTGATAATGATAAATCCGAAAAGAATATTACCATATCAAAATCAAGTTCTACAAATGTCTCAATCACATCTACCTATCATCCAACAGATATAATAAAAGAGGGCTCTTTTTCTGGAAGTGGAACTCTGACGTTTTTAGTTATGTAATTAATTACTCTATATAAAATTTCCCCATTGCTTTTGTTAGTTCTTCATGCAATGTTTGCACCTTATATTGGTCATAAGTATGATTTAGCATCTTTTTCTCATGATTAAGTCATATGAATATTCCAGAAGTATTTTGATAAACCTATGTACATAAAAACCTGTTGAGTTTCAGTTTTTTATGTGATTTGTGTTTTTTGTGAGGGTATGAGAGGGAAAAATAGGCTTTATTTCATATAAAGTAAGAAATTTTGACCGTGTATATGGTGAATATTCTTTGCTTCATGATTCACCTCAGCACTCAAGATCTCTTTATTTTTTCCATTGTGACGCTGTTACGCGTGAAGGCGTGACGTAATTTAGGTTACTGTGCTTAGGGTTGTACCAGCGTTCGTTGCAGAAGTTGTGATGCGAACTGAGCACATTTACGTTCATACGCCTCATAACCCACGATTTTTCGGCTGTAGATATCCTCAATGACGTACAGATAATAGTGCTGGTCTAGAGCCTTTGAAGGCAAGTAAGTGATATCCCATATATAGACTTGGCTTGAGCATGTTGCTGTATATCTTCATATTTCACTTTAAATATCTGTGACTATAGTTACAAATAACTATTAATTATTCTGACAAACCATGATCACAGTTCCAAAAACTGAAATATAAAATAAATATAAATGGTGGTAGGTTTAATAAAATAGATTGGCGCCAATTCAAGAACCGAGCGTCATAGATCTTAAAATTAACGATTAACCCTATTTTCTGATGTTGAATAATATTTATGACTTTATCCATTGCTCGTAAGCTAAGTATGGCTGAATCTTCATTTTTTAATAATGGTTGTAATAACATTAATGTAATTGCAGTTAACTTATCTAATAAACTTGATATAAATGTTCTTCAGCAGGCGGCAAATGAAGTTATGTCGATACATCCTGCATTGAGAAGAACCATTATTAATAAACAAGGAACGGTAGAGTTTTTAAGCGCTTCTCAATCTTTAATCGTTGAAGAGTACCAGGCCTCATCTTGGGAGCAAATCGTTAAAGACAGCCTTCAAGCTCCCTTTCTAGAAGAGGGCGATTATTTCTGGAAGCTCACTCAAGTGGTTGATAATCAAAGGCCCGAGTCCAGTACCTTGTTGCTATTCCTACATTTGAGTATCAGTGACAGCGTCGGTGGGATGATTTTAGTTAATGATCTTATTAAGAATTATCATTTATTGTGCTCAGGGGAAAGCGTTGTTCAAAAGCAAAGAGAAGTATTACCAGATTTATTGACTTTACAAAATAATCAACGTACTTATCAAGATAGTCTTACGCACCAAAATAGTTCATCGAACCAAAATAGCTTTACTCATCAATTACTTAATACTCAGTTGGATTATCATAATAGCCAGAGTGGTTCAGATTTAAAAGACAGTACAGAAAATAACGAATATTATAATGATTTCTGTTATTTATTAGGTAAAGAATCAAACTTAGAAAAGTTAAAGGAAATATGTTCTGTAAGACGAATCGATATAGACTTGATATTATTTCTGACGGCAAATTGGGCGATAGCAAAATTTGAATGGCAGCAACAGGCATCGCTGCAAGAGACGATAAGAATTAATATGAGTATGGATATTAATGAGCGTAATAATCTCCTTTCACCTCTTGGCTATAACGATATTCAGTCTTTAACGAGTACATTGCCTTGGAAAAGTCATATCCAATTATCAGATACATTTTGGGATAGCATTGAAACTTTAAATAAACTGCTGCAGTCTCGGCTTCCATATACCCATGACTTTGAGCAGTTGCAGGAACATTTACTGCGAAACAATCAACCGGGTTGGTTAACCGATGCACATTTCTCTTCTTTAGTGGGCTTTCCGCTCCAGAAACACTATGAGCAGGGGACAATAGAACACATTCACCTGATACGCTCACATTGGGCTCCACTTTATGGGCGGTATGCCTTTTTAGCCAATTCTGTAAATGGACTTTCTTATACGATCGTTGCTCAGAAACATGATGCCGATAATGCAAAAACGATGATCAAATACTGGAGAGACCTGGTTGAAGAGTGGGTAATCAGTGAGGAAGAGTTTGCGTTAGAAGATTTTGTAAGGACGCGCGTTAGTTGAGTATTGCTCGATTAAACGTCCTTAGCCCACAGATTTTGATAACGATTCTTCATGTTGAACGACTATACCCTGCAGCGCTGCCTAAACTTGCCTTACCGCTTAAAAGGTAGCGCCACCGTCGACTCTTAGATCGTGCATCGTAATATGGCTTGCTTTGTCACTCAGTAAGAACTCGATAGCGTCGGTAATTTCCTCAGGTTCAGCAATTTTATTTAATGGAATACCAAGACGTCGACAATTTAAGTCACCTTGGATGACGTCTCGCTCGGCATGTTCCTTATTCCAAAGCTGAGTCTGCATCGGAGTTCGAGTGCTTCCCGGGCTAACAATATTACATCGAATACCATACTGAGCCACCTCTTGTGCCAAACATTTTACCCACATGTGGATGCCCGCTTTAGAGGCGCAATAAGCCGACATATTCACTCTTGGTGTATCTGCTGCATTTGAGCCAATAACGACCACCGATCCCTTTAAATTATGATCAACCAGCATCTTAACCAACTGCTGAGTAAGTAATAGGGTACCTTTGAGGTTAACGTTGATAATGTTATCTAATGCTTCTGGTTTCAACTCCAACGCTGAGGAAATAGAGAGTGTTCCTGCACACATTACGATATGTGTTGGTAAAAGCTTGTCTTGTAGTAAATATTGACATGCCGATTGAATCGAGTGCCAATCAGATAAATCAAAAGGTAGGAGAGTGGTACGATCCTGCTGTACTTTGGAAAGGCTTACGTACAGTTCTTCCAATGTGGAACGGTCAAGATCACAGGCAATAACTCTTGCTCCTTGTGCTAATAAGCGCTTTGTACAAGACAATCCGATTCCTTGTCCTGCTCCAGTCACAAGACAGAGTTTATCTGCGAAAATAGACAGATGTTCTTGCATAAATTGGCCTCTCAATGACTTACGATCGTAGGTTTCTTACTTATTTTAATGATAATGATTTTTATTCCCCCTTTCTTTTTGAATAAGATAAATTTGTGAAGTTGGTGGTAAATAACATCAATCTATAAATTTTCCACATCACAAATACAAATGATAATAGTTATTAATAATACTTGTGTAAGTGCAACTCTATGTGTAATCTCTGCATTTCAAATGAGATTGAGTCTCATTTGTGAGTGGATAATTTAAACTTACAAATACAGTTTGAGAGACAACTATGCTTCGTAACTTAATTGGGAGCCGCGATATGTTCACGGAGTGCCTTGGTGATCATACGAGTGGTACGCTGTTCTTTTTTAGTTCACCGACAGTGGCATTATTAGCTCAAGGCATTTCTGCAGAGTTTTCCCAACCCGTCAAATTTTCTCAATTAGATGAAAAAATTAAACAATTGCTTAGCTCAGCGAAAACAGCGGACAATGATAATCCTATAGCGGTTGGTGTGATTCCATTTTCCGAGCAACAACCTGTTCATTTTATTGTTCCTGAGCGTCTTGTGACTAGTGCGCCAATTCGGCCAAATACCATTACCGATAAAGATAAGGCGCAGCAAAAAGATAAAAGGGCCAATACTGATGGCAGTGGTTCTTGTGTCTTAACTTCTCAACATTCTATTCCAAGCAATGAGGATTATCTGCGCAGTGTTGAAGCTGCTGAGCGTTTCTGCCGTGACAAAAATGATGCTCTGGAGAAAGTGGTGCTTTCAAGGACGGTTTTAGTTGAAACACAGCAAGACATTGATCGCGCTCATTTACTCAAAGAACTTCTTAAACAAAACCCCAGTGGGTACACTTTTTCAACCTCACTCGGACAACTTTCTCCCGAAAAACATCTGATGGGATCGAGCCCAGAATTGTTGGTATCGCTGAAAGGGTCACACGTTTGCTCAAATCCTTTGGCGGGATCACGTCGTCGTTGTGACAATGAATCGATCAACCAGCAACAAGCAGAGTTAATGATGGAAAGCAGTAAAGATCTCCATGAACATGCAGTAGTGGTCGATATGGTCGAAAAAGCTTTGCAGCCATGGTGTGATCAACTTTATGTACCAATGGTCCCATCAGTAGTCGAAACTTGCGCCATGTTGCATTTATCTACTCGTATTGAAGGTGTTGCATCGTCTTCTGAAGTGAGTGCATTACAACTGGCATGTGCACTGCATCCCACGCCAGCAGTGTGCGGTTATCCGACCAATAAAGCCTATGAGTTTATTCGTGAAGCTGAACCTTTTGAACGTGGCTATTTTACCGGTCTTGTCGGCTGGGTCGATGCGCGCGGTAACGGAGAGTGGGTGGTCGTGATTCGTTGTGCTGAAGTGGACAAACAAAGCCTAAAAGCCTATGCAGGTGCCGGTATTGTAACGAGTTCTGATCCTCAAAGTGAGTTGGAAGAGACTGCCAATAAAATGCGGACTATCTTCAATGCGGTAGGAATTGATTTGGAAACGGCCTGTGAGGTAGTGACATGAGTTCATCGGATATGTCATTGGATTGGACACCCTGGCCAGAAACATTCGCTACTAGATATTGTGAAGAAGGGTATTGGACCTCTCAAACGTTACCTGAAATGCTAGAACTGACCGCCAAGAAACACCCGCACAAGGTGGCGATTATTGATCAACATGGGCAATGGACTTATCAAATCTTCAAGCAGCAGGTTGATCAACTGGCAACTGGATTTCAGCAACGGCTTCAGTTGCAAGCAGGCGATAAAGCCGTTATTCATCTTACAAATACAGCCGCCTTTTATTTCAGCTTTTTTGCCTTACTTAAAATTGGTGTGCAGCCAGTATTAGCCTTGCCGGCACATCGCTATGCAGAGATTCAGTACTTTTGTCATTTTTCTAAAGCCAAAGTGCTGATTACTGAGCAACAAGCAGGGGTAGATATGGTGGCGATCACGCAAAGAGTGGCATCACACACACCCAGTCTAGAGAACGTCGTTTGGGCAGGAGGTGGTCAAACGCCAGCAGAAGCAACGACGCTGCACAGTTTGTTGTTACCTGATATCGAATTAGATGCCCAAAGACCCCCTGACTTTGCATTTTTTCAATTATCGGGTGGAACGACAGGAACGCCTAAACTTATCCCTCGTACCCATGCGGATTATCTTTACAGTGTCCGTGCGAGTAATCAAATTTGTCAGTTTAGTAGCGAAACGCGCTACTTATGTGTCCTACCAGCGGCGCATAATTTTCCTTTAAGCTCCCCTGGGGCTCTAGGGTGTTTTATGGCGGGTGGAACCGTGGTGATGTGCCCTGACCCAAGTCCGGCAACCGCTTTTCATTTAATTGAAAAGTATCGTATTAACGTGGCAGCACTGGTCCCTCCATTGGCAGCATTATGGCTTGAAGAGGCTGCTCAAACTCAATGTGATCTTTCATCTTTGGCTGTGCTGCAGGTTGGAGGCGCGAGATTTAGCCCTGCTGTCGCCAAGCGAGTTCAACCGGAACTAGGTTGTGTGTTGCAGCAGGTCTTTGGTATGGCTGAAGGCCTAGTGAATTACACGCGTTTAGACGATCCTGAATCAATCATCACTCAGACACAAGGGCGGCCAATGTCTGCTGCGGATGAAGTGTTAGTGTTAGATGAGCTTGGGCACGCTGTCCCGGTTGGGAGCGCTGGAAGGCTGTTTACACGGGGGCCGTATACGATTCGTGGTTATTATCAAGCGTATGAGCATAATCAGGAAGTATTTGATGGAGAGGGTTTTTACTGCACAGGAGATATCGTCATACAAGATCAAGACGGTAACTTGCAAGTGGTGGGACGTGATAAGGCTCAGATCAATCGAGGCGGAGAGAAAGTGGCGTCTGAGGAAATAGAGCATCATTTAATCGAACATCCCGCAGTTCATGATGCTGCTGTATTTGCTATCGCGGATGACTTTTTAGGTGAACGAAGTTGTGCTGCTTTAGTTTCTCGACACTCGTCATTAAAACCCATCGAGATTAAACGCTTTTTGAGAGAGAAAGGCGTGGCCGATTTCAAGATCCCCGATCGTATTGTTTTTGTCGATTCCTTACCAAAAACGCCTGTTGGTAAAGTGAATAAAAGTAAGCTTCTAGAGGTTATTTAACCAAGAGCGACTCTCCCCATTGTGACATACATGGTCTGTTATTTTTTAAAGCACTCAAGGAAAGATTATGGCTATTCCAACTATTCTTAATTACACGTTACCTAAATCCAGCCCTGAGAATCGTACTAATTGGTATGTGGAACCCAACCGAGCAGTGCTGCTTATTCACGATATGCAGCAATATTTTCTCGATTATTTCGATGCAGAGAGCGATTTGGTACAAAAACTGATTGCAAACATTCAAACCATCAAACAAGCGTGCGTTGAAGCAGGTATTCCCGTTGTTTATACCGCACAACCGGGCGATCAATGCCCAAAAGAGCGGGCTTTATTGACCGATTTTTGGGGCCCGGGTTTAAAAGCGGAGCATCAAGTTACACGCATTGTTGAGTCACTTGAGCCGACGCAAGATGACTTGCTCTTGACTAAGTGGCGTTATAGCGCCTTTCAACGCACATCATTACAAGCGTTTATGCAAGAAGAAAAAAGAGACCAACTTATTATTGTTGGTGTGTATGCACATATTGGTTGCCTTCAAACGGCATCTGAAGCATTTATGAATGATATTCAAGCGTTTATGATAACTAATGCCGTTGCGGACTTTTCATTAGATGAACATGAAATGGCGCTCAATTATGTCGCTGGTCGATGCGGTCATGTGCTCGATAAAGACCAATTTTTGCATCAAGTGACGCAGACAACGAATAGCGACCTTTCTGATCAACAGCAGTATGTCGCTCCTCGGTCGATATCACAGCTCCAACAACAACTCGCAGCGTTATTGGATGTATCAGTAGAGGAACTGACTCCCCATGATCATTTAACCGATTTTGGCTTGGATTCTATTCGTGTCATGACCTTGCTAAGTCATTGGCAAAAAGAGGGCTTAGACATCCATTTTATGGAGCTAGCGACCCAACCGAATCTGACGGGGTGGTGGCAAGTGATTCAAACTAAGCAAGCGCTACACTCGGCATGATGGGAGAGGTGTTATGTCTGTTGTTCAAACTCAGAATAAAATGTTATTACCTTTGACCGATGCCCAATCTGGTATTTGGTTTGCTCAACATCGTGTTCCAAATAATCCTGTTTATACGACGGGAGAATATCTTGTTATCTCTGGCGACTTCAATGAGCCTTGTTTTGTTGAAGCAATGACGGTTGCTATTAACGAAGCGGATACCTTACATGCTCAATTTATTATGTTACGCAACGAGCCACACTTATATATTGAGCATCAAGCTTGGCAAGTTCAAAAGGTGAATATGTCCAAGCAAGACGCACCTCATCAGGCTGCGTTAGATTGGATGAATAAAGCATTAGCAAAGTCGATTGATTTGGAAAAGGGGCCGTTATTTTCGACGGCAATACTCACGCTGTCAGAGCAAGAGCGTATTTGGTTTTTGTCTGCGCATCATATTGTGATTGACGGCTACAGCATGTCATTACTGATGTCACGTGTCGCACATATTTATAATCGTCTGTTAGCTGGCCAGCCATTTGAAAGCATTACTTATGCGAGCCAACAAGCCATGCTCGAAGAAGACCAGAAATATAAAGCCTCACAACAATATCAGTCCGATCGCGACTTTTATTTACATCACTATGCCCAGATGCCCGAAAGCGTTTCGTTAGCTGGTAAACCTTCAGCTATGGCTGAGCACTTTTTTAGAGTAAAAGGTGAGCTGGACGTTCAAAGTACAGCTCAACTGCATTGCGCGGCGCAGCATAGTGAGACAACTTGGCCTTGTGTTCTGTTGGCAGCCATTGCCACTTATATACATCGCATGACGAATGCGAAGGAAGTGGTGCTAGGTGTACCATTGATGGGGAGATTAGGTTCTGTCGCTATTCAAACGCCAGCAATGCGGGTCAATATATTGCCAGTAAGAGTTCAGTTTGAGCCCAACATGGAGACAAGTGATCTGATTCAGCAAGTAAGTCATGAGTTTTCACTTGTTCGACAGCATCAACATTACCGTTATGAGCATTTGCATCGAGAGCTTAACTTAGTCAAAGACAAACGTAATTTGTTTGGTCCGTTGGTTAATATCATGCCTTTTACTCATCAGCCTAAATTGGGTGAGTCAACGACGCAGTTACGCAACTTGTCTGCAGGGCCCGTTGAAGACCTCTCGGTGTATTGTTATCAATCTGGTGACACCTTGCATCTGGATATGGATGCCAATCCAGAACTTTACTCTGAGTCTGAAGTGCAGCAACATCATCGTCGATTGAAGCACTTTATGGGCCACTTTTTTACTAGTGCTCAGTCAACCTTACCGAGCAGAATCGCGGATATCGATCTTTTTCTGCCTGGAGAATACGATAAAATCACTCAAACGTGGAATGAGACGTTTCATGATATTCCAGACACGACACTTTCGGCATTAATGGCTCGACAAAGGATCGTAACGCCGAATGCAACTGCGCTGATTTTTGACGATACTAAACTGAGCTACGAGCAATTAGGGCGCAAAGTGTACTCTTTGACTCAATGGCTTATCGGACAAGGTATTGATCTTGGGGATCGTATTGCAGTTTGTGTACCGAGAAGTGAGGAGTTGATTGTCGTTCAACAAGCCATTTTGGCCGCTGGAGCGGTTTATGTCCCAATTGACCCTGATTATCCATCAGCTCGCATTCGCTTCATGCTTTCATCTTCAGCACCTAGAAGGGTTTTCACCACGTCAGCTTTGATCAGTAAACTGCCATCAGAAAGTGAATTAACCTTGGTCGATGATGAATTATTGCCTTGGATATATCAAAATGTTGAGCCGCTGCCTCCTCAAGTCACTCCTTTACCCAAATCTCCTGCATATATTATTTATACATCAGGTTCGACGGGGCAGCCCAAAGGTGTCGTGATCAGCCATGATGCGATCGTCAATCGTTTATTGTGGATGCAGGCACAGTATCCAATTGATGCCCATGACCGTGTCTTGCAGAAAACCCCATCTGGATTTGATGTATCTGTTTGGGAATTCTTTTGGCCAATGATGGTTGGAGCATGTTTGGTTGTAGCTAAGCCTGCTGGGCATAAAGATCCCATTTACTTGCAAGAAGTGATTGAAAAGCATCAAATTACCACTTTGCATTTTGTGCCATCGATGCTGCAATTGTTTGTTCAATACGTAAAGAATCAACAAGGAAATGCTCAACGGTCAGGTGGCCACCAAATACATCATCAACACTGTGCCAGTCTGCGTCAGGTCTTTTGTAGTGGTGAAGCTTTGCCGAGCGAATTAGTACAAGAGTATTCGACTTGCTTTGATGCTCCCCTTGAGAACTTATATGGCCCAACAGAAGCTGCGATTGATGTAACCTATTGGCACTGCCAAGCCAACTCAGCTGAACAGTCGGTACCGATTGGCCGACCAGTCTGGAATACACAAATTTATATTTTGGATGATGAACTTAAGCCTGTTCCTCCGGGCGTGGTTGGTCATTTACACATTGCAGGGCGTCAATTAGCGTTGGGTTACCATGGCCAACCCCAACTGACGGCAGAACGCTTTATTGATAATCCTTTTGGTTCGTCAGGGAGCCGGATGTATATGTCAGGAGACCTTGCTCGTTGGCGTTCCGATGGTGCGATTGAATATTGTGGGCGCAGTGATTTTCAGGTCAAGATACGAGGTCTACGGATTGAACTGGAAGAGATCGAGAGTGCGTTGAATCAACACCCTAGTGTCGCGCAATCTGTCGTATTGGCGCAAGAGTATCGAGATAATGACAAACGTTTGGTCGCCTATATTTTACCTACATCCAAGCAGAATACAGACACTCAAGAACTCATCAACTCTCTTTCCAGCTTGTTACCGAGTTATATGATACCAAGTTATTTTGTGCCGCTTGAAACATGGCCACTAACGGCAAACGGTAAATTAGATCGTCAAGCATTGCCTAAGCCAGATTTATCTGAGCAAGTTGGGTCACAAGGGCCAACTTGCTTAGTTGAGGAAAGATTATGCAAACTATTTGCGGACCTACTTGACCTGCCTAGCGTAGGAGTGACGGATAACTTTTTTGCCTTAGGGGGACATTCCCTTCTTGCCGCGAAGTTAAGTTCTCAAATCAAAGAATATCTGGGGTATGATCTCCCGCTAGCGACGATTTTTGCTTCACCGACGGTGGCCGGTATAGCTGCTAATTTGGTGGGTAATGACAAGGAGCAAGCCTTGAATATTGTCTTACCGTTGCGGAGCCATCAACAAAATCCAGCTCTGTTTTGTGTTCACCCGGCAGGTGGCTTGGCTTGGTGCTATGCCTCATTGACTGCAACCATTTCAGTGAATGTACCGCTGTATGGTATACAAGCGCGTAACTTCTCTAATTCTTCAGCAGCATTGCCCAGAACCATTACGGAAATGGCGCAAGAATATGTTGATGCCATTCGTGAAATTCAGCCAACTGGACCCTATCATCTTGTCGGATGGTCGATTGGAGGGATGTTAGTGCATAGAATGGCAGGCTTGATACAACAACAAGGGCAAGAGGTTGGGTTAGTCGCAATGATGGATGCTTACCCAGCTGAGCAATGGCAACAGATGCACGTTCAAGGCGATGAACAAGCAATGGAAGCGCTGATCAGAATGGCTGGGATAGAATATGATCCAATAGCGCATGCTGATCTCAACCGAAGCGAAGTGATTGACGTTCTGCAAAACGCAGGGTCTTCGATGGCCAACTTTAGCGCTGATATTCTCTCTACTGTGGTGGATGTGGTGATCAATAACCGTGAGCTTGCACGAGAAGAAGTTGATTACCAATACTGTGGTGATGTGCTGTTTTTTAATGCGCAAAAGTTACCGCAAGAAAAGGTACTGAACTTTACAGGCTGGGATAAATATAACCATGGAGATTTTAAAGTCATTGATATTGCGTGTTTACATCGAGATATGGTGCGTCCAGATATCCTGCAGCAAATAGGTGAGCATATTCAATCAGAGCTTGCGAAGTTTTAAGCTTTTGTAAAAGATTGGAAGGCTTGTTTAATCCGTCAATTTGACGTTGGGAGTGGCGTTTTTGCCACTCTCAATCGCAAGCTTTATCAAGTACCCCCAATCATTATTTGCTAAAAACAGTGGTTGCATAAAGCAGTTGTTTTATAAAACAGTGGCAGCAAAAGCCAGTTGTAGGAAAAACCATCTCGAAAGACTAACTGACATTGGGTTGGTGCTTCGCTGATATTATGTGCAGATCGGGGTATCTGGACATGATGACTGGATAAAAAAGCACAATGAAAACACGTAGTCTTGATTAAAAATATAATGACCTTGAAATTCAAGAGGCGGTAGTTTGGCCAACAGAGAATCTCTGTTGGCGCCAATAAGCTCTACGGTGAATTGGCCTGAGGTATTATCATCTGGTTGCAATGAAATTTGAGCATCTAAAAAATCAAAATAGACCTGCACAAATGGATAAAAGCATTTAAAAACACTCTCTTTAATACTAAATATCAAGGCGCTCGGTAGATGAGTATCTTGATTGAGTACCTGCTGTTCTAAGTGGGTATAGACAACCGACTTTAACTCTTCTGCCAGTGGTACTCTGCGTTCGATATCGATACCGAGACTGGCAATATGATATTTATCAGCGCAAGCCGCCAAACAAAGTTCTTCCGTATGACTGATGCTGCCGGATATGTTTTTGGGGAAAAGAGGCTCTCTGTTACTACCGATCAAAATAGGAGCGTCAATGTAGTTTGGGCGAAGTGTTCTCATTGCTGCACGGGCGGCGTGGCGACCCGCTCTGAATTCGTGTTGACGCTTAGGTACAGCGTTAGCAATTAACACTTCTTCTTGGCTAAAACCGAGCTGTTGATACATCTCTGTTGTGGCTTTAACCAGACAAATTCCCGTCTTTAGCTGGTTTAGGTTTTGATTTAAGGTACTGAAAATGTGATCAAAATTATTCTTTTCCAAGATATTATCTCTAAAAGTCATCGAATGTAACAGTTGCTAATGATAATGATTGTCATTTCTTTTTGTTTTTACTAAATTTGAGTCGCTTGATTTATTTATAAAATAGAATAAGGACATTTAGTGAAACTCACAACGCAAAAATCGATGTTTATGCCTAGTGCCATGAGTGGCGTTCTACTGATGATTTGGGCCGATCAAGTTCTCGCCAAAGAGCAAACTTTACCACAGATGGAACGTATGGTAGTAACGGCTTCTTTAACTGAGCATACCGAGTTAACCGCTCCCGCATCTGTCTCGGTGATCACCGCAGAAAATATTGCAAAAATGCCAGTAAAAGATCTCTCGGAGGCGATTCGAAGTAGCGTTGGAGTCAACATTCTAAGTGGTTCATCTTATGGACGTAACTCTATTCGTATTCGTGGGCTTGATTCGAAGCATACGCTCATTTTGATTAATGGGCGGCGTATTAACTCTCAAGATGCATTGATTCGTGGTAATAACTTTGATTTATCGAGTGTACCAATGTCGGCGATAGAACGGATTGAAGTCGTTCGGGGCCCTGTCTCCTCTTTGTATGGTTCAGAAGCGATGGGAGGTGTCGTTAATGTTATTTTAAAACCAGCGAACGATGTTTTATCAGGCTCTGCTGGGCTTGAGTATGAGAATATACTTGAAGGGACAGGGGGAGATGGCGCGAAAGGGCACCTTTATGTAAGTGGTGAATTAACAGAAGGTATGGCAACGAGTGTGATTATAGAAGGTTCGACACGTGATCCTTGGCAGACAGCAGAAAGCCCTAAATATGATGCACTAGAAGATAAAGAAACAAAGAATGTCTTTGGTGAACTGAATTGGCAATTGACCCCAGAACAAAAATTGATTGCTGACATGATGTACACCAATGATGAACGTGAAGCTGATTGGAAACACCCTTCAAACGTTAATACTCAGACAAATAAGCAGACATCGACCCGTTGGAATTATGGATTAACCCATGAAGGAGCTTGGGATACCGTTGATACCCAAGCGCGTTTGTACGGTGAAGTGATGAACTTGAACGATGCGAGTACCGCATACAAGAATGGGGCGGCAGACGTGAAATTGACCAGTAATACGCTCGATTTTAAGGTATCAGGGTTATGGTCACAAACCCATGAATGGGTTTTTGGTGGAGAGTACCGACAATCTGAGCTGAATAATGACCGAGACTTGCTGTCGGGCAGTATCGATAGTTCTCAAGGTGCTGTATTTCTCCAAGGTCAATTCCAGCTTGGTAACTTATCTCTGACTCTGGGCGGTCGAGAAGACTTCCATGAATCATTTGGCAGCCATTTTAGTCCTCGTGCGTATGCAGTTTACAGTGTCACAGATGATTTTGTGCTTAAAGGTGGCGCTGGTGGAGGTTTCAATGCCCCGACTCAGCTCCAAAGTAATGAGCAAGTGAGAGTGATCAGTTGTGGTAATCGTTGCTGGCTGATGGGCAGCGAGGACCTCAAGCCTGAAACCTCCGTCAGTTATGAGCTTGGTGCGGCCTATGATATCGCTTCAGTGGGCCTTGGGCTGACTTACTATTATACCGATATTGAAAATAAAATTGCGCAAGATCGTTCGCGTAAGGTTGCTACATTGAATGAAATGGAAGTCTATACCTACAAAAATATTGGTAAAGCAGTCATAAAAGGGGTTGAGCTTGAGGGGTGGTTTGATATTAGTGAGACAATAACGCTTTCTGGTAACTACACGTACACGGACGCTAAAGATAAAAAATCTGGAAAAACTTTGCAGCGGACGCCTGAACATTTAGCCAACTTTGATTTTAACTGGGAAGTAGTTAACTCTGTGACCTTGTTTGCTCGCGTTAATTATATTGGTGATCAAGTCGTGAGCGTTAATAGAAAAGATAAGTGGGTCGATGGTTATACCTTGGCGGGTATTGGTGCGGCCTATGATGATGCACAATGGAATTTTAAGGTCGGTTTCAGCAATTTGTTTGATGCTGACCTGGGAGAGGATTACGGTTATACAGAAAAGGGACAAAGCATTTACTTTAACGCAACTTATTCATTTTAGTGCCTAGTCCATGCTAATTTTTTCCTAAGCAATATTAAGGCGTTTGAAGTTGCATGGCTGTGCCATTTTAGATGGCTCAGTCACTTCCCACCACGCAGTAAGAAGAGAATTAGGTATATTCTTGCATGAATAAGGTTCTGTTACCGAGCCTATATTTTGATACACTACGCCCCCATTTCTCTTGTTGAGCCATCTCTATGTCATTTTCTAAACTTGGTCTAAGTTCCCCAATTACCGATGCGGTTAAGGCGTTAGGTTATGATAAACCAACGTCTATCCAACAGAAAGCAGTGCCCATTGTATTACGAGGCAAAAACCTGATTGCGGCTGCACAGACGGGAACTGGTAAAACAGCCAGTTTTGTATTGCCTATTTTGGAAAAGCTCAATCAAGCGGAGACCAAGCGCAGAAAACGAGCACGAGCGATCATTTTAACGCCGACGCGTGAATTAGCACTGCAAGTACATCAGAGTATTGAATCGTATGGTAAAAACCTTGCCCTGCGCTCGATAGCGATATTCGGTGGTGTTGATTATGCCCCGCAAAAGCAAGCATTAATCGATGGTGTGGATATTGTCGTAAGTACACCGGGACGATTGATCGATCTGTATGGTCAGCGAGCGATTCACTTTGACGAAGTGGAGATGTTAGTTCTCGATGAAGCGGATAAAATGCTCGACATGGGCTTCATTGATGCGATCGATAAAATCGTTGATTGTATGCCAGAAGATATCCAAAGCTTACTGTTTTCGGCGACTCTCTCAAACCCAGTACGAGATTTGGCTAAAAATGTCATTATTGATCCTGAAGAAATCACGATAAGCAAAAACAGTGCTTCAAAAGCCAATATCAAACAGTGGATCACGACTGTCGATAAAGATATGAAGTCGTCTTTACTCAGCTACTTACTCAACAATAATGATTGGTCACAAGTCTTGGTGTTCATTGAAACCAAGCATGGCGCTGCAAAATTAGTCACTCAGCTAGAAAAACGTGGCATCGTTGCTGAAGCGTTCCATAGTGGTCGTAATCAAAGGGTACGTCAGGAACTGATTGAAAAGTTTAAGGCGGGCCAGTTGCAATACCTGATTGCCACAGGCGTTGCTGCGAGAGGCATCGATATCAATGGCCTCCCTGTTGTGATTAATTATGATTTGCCTTACCCAGCAGATGAATACGTGCACCGCATCGGACGTACGGGACGTGCTGGGGCCCAAGGAGAAGCGATTTCATTAGTCTCTAAAGATGACTTCAAAAACTTATGCATGATAGAAAGCCGCCTTGGACATTTGCTTGAGCGTGTTGAAATTGAGGAATTTTTACCACGAAAACCAGTGCCTACCTCCATCCTCAATTATGTCCCCAAGAATAAGAGAAAAATCCGCCCTGAGTAAGGAATTGTTTGCTGAAGATGAGCAGATAAATAAAAATTCCGGACGTTAAAATACCTTCGAATTCAGCGTGCTCTATTAAAAGTGCGATCTGTTTAAAAGGTAATGTGGTAATGATCGCTCGCTTGGTTTAAAGGGATTGCCAAAGTTAGCTCTGACTGATAAACGCTCATTGGGACCCAGTGAATATAGAGGCTTGACCAGTTACTATTGACTTCTATTTCAACGACCTGATCCTGTTCAGGGTAAATGGTTGTGATTCTGGATGTCGGGTCACCAATGACTAAGCCTTCTGAACTGACATGCGCTGCTTTATAATAGACATGAAATGCTCCCTTACCCTGAACACTATATTCAACTGAGAGTGTAATTTTCTTACTTGAATTAAATGAGAAATCTCGCTCAGCAATAATTTGGGATGTTTGGGCTGGTTTCGGAGATTGTGCAACTGGAGGTGCGCTTCTCTCGACAGAATTTTCTTGCCCCCCACAAGCAACTATTCCGAGTACAGCCAACATTAACAGTGAAGCTATGACGTATCTCATTTGCTTCTCCTAAGGGTTGGCCTGAATGGTTTTATTGTTGTCAGGGGACTGATACCAATTAGAGTGGGTTGAGCCACTGCTGGTAACCCAGATCGGGAAATTAGGGTAAGCAAGGCTGATATCAATATATTCAATGGGGTGATCCCAGTTATCTCGAATATTAATTACCCATGGCATGTTATTATCACTTAAAAACCACTCTAAACCGTACGAATTATCGTCATAAGTATTGAAGAAGGTACCATTCATTATGCTCGTCCCAGGAAACTCTTTGAGATGAGTTTGCCAGCTTTTACCCGGTGGAGTATCGGTAAATGGCCCATGATGGGTATGTGGTTTAGCAAATATAAATGGGTCAAAAGGAGCCTGACCAATGAGAGCCTTTGAAATCGGAGTTTTAAATTCAACTGATAACTCAAAAGTTAGTTGGTTGGCGGGTTGTTGAGCTAGGCAGTTGACTTGTGTTCGGTAATAATTACACGTCTCAGTCAATAAACCTAGTTCATCAAGATCTGTAATTAAATCTTCAGCAATGACAAGTATCACTTCGCTGCTTTCGGACTGAATTACCTCATAGCCAACGGCTACACCATTTTGAGTCACTGTAGCCGATGCAATATCTGAAATATGGATATTGGGCAAGTGAAGAGCAAATCCGTTAAAGTAACTTGCCCCCATAGATTGCAAGATATATGAAGCAGTAAAACGCTTGACGTCTCGGGATTCGTTTAATACTTCGGTTATCTGATAACGCCAAACAACATCATTGAAATCATAGTCTCCAAGTAATGGCCAATTATCTTCATAAGCGATAGTCGAGTAAGTATTAGCAGCAGGATACACTGTGGTGATTTCAACATCAGATACGACTTCATCTAAAGGCTCGAATTTCGTGCCTACGGTTCCGGTAGCATCCACGCCATCAATGGCATTAAATGGACTGATTTGCACGCCAAAAATAATATCATTGAAGTCATTATCACTTTGCGGTCGGTATATTGCCTCAAACCCCATTACGATCATTTCATGTTGTGGGTCGATAAACGCTACATTATGAGGTTTGAGTTCTGTAGTAGGTTCTGGATTTAAGTTAGGGTAGGTATAGAAAGGCACCCCCCAAAAGCCCATACTAGCGATGTTGTTGTAAGAGCCAAAGAATCCAAACCCATTTGGAATCAAAAAGAAGGCGATAGTCTGCCCCGGTTGCAATTCAATATTGAGATCAACAGTATCACCAAAGACCAGTTCGCCAGTCGGGATCTTCGAGATGTTTGGGAAAATGATGACGTGTTCACTTATATCATTTAATGAACTCGGTGGATTATTGGTATCGAATACAACATAACCGATTGAGTTTATAAAGCACGCACCTTCCGTTAGGAACGTTACTCTGGCAGTTGCATGAGAAGCGCCATTCAAATCGGCATCAATTGGAATACTTAATGATTTGCTAGGGTCAATAAAGCTCACATCCACAGGACTGCCTTCAGGCATTTTTGCATAAAACTTAGTCACAATGTCTTCAGAGATTTCATTAGAAATATTGTAGGTGCTGTTTGGTGTGCCCATTGGAGAGTAAGCAGAAGGGGCTTCTCCATTAACAAACGTTAAATCACCAGTGGTTAAGCCTAAAACCATGGGGTGAAATAAACACAGTAAAAGTGGAGGTAGCCAACGTGTTTTCATTATTGTCCCTTTTGTATTGTTGATAGGCACAAAGCAGTTTGACAATTATCTAAATGATCACCTTGCAAGAACAAGTGTAGTTCACGTGAAAGGTGTTTGTGAGAATGTTATTAATTGTTCATGGTGCAATATAAATACTCTTCTTCGTAAATTTTGCATCTTTGTACCCACAGTTTTATCCAAGCAATTTAGATGCCATATAAATTGTATGCTTCTTTGCTTGATATAAGGCCTTGCAATAAAAAAAATGAATTTGAGAATCAATCTGAGAATATTATTTGGAAAACAAATCTCTCAATAAAAATTATCACCTTTATCGTTAATCCAGCCCTCTTTAGTAACTTGGCTATATATTCTAAGATATACCCAAGTAAACCCAATATGCAGTGCTTAGCGAGATGGCCTTAGATTTGAGGCGCGGCAATGATTCTTAGATTACAGTGGTCCACATGGGGAATCGATATAGAAGTTCTTTAGTTATCTCAGTGAGTGAACTTGCCTTTGAGGCTAGACAATTGTGTCGACAGGTTGAAATGGATTGTATTTTGCATAAAGAGGTCTAAATGAAAACGAGTGATAAACAATTTGCAGTGATTGGTTTGGGGCGTTTTGGCTCTGCAGTGTGTAAAGAACTACATCAATCGGGTGCCCAGGTTCTGGCTATAGACATTAATGAAGAAAGAGTTAAGGAAGCGGCAAGTTTTGCCAGTCAAGCAGTGGTTGCAAATTGTGCCCATGAAGAGACCGTTGCAGAGCTCAAACTGGACGACTACGACATGGTGATGATCGCGATTGGCTCGGATGTTAACGCCAGTATTTTAGTAACACTAATTACCAAAGAAGCGGGAGTGAAGTCTGTTTGGGTCAAAGCTAATGATCGTTTCCAAGCTCGTGTGTTACAAAAAATTGGAGCTGACCATGTCATTATGCCTGAGCGAGATATGGGAGTTCGCGTTGCAAGAAAAATGCTCGATAAACGAGTTCTTGAGTTTCATCCTTTAGGAAGTGGCTTAGCCATGACAGAGTTTGTTATTGGCTCAAGTTGGATGGGAAAAGCATTGGGTGAATTAGCACTATGTAAAATTGAAGGTGTGCAGGTTCTTGGCTTTAAGCGTGGCCCAGAAATTACTAAAGCACCGGATCTTGGTATCGCTTTGGAAATTGGTGATCTAATTATCGTGGTTGGTCCACAAGATAAATTAGCGAGTAAATTAAATTCATTATGAAGCTTTTTCATCAAAAAGGTGTTTTCTACGCACCCGATAACAAAAAAGAAAGAGCCAAAGGCGGTGAGCCTCGGATTATTTTGCTGACTTTTCTTAGCGTGTTAATCCCTTCTGCCATCTTGCTGACTTTACCCATATTCTCTGTCACAGGCTTATCAATAACGGATGCCTTATTTACTGCGACGTCAGCAATTAGCGTGACGGGATTAGGTGTTGTCGATACGGGGCAGCATTTTACCTTGGCGGGTAAATTGTTACTGATGTGCTTGATGCAAATTGGAGGTTTAGGTCAAATGACCTTATCAGCCGTTCTACTCTATATGTTCGGCGTGCGATTGAGTTTGCGTCAGCAAGCGCTTGCAAAAGATGCCCTTGGTCAAGATCGCCAAGTTAACTTGCGTCGTCTAGTCAAAAGAATCGTGATCTTTGCTTTAGTCGCTGAAATTATTGGCTTTTTAATATTAGCTTTCCGTTGGGTGCCAGAAATGGGTTGGCAAGCGGGGCTTTTTTATGCGTTATTTCATGCTATCTCTGCGTTTAACAATGCAGGTTTTGCATTATTTTCAGATAGTATGATGAGTTTTGTTAATGACCCTTGGGTTATTATGACTCTAGCTGGATTGTTTATTTTTGGTGGGCTTGGCTTTACCGTGATTGGGGATGTTTGGTTACATTGGCGTCGAGGGTTTCATTTTTTTCATCTACACACCAAAATTATGCTGGTTGCGACACCGCTTCTGTTGGTATCGGGAACATTAATCTTTTGGTTATTGGAAAGGTATAATCCAAGTACATTTGAACCTTTGTCTGTGTCAGGTCAATGGCTGGCTGCTTTTTTTCAATCTGCCAGTGCTAGAACGGCAGGTTTTAACAGCGTTGATTTAGCGAATTTTACTCAGCCAGCGTTATTGATCATGATTGTTTTGATGTTAATTGGCGCAGGCTCGACCTCGACCGGTGGGGGAGTTAAGGTATCTACTTTTGCTGTGGCTTTTGTTGCAACCTGGGCTTTTCTGCGTCAAAAAAAGAATGTCGTTATTTTTAAACGTACGGTTAATTGGCCGACGGTGACAAAATCGCTTGCCATCATCGTGGTCAGTGGCGCGATCCTGACTAGCGCAATGTTCTTGTTAATGTTAACCGAGCAGGCCAAATTTGAAAAAGTGATGTTTGAAACGATTTCGGCTTTTGCAACCGTGGGGTTGACGACTGGTTTGACAGCGGAGTTATCTGAACCAGGAAAGTACATTATGATCGTAGTAATGGTTATCGGCCGTATTGGTCCATTAACCTTGGCTTACATGCTTGCACGCCCTGAACCAACCTTAATAAAATATCCTGAAGATAACGTTCTAACTGGCTGATTCTAATTGGGATTATAACCTTACATAATTTATGGCTGAGACTTGTTGCTAGAGCCGTATAATTCCAACTAACACTTTATGCTAAGGAATTACTATGCCTGTTTGGAAAGGTGGAACATTTTCATCAAGATTTGGCCAACTGCCGTCTGCATTTTTTACCAATGTTGACCCTCTACCTCTTGTAAATCAGAGCTGGGCGATTTGGAACAGCGAACTGGCTAAATTGTTTGGGTTACCTTCGATTCCTGACGATGAATTACTAAATGGACTGACTAGGCAGGACGTTAATACTCCCTTCAAACCTTTGGCGATGAAATACGCTGGCCATCAGTTTGGTACTTACAATCCGGACTTAGGGGATGGTCGGGGGCTCTTATTGGCAGAAATGCAACAGCAAGATGGGACATGGCATGATCTGCATCTCAAAGGAGCCGGCTTAACGCCTTATTCGCGAATGGGTGATGGCCGAGCAGTGCTGCGCTCGACAATACGTGAATACTTGTGCAGTGAGGCGATGGCGGGTCTCGGTATACCGACTACTAGAGGTCTTGGTCTTATTAGCAGTGACACTAATGTGTACCGTGAAAAAACAGAGTCTGGGGCACTCTTACTTCGAGTGGCGGAAACACATATTCGTTTTGGTCATTTTGAGCACTTCTTCTACACCAATCAGTTAGCTGAGCTCAAGCTTTTGGCAGATCGTGTCATTGAATGGTATTTTCCGGGTAGTAAACAAAAAGAACAGCCTTACTTGGATATGTTTGAACATATTGTAGAAAAAACGGCAATCATGATTGCATCTTGGCAAGCTTATGGCTTTGCCCATGGTGTAATGAATACGGATAACATGTCGATCTTAGGCCAAACTTTTGATTATGGCCCATTCGGTTTTCTTGACGATTATGACCCCACCTATATCTGTAATCACTCAGATTATCAAGGGCGTTATGCGTTCGATCAGCAACCAAGAGTCGCACTATGGAATTTGTCTGCTTTGGCTCATTCATTATCTCCTTTGGTTGAGAAACAAGACCTCGAGCAAGCTTTAAGCCGATTTGAGCCTAGGTTGAGCCAAGAGTTTAGCGCCTTAATGCGGGGGAAACTTGGGTTAAATTGTCGAGTTAAAAACGATAGCCAACTGTTTGGAGCGATGTTTGAGTTACTTCACCAAAATCATACCGACTATACGCGTTTCTTTCGTCAGCTTTCTTGTTTAGATGTTCAGTCCCCACAATCTGTCATTGATTTATTTGTTGACCGAGAGGCTGCAAAAGCTTGGATGGATATGTACTTAGCACGTTGTGAGTTAGAGCAAGACGATGAAGGCAACCCTGTACTTACTGCACAACGTTGTCAGCAAATGCGCCGAGTAAATCCAAAATATATCTTGCGCAACTACCTTGCTCAAATCGCGATAGATAAAGCGGAAGAAGGGGATTTTAGCGAAGTACAACGTTTAGCGAACCTCCTCAAACTGCCTTATGACGAGCAGGCTGAATTTGAACAATATGCCAACTTACCACCAGATTGGGGCAAGAAAATGGAGATAAGTTGCTCTTCTTAACTTGTTTGCTTTCTGCTTTGTTGTCTTCTGTGAATTCGACTTCAGTGACCCCGCTCTGAATCAGCGTCTGAGGTCACTTAGATATAAAGAAAACAAGAGCAAGATCTCTTTTTAGCCCTTTGAATAAAAAAAGTCAGCACTTGCCTTGAAATATGCTCAATTGTCCCCATTCTAGATATGCTAGTAATCACGAAGCTGTAAAAGCTTCGTGATTTCGTCAATTTTTGAGCAGCTATCTGGGAATTTAGAACAGACAATGTTCACATAGTGGTGATTGACTCGACAGTTTAGTGTCATACCGCTAGAATATCTCGTCTAAAAATTCTGCTCAGAGACTAATCGGAGACGGCTTTAACTCTATGGTTGAAGAGGTCGCTGATTAGTCCCATGTTGATATTCAGCATGAGTACTCAATTTTAAATTAGGTGTTCGAACAGAGCACTAAACAAGGATGAAGCGTGAACTCAAGCAGTCACGCTCATACGCTCGGAATACCGGGCCACTTTAGAGGTTTATATATAATGCAAGTTACTGTTGAAACGCTAGAAGGCCTAGAGCGCCGTCTAAACATTACTGTTCCAGCTGCAAACATTGAGGATGCTGTAACAGCTGAACTACGCAACATCGCTAAAAACCGTCGTTTCGATGGCTTCCGTAAAGGTAAAGTGCCTCTAAAAATGGTTGCTCAAATGTACGGTAAAGCAGTACGTCAAGACGTTCTAGGTGAAGTGATGCAACGCCACTTTATTGAAGCGATCGTGAAAGAGAAAATTAATCCAGCAGGCGCACCAACTTTTGCTCCTGTTGAGAACAAAGAAGGTTCAGATCTAGTGTTTAACGCAACTTTTGAAGTTTACCCAGAAGTTGAGCTAAAAGGTCTAGAAAACATTTCTGTAGAAAAGCCAACAACTGAAGTTAATGATGCTGACGTTGAAGAAATGATCGAAACGCTACGCAAACAGCAAGCGACTTGGTCTGAAGTTGAAGAAGCTGCTGAAGCAGGTAAACGCGTAAGCATTGATTTCGTTGGTTCTATCGACGGTGAAGAGTTTGAAGGCGGTAAAGCTGAGAACTTCCCATTAGAAATGGGCGCAGGTCGCATGATCCCTGGTTTCGAAGACGGTATCGAAGGTAAAACTAAAGGTATGGAATTCGATATCGATGTAAACTTCCCAGAAGATTACCACGCAGAAAACCTTAAAGGTAAAGCAGCTAAGTTTGCTATCAAAGTAAACAAAGTTGAAGCTCGCGAATTACCAGAACTAAACGAAGAATTCGTCGCTAAGTTCGGTGTTGCTGAAGGTGGTGTTGATGCACTTAAAGTTGAAGTGCGTAAGAACATGGATCGCGAACTGAAGCAAGCAATTAAGAACCGCATCAAAGAGCAAGCGATAGAAGGTCTAGTTGAGCAAAACGATATTGTTGTTCCTACTGCACTTATCGATCAAGAAATTGAAGTTCTTCGCAAGCAAGCCTCACAACGTTTCGGTGGTAATCCTGAAGCGGCGGCTCAACTTCCACGTGAATTGTTCGAAGAGCAAGCAAAACGCCGTGTTGTTGTTGGTCTTCTTCTAGGCGAAGTGATCAAGTCTGAAGAGTTGAAAGCTGACGATGAGAAAGTAAAAGCGCTTATCGAAGAAATGGCAACAGCGTACGAAGACCCAACTGAAGTTATTGCTTACTACGAGCAAAATGAACAGATGATGACCAATATGCGCAATGTTGCACTTGAAGAGCAAGCAATTGACGCTATTATTGCTAAAGCACAGGTTACTGAAAAAGCGGTTAGCTTTAACGAACTACTGAACCAGCAACAACCAGTAGCTTGATAAGCAATATATTGCGCAGAAGGTTGACTTAACGTCAATGATTCTGTTAACAATGGTCCGTGTGATAATCGTCATTCGGACCATTTATTTTAGGGACTAAGAATATGAGCTACCAAGAAAAAAATGCAATGTCGCCAATTGTTGACGCACTAGTACCAATGGTGGTAGAACAAACTTCTCGAGGAGAGCGTTCTTACGACATCTACTCTCGTTTACTTAAAGAACGAGTCATCTTTTTAACAGGTCAAGTGGAAGACCACATGGCAAACCTTGTCGTGGCTCAACTGCTTTTCCTAGAATCTGAAAACCCAGATAAAGATATTTTTCTCTACATCAACTCTCCGGGTGGTAGTGTGACTGCTGGCATGTCAATTTACGATACTATGCAATTTATCAAGCCCAATGTGAGTACAGTATGTATGGGGCAAGCTTGCTCTATGGGTGCATTTTTACTTGCTGGTGGTGCACCAGGCAAGCGTTACGTTCTACCAAACTCACGTGTTATGATTCACCAACCACTTGGCGGTTTCCAGGGGCAGGCTTCTGATATTCAAATTCATGCTCAAGAAATTTTGACCATCAAGCAGAAGCTCAATAAGTTGCTGGCAGAACATTGTGGTCAGCCTCTAGACACGATCGAACGTGATACAGATCGCGACAATTTTATGTCAGCGGATCAGGCAGTAGAATATGGTATTGTAGATGCAGTGTTGACCCATCGCGGTCAATGATTTAGCCAGCGCAATTTGGTTAAATTTGATATACACTCACTAATACAGAGTAAAGGCTAAGAGGTTAGCGAATGACAGATAAAAGCAAAGAAAGTGGTAACAGCAAATTGCTGTATTGCTCTTTCTGCGGCAAAAGTCAGCACGAAGTTCGCAAGCTAATCGCAGGTCCATCAGTTTACATATGCGACGAATGTGTCGATTTGTGTAACGATATCATTCGAGAAGAAATTAAGGATGTTCTCCCTAAGAAAGAATCTGAAGCGCTACCTGCGCCTAAACAGATCCGTGAACACCTTGATGATTATGTTATTGGACAAGATTACGCGAAAAAAGTGCTCGCTGTTGCGGTATATAACCACTATAAGCGTTTACGCAATGGTGATACAACAAGCGAGGGTGTTGAATTAGGCAAGAGCAATATTTTACTTATTGGCCCTACGGGTAGTGGTAAAACGTTACTTGCAGAGACGCTCGCTCGATTCTTGGATGTGCCATTTACGATGGCAGATGCAACGACACTGACTGAAGCAGGTTACGTTGGTGAAGATGTTGAAAATATCATCCAAAAACTTCTGCAGAAATGTGATTACGACGTAGCGAAGGCTGAACGTGGTATTGTTTACATTGATGAAATCGACAAGATTTCACGTAAAGCAGAGAATCCATCTATCACACGAGATGTATCGGGTGAAGGTGTACAACAAGCACTGCTCAAATTAATCGAAGGTACTGTGGCTGCTGTTCCTCCACAAGGTGGACGTAAGCACCCGCAACAAGAATTCCTACAAGTGGACACGTCTAAGATTCTGTTCATCTGTGGTGGTGCATTTGCTGGACTTGATAAAGTCATTGAGCAGCGCGTTACTACCGGAACAGGTATTGGATTTGGCGCGGAAGTACGTTCAAAAAATGAAACGAAAACAGTTGGTGAACTATTTACTCAGGTGGAGCCGGAAGATCTAGTTAAATACGGTTTGATACCTGAATTCATTGGCCGTTTGCCTGTTACGACCACGTTGACAGAGCTTGATGAAGAAGCGTTGATTCAGATCCTGTGTGAGCCTAAAAACGCATTAACTAAGCAATATGCGGCTCTTTTTGATCTTGAAGGTGCAGAGCTTGAGTTCCGCGAAGACGCGCTTCGTGCAATTGCTAAGAAAGCGATGGAACGTAAAACAGGTGCTCGTGGACTTCGTTCAATTCTTGAAGCCGTGTTACTGGAAACAATGTATGAATTACCTTCAGTAACAGATGTGAGCAAAGTAGTAATTGATGAGTCTGTTATCAATGGTGAATCTGAACCTTTGCTGATTTACAGTAACGCAGATAACCAAGCGGCAGTCGCTGAATAAAGTTTTTGATATAAAAAATAAAAAGGAGGTAAGTAATTACCTCCTTTTTTATTTCTCTTATTGAATCCAACTAATTAAGCCCCATATACTTCATTAAGTAAGACGTTAATCGTGAAAGCGGAAGAGAGAATTATATGAACTTGGAACGTTCCGAACGTATCGAGATCCCGGTACTACCTCTACGTGATGTAGTGGTTTACCCACACATGGTTATTCCATTGTTTGTTGGTCGTGAGAAGTCGATTAGCTGTCTAGAAACAGCAATGGAAACTAATAAACAAGTTCTGCTTGTGGCACAAAAGCAAGCTGATACTGATGAACCTACCACGGATGATTTATTTACAGTAGGCACTGTTGCTACTATCCTTCAGCTTCTAAAGCTGCCTGATGGTACTGTAAAAGTACTTGTTGAAGGTCAACAAAGAGCGAAGATCACGCAGTTTAAAGAAAGTGAATTTTTCCTTGCTGAAGCTGAGTATGTTGCTACGCCTGAGTTAGATGAACGTGAGCAAGAGGTGATTGTTCGCAGTGCGATCAACCAATTTGAAGGTTTTATTAAGCTTAATAAAAAAATTCCACCAGAAGTGCTGACTTCATTAGGTGGTATTGACGAAGCGGCTCGCTTGGCTGATACCATTGCTGCACATATGCCACTTAAACTGGTTGATAAGCAGCAAGTACTTGAAATTTTTGACGTTACAGAGCGTTTAGAGTTTCTAATGGGTCAGATGGAGTCCGAAATCGATTTGCTTCAAGTTGAAAAACGCATCCGTGGACGCGTGAAGAAGCAAATGGAAAAATCTCAGCGCGAGTATTATCTGAATGAGCAAATGAAAGCTATTCAGAAAGAGCTAGGAGAGATGGAAGATGCTCCGGATGAATTTGAGACTCTGAAACAAAAAATTGATGAGTCGAAAATGCCAGAAGATGCTCGCCATAAAACAGAGCAAGAACTGCAAAAGCTAAAAATGATGTCACCTATGTCGGCAGAAGCGACAGTGGTACGTAGTTATATTGATTGGATGGTCAGTGTGCCATGGAACAAGCGTTCTAAGGTGAAGAAGAACCTTGCCAAAGCGGAAGAAATCCTTAACGAAGACCACTATGGCCTTGAGCGTGTCAAAGAACGAATACTTGAGTACCTTGCGGTACAAAATCGAGTGAATAAACTCAAAGGGCCAATACTCTGTCTTGTGGGGCCCCCTGGTGTTGGTAAAACATCACTTGGCCGTTCTATTGCTGCAGCAACAGGCCGCAAATACACTCGTATGGCGCTTGGTGGAGTGCGAGACGAAGCAGAGATTCGTGGTCACCGAAGAACTTATATTGGCTCTTTGCCTGGTAAACTTATCCAAAAAATGTCCAAAGTTGGTGTGAAAAACCCTCTATTTTTGCTGGATGAGATTGATAAAATGTCTTCAGATATGCGTGGTGATCCATCTTCCGCATTACTTGAAGTGTTAGATCCAGAGCAAAACAATGCCTTTAACGATCACTATCTCGAAGTCGATTATGATCTCTCAGACGTTATGTTTGTGGCTACATCAAACTCAATGGATATTCCGGGGCCGTTATTAGACCGTATGGAAGTGATTCGCCTGTCTGGCTATACAGAAGATGAAAAGCTAAATATTGCCAAGCGCCATCTTGTGGATAAACAAGTAAAGCGTAATGGTCTAAAGCCAAATGAAATTACAATCGAAGACTCGGCTATTATTGGCATTATTCGCTACTACACAAGAGAAGCGGGTGTACGTAACCTAGAGCGTGAAATATCTAAGATCTGTCGTAAAGCAGTGAAAAATATCTTACTTGATAATAGTTTGAAATCGGTGACGGTTGCTATGGATAACTTGAAAGAGTACCTAGGTGTGCAGCGTCATGATTTTGGTAAAGCGGATGAAAGCAATCGTATCGGTCAGGTCACAGGCTTAGCTTGGACTCAAGTAGGTGGAGACTTGTTAACGATTGAAGCAGAAGCAATGCCAGGCAAAGGTAAACTCACACAAACGGGTTCACTTGGCGATGTGATGAAAGAGTCTATTCAAGCTGCGATGACGGTTGTGCGCTCACGTGCAGATAAGTTAGGTATTAATACTGACTTTCATGAAAAACGTGATATTCATGTCCATGTTCCTGAAGGTGCGACACCAAAAGATGGCCCAAGTGCCGGTATTGCGATGTGTACTGCACTTGTTTCGAGTTTAACAGGAAACCCTGTTAAAGCTGAAGTGGGAATGACGGGTGAAATCACATTGCGTGGTGAAGTGTTGCCAATAGGTGGTCTGAAAGAAAAGCTTCTAGCAGCGCATCGTGGTGGCATCAAAACGGTATTAATCCCAAAAGATAATGAGCGTGACTTAGAGGAGATACCCGATAATGTCATTGCAGACCTGCAAGTAATCCCAGTACAGTGGATTGATGAGGTACTTAAAGTTGCTTTGGAACGAAACCCAATGGGTGTTGAGTTTGAACCACAAAAATAGTGATGCGTAGCAAAAATAAGTAAAACTTTACGCTGATAAGCCTAAAAAGGCTTGTCAGCGTTTTTTTTGAAAGCTAATTTATGCTCGGTAGTGCCCACCATACTTAGTGGTAAGGGTTTGAGCTCAATTTATTGTATTCGACGAAATTGCAATGGTACGAAGGTCATCAAAAAGCATAACCATAGGTGACGGAAAGGGGAAACATCGTGAATAAAACTCAACTGGTAGAACAAATTGCTGAAAATGCGGATATTTCTAAAGCTTCAGCGAGTCGTGCTTTAGACGCATTTATCGAAGCTGTGACAGGCACACTGCAATCGGGCGAACAAGTTGCTCTTGTTGGTTTCGGTACATTCAGTGTTCGTCCTCGTGCTGCTCGCACCGGCCGTAACCCTAAAACAGGTGAAGCGATTCAAATTGCAGAAGCTAAGGTTCCTTCTTTTAAAGCAGGTAAAGCACTTAAAGACGCTTGTAATTAATCACAATGGTGGCTTTTTGTCGGAATGAGTGAACCTTATTGTCTAGGCATCGCCAAAGAAAAAGCAGATTCGTTTGCTGATAGATGATGCGCTTCTTGATACAAATGGCCAGTGCTGGGCATAAATGACAAAACTTAAAGCCAAACTGAATTAAAATATGCGCATCTTACTGATGCGCATTTCTTTTTCTGATACTATTGTAGTAATACATTTTCTATTGGAAGCCAAGAGCTTCAATTTTGGAGAGCCGTTTAATTATGATGGATCGACTACGCGAAGGCGTAAATAGCATCGCAGTCAAAATAATCCTTGGAGTTATCATTCTATCTTTCGTTTTTGCTGGTGTAGGTAGTTACATTGTTAGCGGTAGCAGCAATGCTGCGGCGAAAGTGGGTAACACAGAGATTGCTCGTGGTGAGTTTGAAATGGCTTACCAAAATGAACGTAACCGAATGCAATCACAGCTGGGAGACTACTTCTCGCAAATGTTGGCTAACCCTGAATACGTCGAATCTTTGCGTAAGTCAGTATTGGATCGTTTGATCAATAATGTTTTACTTGATCAACAAGCGGAAGCACTTGGACTACGAATTAGTGATCAACAGGTCAGGGATGTAATACTTGAACTTCCAGAATTTCAAGTTAGCGGTAAGTTTGACCAAGCGGTTTACCAAGCTACGTTACGTAGAGCGGGTTATTCACCTGATTCATTTGCTGAGTATATGCGTCGTGAACTTGTCCGTGAGCAATTAGTTAGTGCATTACAAGCAAGTGATTTTGCACTGCCGGGTGAAGTTCAAGCTGAAGGTAAGCTTTATACACAAACTCGTGATATCCGTACGATAACCATCGATTTAGCAAAATACGCAAAAGATGTTAAGTTAACGGATGAAGAGATTCAGACTTTCTATGCCGAGAACCCACAGAAGTTTACTCGTCCAGAGCAAGTTAAAGTTTCTTACATTGAATTGTCAGCGGCGGCATTGAAAAAGCAAATCAATGTTTCTGATGAAGACGTGAAACAGTACTACGATGAGAACCTCGACAAGTACTCGACGGAAGAACAGCGTCGTGTTGCTCATATTCTTATTGAAGGCGAAGACGAAGCAAAAGCTCAAGGAATCTTGGATGAGCTGAACGCTGGTGCTGATTTTGCTACTTTAGCGAAAGAGAAGTCGAATGACTTTGGCAGTGCTGAAAACGGCGGTGATCTTGGCTTCATTGAGCGTGATGTGATGGATCCTAAATTTGAAGAAGCAGCATTTGCTCTTCAACAAGTGGGAGAGACATCTGGTCTTGTCAAATCAGACTTCGGTTTCCACATCATCAAGCTAGAAGAATTAAAGGATTCAGTAACCAAACCTTACTCTGAAGTTGAGACCGAGATTAAACAAGAGCTCATCGACCAGCAAGCGATTGATCAATTCTATGAGTTACAAGGTAAGCTGGAAACCGTTGCTTTTGAGTTCCCAGATTCTCTAGAAGATGCTTCAAAAGAAGTTGGACAAACAGTACAAACGACTGACTTTATTTCTGAAGTGAATGCGCCTGAGCTACTGAAATCACCTGCGGTCATGCAAGCGATTATGAGTCCAGAAGTTAAAGAAGATGGTCTCAACTCAGAAGCTATCGAAGTATCACCAGAGCACATTGTTGTTGTTCGAGTGGAAGATGTTCGTCCTGAAACAGTTTTACCTCTTGAAGAAGTGAAAGCGCAGGTTGTTGCCGATCTATCTCGTGATAAAGCGGAAAAAGAAGCAGCGGCATTGGCAACTAAAGTTGTTGATGGTCTTAAACAAGGTGATGAAGCCGTACTCGCAGCCAATAAACTGGCTTTCGGAGACATTGAATCAGTTGATCGTCGTGCACCTTTAGCACAAGCGGTATTTGCCATGCCGAAGCCTGTTGACGGTAAGCCAGTTTACGGTCAAACGAAAGATATGACGGGTAACGTTGTTATTATCCAGCTTGATGAAGTGAAAGCAAAACTAGACACTGCTCTAGAAGAGCAAGTGGCAATACAAATGCAACGTACTTCTTCTCAACAAGATCTATCCTCAATCATCAATGCGTTACGTGGAAATACAGACATTGTTTACTACGCTGTGAGCAACTAGTCATTAACTATGTAATTAAGATGTTTAATAAGACGGGCCGCATTCGCGGCCCGTTTCATTTCTATCTCAAATCACTTTTACCTTTAGTAAGGTGTACTTAGAGTAATCTTTGTCATTTATGCAGGTTTTTATGCCTTTCTCTTTCTTAGATTGGCCGAAACATAGATTGAAGATGACATGAACAGGAAATATTTTAATTCAATGACTTATAGTCAACTACTCAAAGGAAGCTTTTTGAAATGAAATGGATATTAATGGCATGCGTAGCCTTCTTTTCATCAATGGGACTTGCTGCTGAAAGCGAAGGTAATTCGACAGCGCCTAATAATGGTAAGTACGAAGGTATTGAGATTACCGTAAATGTAAATACAGCATCTGCGGAAGAAATTGCCACTCTATTAAAAGGTATTGGTGAAAAGAAAGCTCAGGAGATTGTTGATTATCGCAATGAGTTTGGGCCTTTTAAAGCTGCAGCGGATCTGACCAATGTGAAAGGTATCGGTGCAGCGACGATCAAGAAAAACGAAGGGCGAATCCTTCTTTAATCTTTGTCTATTATAGATAGACTTGATGAGTAACATACCCAAGGGTACTTTAAAGCCTCTTTCATGGGAGCTTTATAGGGGCTTGGGTATTTTTTCTTTTAACCAATACTTTTTAACCAAAAATATGGCGGCGTGTGACTTTTTCTAGCAAAGCCATACCCAATCCACCCATCGCACCGGATAAGTGCGCCTCAATAGCCACATCAGCACTGATGAGTTCGGTGGTACTGACTGACGGGCCAAAGCATTGTTCCCATGCCACTTTGGCAATGAGTGCTCCAACTAGAAAAATACTGCTTTTTCTACCAGCAAACACTTCTTTTAACGCCCAGTAACCAAATAATCCGTGTAGAACCCCTGATAAGCCAACATAGATAGATAAAGTGGTGAACAAATTAAAAAATCCAACAATGGCACAAAGCGTGATGAAAGCTATGGTAAAATTACGCGAGGTTGGCCGAAAGAAAAACGCAATTACCCAAAGTGCAGCGATGTTTACTGCCAAGTGGGCGAGGTTGGTATGGGTGAGGTTTCCTGTTACGATTCGCCACCACTCTCCATGATGGATGTGATCAAGGTGCCATTCACTCCAGCTTGTCATGGGTTCAAATTGCAGTATTAAGCAGATAACGCTGAGTAGGCTCAGCACAATATAAAGGCTCACTTAATGTCTCGTTATTGTTCTCAATGTGGCAAATCACATAAGTCGTGTATTTGTCAGTGGATTGTCCCCCTTGCTAATCAGGTGGAACTTATCATTCTTCAGCATATCAGTGAAGAAAACCGGCCACTTGGTACCGCAAGGATCTTAAACCTAAGTTTAAATCATTGTACCTGCATAGTGGGAGAAGATTTTTCTGATGATTCGGTGCTGAACGTGTTATTAGCAGACTCGGATTATCAGCATATGATTTTATACCCATCGGAAAGATCAATTTGCCTCTCGCAATGGAATCAAACGAAAAAGACAGCAAACAAAAAAGTGCGCTTAATCTTATTAGATGGCACATGGAAGAAAGCCTATAAAATGTGGCAGCTTTCAACCAATTTACATTCCATTCCGACGGTTGGGTTGCCTGTTGATTTGAAAGGCCATTATACGATTCGTAAAGCACCGACAGAAAATAGTCTTTCTACCGTAGAGGCGGGCTATCATGCATTGTGTCTGCTTGAGCCTAATCAGGATTTTTCGCCATTAATGAATGCCTTCGAAAAAATGATTGAATTTCAAATCTCTCAAATGCCACCAGGTGTTTTTGAGCGTAATTATCTCAAAGGTTAACGTTATTTGTTAACGATTCTCCAATGTAGAACCAAGATATCTTCGAATCATCGCCGCGCCTGAGAGCTAAGGTTATCTCGCTGAACACAGCACTTTGAGGTTATTTGGGTATCAATACTCAAATAACCATTATTGAAGAGTTTGTGAAAATGGCCGTTTAATACTCAGCCTAAGTATGTCCAGCCGTGCTTATAAAGCTTTTGTAATAAAACAGTTTCTACGAAACTATTGCTGTAAAACTGTGATTATAAAATGATGGAAGAAAATAACTGACGATGAAATCTTTGGGCATGACCATCAGTCATCGAGGAAATATAGTCAGCAATCACTCGCATTTTTTGGCTTTTATCATTTGCCTGTTGCCAGGTTTGTTGTGTTTGTTCAGGTAATAAACGTTCAGGGTCCGCACTGAGTGCTTCAAATAAATCCATGATGATCTGCTGTCCTTTATACTCCATAACCTGAACAGGATGAACTTGGATAACGTACTGGTTTACAAAGTGTTTCAGAATATCGAGGGCTTTGTTCATGGCCGGAGACAACTGAGCGTTCCAAGACACCATTGGGCTATCAAAGTTGGCTGACGTTGGTTGAATAGAAATACTAGTGAGTAACGCATTCACCATCCCACCAATGGCATCCTTCCGTTGGTGATGTTGGCCACTGAATAACATTGCGCCAAGAGAGTCGCAATGCGTTTCAAACCATACATCACCACAGCAGGCTAGCTTCGACGCTGCGCCCTCTTGCCATTGTTGCTGGGTAACCATGCCTAAAACAATCGCATCTTCTAAATCATGGACACCATAAGCAATGTCATCAGCCAGTTCCATAATTGAGCAATCTAAAGATTTAAAGCGTGTCTTATGGTGCTTCACGAGGTCATCGGAGCTTTGGCGCATCTGGCCAAGTAACGTTTGGTCATTATGAGACAGAGGTTCGGTGACCCAATCAAATAGAGCTTTATCACAGTCGTAGATACCCTTGGCAGGGCTCCAATCTTTGGCTTTCAACTGGCGTTGGTGTTCAACAGGTTTGGGCTGATGAACTGCTCGGGTCTGACTGAGTAAGGCAGGGTATTTTATTAGGCCAAGTAAGGTACGCCGTGATAGATTCATGCCAAAGTGTTCGGTATAAGGCTCTAATTTTGTCACAATTCGGAAGGTTTGAGCATTGCCCTCAAAACCACCATCCGAACGCATCATGTAATTTAGAGCGATTTCACCACCATGACCATAAGGAGGGTGCCCAATGTCGTGGGCAAGGCAGATTGAGTCGATTAAGCTGTCTGAGGGTAATAGAGGAGCAAAATTGGGCTGTTTTTTCTTCAATTGGGCGACAATACCCGTCCCAAGTTGTGCCGCTTCTAAAGAGTGAGTCAAGCGTGAACGATGGAAGTCTTCCAAGCTATTACCATGAACTTGGGTTTTGGCTTGTAAACGACGAAAAGCCGCAGAATGAAGGATCCTCGCGCGGTCTCTCTGGAATGGACTGCGATGATCGTCACGGCGAATTTTGTGTTCATCATCATGGCGCTCCAGCCATGCGGGTTCTAATTCAAACGACACGTTACTCTCCAGTACTTAAATAATATCTGATTTTTGACTTTGGATTATTCACTATTGATAGTCGAACATTTCTAAACCCTTAGGAAAAGTCAACGCTCTTTAACTGATTTCATCGAGGGAAAGCTCAAAACTTGATGCAAAGGTCAGCAAGAAGTAGGTCATTTCAGGGGTTTTACCTTGCTCTAAAGTCACATCAAGTCGTTTTTTGGCCAAAGCAAACTCGTGATTACCGGTACTGAGTTCTTCAAGACACTTCAGATAAGCACAAATGGAGTCGGCTTGTTTCACTATTTTGGCATCATCTGGATGAGAAGAATCTGATAAGAGATAAGGCTCGAAATCTTGCTGAAATTCTTCTGGGAGCATCGATAGTAGTTTTTGCTCTGCAGCAGATTCTATTTTTTTGTACTCTTTTGCTATGTCTGGATTGTAGTACTTGATTGGAGTGGGCATATCGCCAGTCAATACTTCGCTTGAATCATGGTACATAGCTAGGAGGGCAATACGCTCTGGGTTTAAGTTGCCGCCAAATTTTTTATTTTTGATTAGGGCGAGAGCATGTGCAACAAACGCAACTTGTAAGCTATGCTCAGATACATTTTCTGAGGAAACGGAGCGCATTAATGGCCAACGTTGGATAAGCTTCATTCTGGCTAAATGTGCAAAAAAGTGACTTTCTTTCATGTTACCTCCAACTCTCATTCATGACTTTAAATCGCCGCAGTATGTGTTTATGTGGCTTAATCGTCTCAACGAGTAATTAAAAAAGGGACTCAAGTTGAGTCCCTATAAGCATATGAAAGATCGGGCTTGATTACTACTGACGGTAAGTCGATAAGAAACGTTCGAATCGACCAATCGCCACTTCTAAGTCTTCGACATGTGGTAAGGTCACGATACGGAAGTGGTCTGGTTTTGGCCAATTAAAGCCAGAGCCTTGAACTAAGAGCACTTTTTCTTGTTTTAAAAAGTCTAAGATCATCTGCTGATCATCTTTGATATTGTACATTTTTGTATCAATTTTAGGGAACAGATACATCGCTCCCTTAGGTTTTACACATGAAATACCAGGAATCTGAGTGATCAGCTCATAAGCTCGGTTACGTTGTTCGAGCAAACGTCCACCGGGTAAAATTAATTCATTGATACTTTGGTAGCCCCCAAGAGCGGTTTGAATCGCATGCTGCATTGGAACATTGGCACACAAACGCATTGAAGAGAGCAATTCTAGACCGCTGATATAGCCTTGTGCTTGATGCTTTGGACCCGTAAGGAACATCCAGCCACCACGGAAGCCACAAACACGATATGCTTTAGACAGGCCATTAAAAGTAACGACCAAGACGTCTTCAGTGAGCGTTGCTATAGAAGTGTGAGTTGCGCCATCGTAAAGTACTTTGTCATAAATCTCATCGGCGAAAATGATCAGTTTATGTTGGCGTGCAATCTCAATCACCTCGAGTAAGAAATCTCGGCTGTACACCGCGCCAGTGGGGTTGTTAGGGTTGATCAGAACAATACCACGTGTTTTGGGCGTGATTTTTTTCTTAATATCGTCGAGGTCTGGATACCAATCTGAGCTTTCATCACAAATATAGTGGACAGGGGTACCACCAGAGAGTGCAACCGAGGCGGTCCAAAGTGGATAGTCGGGAGCAGGAATGAGCAGCTCATCGCCATTATTTAATAGTGCTTGCATTGCCATGACGATCAACTCGGAAACGCCATTACCAATATAGACGTCTTCCACATCAAGAGAGCGCAGACCTTTGCGCTGGTAATGTTGTACGACAGCTTTACGTGCTGAGTAAATACCTTTGGAGTCACAGTAACCTTGAGACGTTGGCAAGTTGCGAATTACATCGACGAGAATCTCATCTGGAGCGTCAAAGCCAAAAGGGGCTGGATTACCAATATTTAGCTTTAGGATTTTATGCCCTTCTTCTTCCATACGTTTAGCATGTTTAAGTACAGGCCCCCTAATGTCGTAGCAGACATTGTCGAGTTTGGACGACATCCCGATATTTTCCATTGGTCGATTCCTAAATATTCATTTATATCTTTCTTAACGTACCGTAGATTCAATATTTTTAGAATAAAAATCTACAAATTATCCTTCTAGTGTCTATATTTTATTCGCTCTTAAAAAAGCGTTTTACAAAAAATGCCAAGTAACCTTGATTTTTGTAAGGTCTAAAATTAGAGTAAGCTATATTACTTATTTACCCTCACAATATAGAGGTTAATTTGTCATCATTTCATCAGATCGTAAATACTCTAATTCAACGGATTGAAATAGCAGGCAGTGATATATCACGCATTGTTGAGAGCATGGATGAGCATCCTTGCTTTGAACCACTTGATTGGTTAGAAGCTCAGACATTATTCCCTAAATTCTACTGGCAATCACGTAACGCCTATGAAGAAGTGGTTGCATTGGGGCAGCATCATATATTCGATGCCCCTGGGCCTGCTTATGATTTACTTAGTTCTGGGCAAAGAGTATGGGGTGGGTGTGGGTTTGATCGTCTAAAAATACAAGCTAATTTCAATCAGTCGTCATGGTTTTTTTTACCAAAAATTGAATTGATTCGACACCATAGGCGTTGGTCTCTGGCGGTGAACTTGTCAGGTGATAATACGAGTACTATTGAAGATTTACGTCAGCTAATTGCTGAGGTGCCAAAGCTGACAGCGGTGAACACATCGATTTGTTCGATTAAGCATTCTCCTAATCGATTTGAATGGCAAAGATTGGTTGAACAAGCCCTGGCTGAGATTGGTCAGCATAAGTTTAAAAAAGTGGTGCTAGCTCGCCAATCTACTCTCAAATTGGACTCCTCTCTCAGTGCGGCTCAGCTGTTGAAGTCAAGTACCATACATAATCATGATAGTTTCCATTTCTTACTCAGTTTGAACCGTCAGCAGAGCTTTATTGGTTCCACACCTGAACGGCTTTATTCTCGTGTGGGTCGTACTTTGAAGACTGAAGCGTTGGCAGGAACGGTCGGTCGTGGTGACAACGCAGCGCAAGACAGTGCTTTTGCAAATTGGTTAACCCAAGACGTTAAAAACCTAAAAGAAAATCAGTATGTTGTTGACGATATCGTAGAGAGTTTATCTCCTTATATCGAGACTATTGATGTCGAGTCAAACCCAAGTTTGGTTCGCTTAAAGCAAGTACAGCACCTAAGACGACGCATTGAAGTCACGCTGAAGCCCGAAATTAATGGTGTTCAATTACTCGCAGCATTACAGCCAACGGCAGCAGTTGCAGGTTTACCTCGTCAATCCTCCATGCAATTTATTTTAAATAACGAACCTTTTTCTCGTGGTTGGTATGCGGGCTCCATCGGTTATCTTAGTCATGAGTCTGCACAATTTTGTGTGGCAATCAGAAGTGCTTTGGTCATGGAGGGGAACGTTCAATTATTTGCTGGTGCTGGTATTGTTCCGGGTTCTATTGCAGAACAAGAGTGGGCAGAATTAGAGAAAAAAACGTCTACATTACTGACTCTTATTTCAGAATCTACATCAGCTAGGGAATACCATGAAAGCTGATAGCGTGGTAGTAAACCGTATCTGGTCTGATACGCTAATGACAGAATTGTGCCGTTTCGGTGTTAAGCATATTTGCATTGCTCCAGGCTCGCGATCCACACCATTAACGCTAGAAGCGGCACAGAAGACTAACGTGACGATCCACCGTCATTTTGATGAACGCGGATTAGGCTTTTTAGCATTGGGTTTAGCGAAAGCCAGTGGTGAGCCCGTTGCGGTTATTGTGACATCTGGAACGGCTGTCGCGAACCTGCTGCCTGCTATTGCAGAAGCTAAGTTAACGGGAGAAAAGCTCGTTGTTCTGACGGCAGATAGACCCGTTGAATTGGTGGGCTGTGGTGCTAATCAAGCGATAAATCAGCAAGGCATTTTTTCCCACCATGTATCCAATAGCCTTAATTTACCAAGCCCGACATTATCCATATCATTGAATTGGTTATTAACCTCCATTGATGATGTTATGTTTACTCAACGTTATTCAGGGGGAGCTGTCCATATTAATTGTGCGTATCCTGAACCTTTATATTCTGATAATGATAAAGCGGACTTTTTTGAATATCTTGGCAGTGTCTCTCATTGGAAACAAGCCAGCTCAACGTACTGTAAGCGCTTTGAAGCAAGGGCTGTATGTGATATTCCTGATTTTTCGTATAAAAAAGGTCTCGTTGTGATTGGCAGCTTGCCGTTAGAACAAGCTCAGGCCGCGTTGGAGTTTGCTCAGGCGATGGGGTGGCCTGTTCTTGCTGACCCGCAAAGTGGTGTCAGTTCCAATTGGGCTCATTTTGACTTATGGCTTCAGTGCTCTGGATTTGCTCAACAGCTTGATGATTGTGATTTAGTGGTGCAATTTGGTAGCCGTATTATTTCTAAGCGATTGACTTACTGGATTGCTCAACACGTTTTATATAACCAAAATTGCCGTGATGTTTCTTATTGGTATGTTTCTTCTCGCCTAGATAGAGATAATCCCAATCATTTACCACAATCTCATTGGGTTGAGCAGCCTAGCACTTGGGTGCAGCGTACATCCCATTGTCTTTCTCATTATTCCGGCTGGGCTGATCCACTGGCTTTACAGTTGCAAGATAGGCTTTTGCCACTTTTAAGGCAGTGGCGTTGTGAAGCACGGCAAGAGTTAAGTGAAATTGCCTTAGCGATGGATCTCTCATCACGTCTCAATAACGCGCCAAATACCGATCTGTTTATTGGTAATAGTTTATTTGTGCGCTTGGTCGATATGTTTGGTTATTCGAATCAGGTTGAAGTCTTCACCAACCGAGGTGCTTCAGGGATTGATGGGGTCTTTGCCACGGCAAATGGTGTTCAGCGTGCTCGTCAAAAGCCTTTGTTGATGTTTATCGGTGATACATCAGCCTTGTATGGGCTTAATTCACTGGCGTTATTCAGTCACAGTGATCTTGCTACGGTTATCGTCATTACTAACAATGATGGCGGCGCGATCTTTAGCTTACTTCCGGTACCAGAGGAGCACCGAGAAACCTATTATCAAATGCCACATGGCTACACCTTTGAATCTGCCGCGAAGCAGTTTGGATTACGTTATGCGCAACCTGGTTCAATGATGGAATATCAATCTATGGTTGATGCGCACCTTGCTTTTGGCCAAGGTGTGTTACTGGTCGAGGTGCAAACGCCCGCCGATCAAGCATCAACACAACTGCAAACAGTCAATACCAGATTACATGCTTTATTTTGAACGACGCTCTGAACGAGCGTTAAATCATTCATTAGGCGCTAAAACCAACAAACCTATATTAGTTTTTTTGCATGGATTTCTCGGCTCAGGAAAAGATTGGGAAGAATGCCTACCAAGGTTTTCACGCTATGAACAAATAGTGGTTGATCTTCCTGGGCATGGTCAAAGTAAATCGGTGGTATGTCACAATTTGACACATTGCAGTGAGTTACTTTACACCACCTTGTCGTCACTGGTTTCTGGCCAGCAGCCATTAGTCTTGATTGCTTATTCAATGGGAGCACGAATACTAATGCATGCATTGGCTAATCAGATACTTTCTAATTTGAATATTAGAGCGGCTTTTATTGAGGGAGGTAACTTTGGTTTAAAGCACCAGTCGGAGAAAAAATTACGATTGATTCATGATGAGAAATGGGCAAGTCGTTTTAACACAGAGCCAATTGAATGGGTTTTAAATGATTGGTACCAACAATCGGTATTTTCTTCACTAAACAATGATCAAAGACAAATTCTCGTTACTAAGCGAAGTGTTAATATAGGTGCTTCAGTTGCTAATATGCTTGTTGCAACGTCGTTGGCTAAGCAATCATATCTGTTGCCAGCTCTGCAACAACAGAATGTGCCTCTATATTATATTTGTGGCGAGAAAGACAAAAAATTTAGTCAGATGGCAGAGAAAAGTGGATTAAACTATCATCGATTTGAGCAATCAGGCCACAATGTTCATCAAGAACAACCAGATTTATTTTCGAGGTATGTCAATCAGATTATCCATGCTTATATTGTGTGAATTCAAACAAAATAATGGGAAAATACGATGGCTAAAACAGTCGGCATTTCGGAAAACGAGCTTTATGCACCAGTAGAATGGATGGACTTTAGTGAACAGTATGAAGACATTCATTACCAAAAATCTCTCGATGGTATCGCTAAAATCACTATTGCTCGTCCTCAGGTGCGTAATGCATTTCGTCCTCAAACCGTGAATGAAATGATTAATGCCTTGGCTGACGCAAGGTATGATTCTACTATCGGTGCTATTATTCTTACGGGATTTGGTGAAGATGCTTTCTGTTCTGGTGGTGATCAGAAAATTCGCGGTGATTACGGTGGTTATCAGGATGAACAAGGGACACATCATCTAAATGTACTTGATTTTCAGAGAGATATCAGAACGTGTCCAAAACCTGTCATTGCTTCTGTAGCTGGCTGGGCTGTCGGAGGAGGGCACGTATTACATATGATGTGTGATTTAACCATTGCAGCAGAAAATGCACAATTTGGTCAAACTGGACCTAAAGTCGGATCTTTTGATGGTGGATGGGGCGCATCTTATATGGCACGAATTGTAGGTCAAAAGAAAGCACGTGAAATATGGTTCCTTTGTCGATTCTACGATGCTCAAGAGGCACTAGAAATGGGTTTAGTTAACACTGTTGTGCCACTTGAAGCCCTTGAGAAAGAAACCGTTCGATGGTGTCGTGAGGTATTACAACATAGCCCAATGGCTTTACGTTGCTTAAAAGCCGCATTGAATGCTGACTGCGATGGGCAAGCAGGATTACAAGAGTTAGCAGGTAATGCCACGATGATGTTCTATATGACTGATGAAGGCCAAGAAGGACGTAATGCATTTAATGAAAAGCGTCGTCCAGACTTTAATAAATTTCCCCGCAATCCATGAGTGACAAATGAAGGAGCGATAGTGCTCCTTCGTTTTTATGAGTTGTTGAATGTTCAAATCGTTACTAGCTTTGTAAGAAAGTGATGACCTGAGTTCAAATTGCTTGGGTAAAACATATGGCTATTAAATGATGCGTAAAGTAAAGATATACCGTTATCACTTACCAATGGACAGCGGTGTCATACTCAGAGAAGAAAAGCTTGTGGAACGAGTTGGTTTTATCATCGAGCTTTCTGAAAAAAACAGAATTGGCCGGGGGGAAATTGCGCCTTTGCCTGGTTTTAGTCTTGAAAGCACAGAGCAAGCAGGGATTCAGTTGCAAGAACAGGCAGAGAAGTGGATCGCTCGTTTTCCACTTGAGTATGACCATATGTATCCATCGGTAGGATTTGGTTTATCTATGGCATTATTAGAGCTACAAGGTAGTTTGCCAAGGAGTGGGAAATACCAATGTGCCCCGTTGTGTACAGGGGATCCAGACGAACTGATAGCCAAATTGAATACCATGGAAGGGGAAAAAGTCGCGAAGGTCAAAGTCGGCCTCTATGAACCGATTCGTGATGGTATGCTGGTTAATTTGTTTTTAGAATCGGTGCCTCAGTTACAACTGCGCTTGGATGCTAATCGTTCATGGACCTTTGATAAAGCGCAGCAATTTGCCAAATATATTGCTCCTTCATTGCGGCATCGTATTACGTATGTCGAAGAGCCCTGTTTTTCTCCTGGTGACAGCTTATCCTTTGCTATTAATACAGGGATTGCTATTGCTTGGGATGAAACATTGCAAGAAGCGATTCGATGTAAAGACTTCAACCTTGAAGATCTTACGGGCGTCAAAACCATAATTATTAAACCGACGCTCATTGGCCATGTAGATTTCTGTATTCAACTGATTGAAAAAGCCAAATCGTTAGGTATTAAGGCGGTAATTAGCTCTAGCCTTGAATCAAGCTTTGGCTTAAATCAACTTGCTCGATTTGCTCAGTGGCAATTGCCTTACGAATTACCAGGGTTGGATACCATCAGTTTATATCAATCTCAACTTGAAACTGGCTGGCCAACATCAGATTTACCTATTGCCTCTCTTGATGAGCAGGAATTAGTGTGGTGCTCCGCTTAGACTCGTCTTGTTGTAATGAAGCTCCTTGGCGTTTTTGGGCTAAGCACAAATCCGACTCGGTTGCAGTTAAAGTCGGTGGGCAGTCACTGACTTGGCAAGCACTCTCACTGAAGGTGGATGACTATGCTTACGCTCTGAGTCAGCAAGGCATTCAAAAAAGGGATGTCATTCTATTAGTGGGTAAGAACCAACCTGAAACACTTTGGCTTTATCTGGCTGCTCAGCTGATGGGCACGATTGTCGTGTTAACGATGCCGCAGCCTTTTCAGGCATTGCAAGAAAAGTGTCAGTCAATATATCGCGCCGATCAAAAGCGCTTTATTTGGTTTGCTGACGATGTGGGAAGTACCTACTCAGCTCAGCAGCGATTATTGCTGGATGCCAAGGTGTTAACGCTGCCTAAGGAGAGGGGACAAGCGAGTTCGTTTCAAAGTTCTTATCAAGCTCATTGTTCAATTCAATATCAGCTTCACGCATTGGCTTCAATTCTATTTACGTCGGGTTCGACGGGTTCTCCCAAAGCAGTCGCTCATCGACATAGCCAACACTTTGCTTCCGCGCAAGGTCTGCTTGAAGTGATCCAGTTTGGTCATCAAGACACATGGTTACTCTCTTTGCCTTTGTATCATGTTTCTGGCTTAGCCATTATTTATCGCTGGTTATTGGCTGGAGCCATTTTAAAAATTGGCCTGGGTAAGCTTGAAGAAGACATTCAAGGTGTCTCCCATGCCTCTTTGGTGGTGACTCAGCTAAAGCGTCTTTTGGTTTCAGAACGAACGCTTGAATTGACTCATGTTCTCCTGGGTGGAAGCCATATTCCTCAAGAATTAGCACTACAAGCACAGGCGAATGGCATTGAAACCTGGATTGGCTATGGATTGACAGAAGCCGCTTCAACGGTGACAGCGAAGCAAGTTGATCAAGTGACAACGGTAGGACGACCTCTTGCCCATCGCAAAATTCAATTGAAAGATCAGCGGATCTTAATTGGAGGAAAAACTTTAGCAGCAGGCTATTTTTATCAGGGCAAATTGTCGAAGCTGGTGGATCGAGAAGGGTGGTTTGACAGTAAAGATCTTGGTCAATGGCAGAATGGTGAACTGAGTATTATTGGCCGAGCAGACAATCAGTTTATCTCTGGCGGAGAAAATATCCACTGTGAAGAAATTGAAGCCGTACTAAACCAGATGGAGGGTGTGATTCAAGCGATTGTGGTTCCAGTGCCAGACATAGAATTTGGTCATCGTTCAGTCGCTGTTTTGCAGACTGATACGCTTTTATCAGTTTCACAATATAACCAATGCCTAGAGCAGAGGCTGCAAAAATTTAAATGGCCAGTTCGGTACTATCTGATGCCGCCTGAAGTAATTACTAGTGGGATAAAAGTCTCAAGACAAACTGTGAAAAATTGGATAAAAACCGTCTATCCGTCTCGTTGATTTCTCTTTTTTGATTCTCTATCAAGGTGAAAGTGTTTTGGTATAGTTGATTTTGCAATGAATTAGTCGAAAAGGGAATTTCGTATCTTAATCGAGTTGAATCATAATCACTGGCATGGCTTGGTGAGTAATTCATAGGGATTTGGATGGTTAAGTATGCTCTGGCGGTAGTGGTTGTCTTACAAATTATTTTCGCTGTCAACAGTGATGGCCTAATGCGAGCATTGGCGGAATTTACCGCTTTTCTTGTCGCCATTATTTGGGTTCTAGTCCATAGACATGACGCTTCAATGAGAAAAATTACCTTAGATTGTAACAAACCTCGTTAATCGTTAGGCCATTTAGTTTACCAGAGCATGCTCTCCCCTCTTTATTTGAGTACTAACCAAACAAGTGAAGTGGCAGAAATAAGAATCCATAAAGTCATACCAAACATCATGGGCTTGGCCCCGGCAGACTTCAGCTTAGAAATGGAAATACTGCTCCCAATCAAAAACAAGCACACAACTAATGTCTTTTTAGCAATAGCAAAAATAGTTTGATAAACGATCTCAAATTGAGGCAAAACATCGCTGACGGCAATGGCGACACAGTACCAAAAGATAAAATAAGGAATAACTTGTTTGCGTTCGCCTTGCTGTTTATTAATTCGAGAAAATATTACAGCGCTGATTAAAGCAACAGGAATAATCCATAATGCTCGTGCTAGCTTGAGTGTGGTCGCTGTAATCAGGGCTTCTTCCCCATAGCTTGATGCAGCACCCACCACAGAAGAGGTATCATGGATCGCAATGGCAGCCCACGTACCAAACGTATGCTGATCTAAACCTAGAGCATGACCAATCACCGGGAAAATAAAAAGGGCAAGGGAATTTAGGACAAATACCGTCACGAGTGCGAGCCCAATTTGTTCATCTTTAGCTTTTATAGCTGGTGCAACGGCGGCGATCGCGCTTCCACCACAAATAGCAGTACCTGAGGCGATTAAATAGGCTGTCTTTTGTTCAAGCTTTATCGCTTTTGCTAACATCATCCCGAGTGTCAAAGTGCCTAATATAGTCGCAATAATCAAACCAATCCCATCGGTTGTAGCGGCAAGCGCTTGTTCGAAATGGATTCCAAAGCCCAAGCCGATAATTGAATAAGACAGGAGTTTCTTGGTCCAAGAGGCGATAGGAAGATCCTTGGGAACGAACCCAAAACTTGCTAAGAGAAATCCTAATGTTAACGCAATAGGGGACGAGATAAAGGGCAATAAGCAAAACAACAACGCGAGCCAAAATAAAGCATGTTTGGCTTTTAAAAAGGGTAATAGTTTCAAAAGATGACAGTTATAGTGGTGAATACTCAATAGCAGTATATCGCATCACATAGAGAGGATGAAATACTAATTCCTTCCCGAACTCATACACCCTTATTTCATCGCCAGTCACCTCTGAGGACAAGAACTTTGTCAAACATGGTTTTAGCGGTTGCTTGTTCAGGGTTGACAGGTGGGCCTGCCTCAACTTCCAGTTTGGACCAAAAACGAGAAGGGAGGCCTTTGCACGCTCGGCCTTTTACTCGGCTGAAATAACTTCCCCACAAGCCTTTGAGCGCAACTGGAATCACTGGGACAGGACTTCGACGAAGAATAATATCAATACCACGCATAAACTCGTTCATTTCACCATCGCTGGTCAATCTTCCCTCAGGGAAAATACAGACCAGATGGCCCTCACTCAGCGCTTTTTCAACTTCGCTGAAGGCTCGTCTAATTGAAGTTCGATTATCTGCAGAAATTGGGATCACGCCAGCTCGGCGGAGAAAGCGTCTTAAAGGTGGTAAATTTGCGTAATCTTCTTCCATAACAAAGCGAATCAACCTCGGGCAAACTGCGCTTAATAATAAGGCATCGAGATAACTGACGTGGTTACACACAAGCAAAGCGCCACCATTTTCAGGCAGATATTTGAGGTTTTTGTGTTTCACTCGGTAACAACTGTGTGTGAGTATCCAAACAATAAAGCGAAATATAATGATTGGGATTTGGAAAAAAAGGTAGACCACGACGAGCATGTTGAGTATCGCTAACAGAGTGAATAACTGAGGGATGCTCATTTCCAGAAGGCTTAGGCAAACAATACCCAGTACAGCGCTACCGACCATAAATAGTGAGTTAAAGATATTTAACCCAGCGATGACTTGTGCTCGTTGAGATACTTTGGCGCGATGCTGCATCAAGGCATAGAGAGGAACAATAAATAACCCCCCAGAAGCACCAATCATTAATAAATAAAAGAATAATGGCCACAGTGCATCATGGCTAACAAATTGAGTAAAAGAGTCAAATTTAGGAAGGTCGTCGGGGATTGTTGTCGCCATCAACAGACCAAAGATGGTGATACCCAGAGCGCCAATGGGGACAATACCAATCTCAATGCGTTGATTTGATAATTTATTACATGCCTGCGAGCCGACAGCAATACCAATGGAAAATAGTGCAAGGAGAAAAGATACCGCACTTTCACCACCATGTAGGTGCAGTTTGGTGAAGTTTGGAAATTGAGTCAGATAGGCAGCACCTAGAAACCAAAACCAGCTAATAGCTAAGATACACTGAAAGATAGTACGGTCAGATTTGGCTATCGATAACGTTTGTTTAGTTTGTTGGTAAGGACGCCATTTGAAATTCAATTCAGGTGCGTCAGCAGGTGCTTTAGGAATAAATCGGCTGGATAAATATCCTAGAATAGCAAATACGAGGACGCAGCCTGCAGCAAGGTATTGTGCATTGGGTGCTGAAGCGATAACTCCAGCACCAAGTGTACCAATAAGGATGGCGATGAAGGTGCCGGACTCAACCAATGCATTCCCGGGCAGCAACTCTTTTTCACAGAGCTTTTGAGGTAGAAACGCATACTTTACTGGGCCAAAAAAGGCGGATTGTGTGCCCATCAAAAACAAAATGAGTAATAAGACGCTATAGCTTTCTGTAATAAAGCCAATGGCTCCGAGAAGCATGATGGCGATTTCAAAGAGTTTCACTTTGCGGATAAACCATGACTTTTCATATTTATCCGCTAAAACTCCTGCCGAAGCGGAAAAGAGAAAGAAAGGAAGTATAAATAAGCCCGCAGCTAAATTAACGAACAGGTTGCTGGAGATAGGTAAATGTTGCGAGCCAGCGAAGGCGACAAAAAGCAGTAACACGTTTTTGAAGATATTATCATTGAAAGCTCCAAAAAATTGGGTAACAAAATAGGGAAGGAACTTTCGTTGCGTCAATAACGACTTTTGGCTGCCTGATGACATCATTAATCCTTTATTGCCAGCTATTCAGGTAGTTAGATAATAGATTATTAATTAGCTCTTTGCCGTCTATAGGAGTATCGGTGAAAAACTTATCGTCCACACTGAGAAGAGTAATACCATGTACACCTGACCACAGAACGCGGCTGGCTTGAAGTATTTCAGGGGCGCTCTTATTGGGGGCAAGTTGTGCAAGTAGCGATTCTAACATTCCGGTCATATCATTAATTCTTTTGGCATGCCATTGTGGAAGTTCGGCACCGTTCATGTCATGTTCAAAAACCAACTGCCAACGGTATGGATGACGTTGAGCAAAGTTGTGGTAGCAAAACGCCAATTCGAATAATGTTTGACGGATGTCTGTACTTTTGTTGATTGCTTCGAACGACTCAGCCTGTAATTCATCGATAGTTTGTGCCACTACGTGAAGGAGTAGCAAGTTGTAATTACCAAATACATTGACCAATGTGCTGGGAACGTAGCCGATCATGTTGGCAACTTTACGTAGACTCAACTCATGATAAGAGTGTTCAGATAAAAAATTTTTGACGGTAATTAATGTGAGTTTTATTAATTCTTCTCGTGTGTGATCGTTTCTGCGAGCCATATTATAAAATTACTTATTGAACAACGTTCAATATGATAGTCAGCTACGTAAAAATCGTCAATAAAACAAAGCTGATGTCATGCCTTCATGTCGCAATATTCTGATACATGTCTTTAATCTTGTAAGGTTTCATTGTTCTATCCGACAGAGTATCATTAAGGAACGGCTTACTTTAGCGTGCTACTATGATAGGGAGAAACAATTTCTAATAGTAGCAGTATAATATGTACCCACAACGATTATAAGGATAACAATGAAACGTTTATTTTCGATTGTCGCCTTGCTGATGTTTACCGTTGCTATAACTCCTATTGCGGAAGCAAAGAAGTTTGGTGGTGGTAAATCATTTGGTAAAAGCTACAAAACCGCTCCTGCGCCTAAGCAACAGCAAAACAACACCAATACCGTAGGAAAAGAACAAACCAAAAAATCACCCAGCAAAAAAGGTCTAATGGGCGGTTTGCTTGGTGGTCTTCTTGCTGGTGGTCTTCTTGCTGCGTTCTTTGGTGGTGCTTTTGAAGGTGTCCAATTTATGGATATTTTGATCATTGGCTTGATCGCGTTTGTGATCTTTAAACTGATGAAAGGGCTACTGGGAGCAAAGCAGGGCAGTATGAATCAGCATCGTCAACAGCCTGTGTTTGGTGGTAACACCTCTAAGTTTGAGCAACCTAATACGCAAAACTTTGAGCCGTCTACCAATGCTCCTACAGGTGGTTTCGGTGCACCAACAAGTGATGTACCGCACAACTTTCCTCCAGGTTTTGACCAAACTGCATTTATTAATGGTTCGCGAGAGCACTACCGTACTTTGCAAGGCGCTTGGAACCATAACCAACTCGAAACTATCCAAGAGTATGTGTCACCAAGCCTTTTTGATGACCTGAAATCGGAGCGTGCTAAACTTAATGGTGAGCAGCATACTGATGTAATGTATGTTGATGCTGAAATCGTTAGAGCGGATCATGATGCCAGCAAGGCTCAACTCAGCTTACAGTTTACTGGTCGATACCGTGATACAGCTGAAGGTGTTGAAGATGATATCAAAGATATCTGGCACCTAGAACGTGACCTGACCGTGTCGAATGCACCATGGTTGATAGTTGGTATTCAAGGCTAACGACTTGAATTAACAATGACTAATCCCGTCTAAATGGCGGGATTTTTTGTATCCTCAGTATTTAAATTGACTACTCCAGTAGAATCGAGCGGTTTATCCATTATCATTTAATCATCGTATCTAAAGCGATTGAGCTCATAGGCTGACTGAGCAAGATATGTGAAGGGAAAACGAAATGAGAGCGTTTTCATTGACTAAAAATAACAGTTGACCAATGATGAAAAAAGCCAGCTCTATGAGCTGGCTTTAAGGTA
>NZ_BJXJ01000007.1 GCF_007990935.1 Vibrio sagamiensis NBRC 104589
TTTTATGCATTTTTCAGCATGCTTTAGAAAGGTTTTCCCAGCTCCTCTCTCAAGTCCGGGGCGAATCATAGCAAACTCTTTCAAGCTGTAAAGCGTTTTTCTTGTGTTTTCATATTGAATGCTGCCTTTTTGGGCAAAGACACTAAAAAGTCAACATTTTGTGTGTACTTTATACAAAGGAGCCACTTATTTTTTACTTGTATTTACACTAATTGACGTTGTTATTTGTATCAGCTGGTAAAATGTATTGAGTTTACTAACATTAATTTTTTATCTGTGTCGAAAGTTATGAGCATTAGAACCTGTTTATCTGTCTTTACTTTGTCTATTGTAATGGCGTCGCCAAATGTTATGGCATCCAAGCGCCAAACCTCGGTTTTGACCGTGGTAACCGAAGTCGTCGAGGCTCATGAGATTAATCAATCATTGTCTTTGATTGGAAAAGTCAAAGCGGCACAATCTGTGGTTATCGAACCAGAAGTTGCTGGTAAGGTGAAAACAATAGCCATAAAAGCAAATCAAAATGTTGAAGAAAATCAACTGTTAATTCTTTTGAATGATGATAAAGCGCAAGCAACCTTGGCGGAAGCCAATGCATATTTAAAAGATGAGCAACGCAAGTTGACGGAATTCAACAAGCTGGTCAAAAGAAACGCCATTACGCAAACAGAAATCGATGCCCAGCAGACCAGTGTTGCCATTGCTAAAGCTCGGTTAAACGCTGCTAAGGCTGACTTGGCTGACCTTCAGATCCGTGCTCCTTTTGCTGGTACTGTCGGCTTCGTTAACTTTAGTAAAGGGAAAATGGTCAGTACTGGCACCGAACTACTGACATTAGATAATTTGTCACAGATGGAGTTGGATTTGCATGTTCCAGAGCGCTACTTATCGATGTTGTCTGTTGGTATGCAAGTTCACGCCACATCAAGTGCATGGGAAGGGCAAGATTTTATTGGCGAAGTGATTGCGATCGACACCAGAATCAATGAAGAAACATTGAATCTGCGTATCCGAATTCAGTTTGATAACCCAGATCAGCATTTAAAGCCTGGTATGCTCATGCAAGCAGCACTGGTTTTCCCTGCTCTAAAAGCCCCGATTATTCCAGTACAAGCTTTAGAATACTCAGGGACTAAGCGTTATGTATACGTTATCGACAATCAAAATACGGCCAAACGTCAAGAAGTCTTTCTAGGCGCGAGGGTCGGTAACGAAGTTGTGATCGAGTCTGGAGTCGAAATTGGTGAAAGCATTGTTGTTCAGGGTATCGTAAACATGCGAGATGGTGTGCAAGTTAAAGAAATTGTTGCGCCAGGTAAAGTCAGCCAGAATAAGACGGTAGAGGATCAATCTGGAGAGGGCGTGAACTGATGTTTCTCTCTGATATCTCAGTCAAAAGGCCAGTTGCTGCTTTAGTACTAAGTTTGTTGCTTTGTGTGTTTGGTTTTGTTTCTTTTACTAAGTTAGCCGTGAGAGAAATGCCAGATATTGAAAGTCCTGTCGTCTCGATCAGCACTCGATACGAAGGAGCCTCCGCAACCATCATAGAAAGCCAAATTACCTCGGTGTTGGAGGATCAATTATCTGGCATTAGTGGTATTGATGAGATTAGCTCAACCACTCGTAATAGTATGTCACGTATCACGATCAAATTTGAGCTAGGTTATGATCTCAATACAGGGGTGAGTGATGTACGTGATGCAGTGGCTCGAGCGCAGCGCGCACTCCCTTCTGAAGCAGATGATCCTGTGGTGTTTAAAAACAACGGATCAGGTGAAGCGTCTTTGTATATTAACCTTAGCTCGACCGAAATGGACAGAACGCAGCTGACAGATTACGCAGAGCGTGTGTTAATGAATCGTTTTAGCCTTCTTTCTGGTGTTAGTTCGATTGACCTCTCTGGCGGCTTGTACAAGGTAATGTACGTTAAATTGAAGCCAGATTTGATGGCAGGTCGCTCAGTGACTGCTTCAGATATTACAGCTGCACTGCGCAGTGAAAACTTAGAAAGTCCAGGAGGGGAAGTTCGCAACGATTCTACCGTTATGTCGGTAAGAACGGCGCGCACATACAAAACACCGGAAGATTTTCAATATCTGGTGGTGAAACGGTCCAGCGATCACACGCCAATTTATTTAAAAGATGTCGCCGATGTGTTTATCGGAGCAGAGAATGAAAACTCGACCTTTAAAAGTGATGGTGTCGTCAATATCAGCTTAGGTGTGATCCCACAATCCGATGCAAATCCACTGGAAGTAGCAGAAGCAGTCCGAGCTGAAGTGGATAAAATGCAGAAGTTTTTACCAGACGGCACCCGCTTGGCCATTGATTATGATGCGACAGTCTTTATTGAGCGTTCGATTGATGAAGTATACAGCACACTTTTTATTACTGGTGGACTGGTGGTTCTTGTGTTGTACATTTTTATTGGTCAAGCTCGTGCCACGTTAATTCCCGCAGTGACCGTTCCTGTATCGTTGATTTCTTCATTTATTGCAGCTTATTACTTTGGCTTCTCTATTAACTTAATCACTCTAATGGCTTTGATCTTATCTATTGGTTTGGTCGTTGATGATGCCATTGTTGTTGTGGAGAATATTTATCATCATATTGAGCGGGGAGAATCACCGCTTTTAGCCGCTTATAAAGGAACACGTGAAGTCGGGTTTGCAGTCATAGCGACAACCTTGGTTTTGGTAATGGTATTTTTACCGATTTCATTTATGGATGGCATGGTTGGTCTTCTGTTTACTGAATTTTCTGTTTTGTTGGCGATGTCGGTGATTTTTTCTTCTTTGATCGCTCTGACTTTGACTCCAGTACTTGGTAGCAGAATCCTAAAAACTAATGTTAAACCTAATCGCTTTAATCAGAGAGTCGATGCTCTGTTCGCTAAGCTGGAGAGTGGTTATCGCCGATTGTTGGTATCGGCTCTTAAAGCGCGTTGGGCTGCTCCCTTAATCATTATCGCTTGCTTAGGTGGCAGTTATGTGTTGATGAATCAAACGCCAGCCCAGTTAACCCCTCAGGAAGATCGCGGGGTTATCTTTGCTTTTGTGCGCGGAGCGGAAGCAACTTCTTACAATCGAATGTCTGACAATATGGATATTGTCGAACAGCGTTTGATGCCATTACTTGGTCAGGGATTCTTAAAGTCATTCAGTATCCAAACGCCTGCATTTGGTGGTCAAGCCGGTGACCAAACTGGGTTTGTGATCATGATCCTCGATGACTGGAATGAACGCAGTTTGACTGCTCAAGACGCTTTAGGATCGGTACGGAAAGCACTTTCAGGGATCCCTGATGTGCGAGTATTCCCATTTATGCCGGGTTTTCGTGGTGGTTCAAGTGAGCCCGTACAGTTTGTCTTAGGCGGTTCTAATTACGATGAGCTTATGACATGGGCTGAAATGCTTAAGAGTAAAGCTGAGGCTTCACCAATGATGGAAGGGGCGGAGATTGATTACTCAGAGAAAACCCCAGAGTTGCTGGTATCGGTTGATAAGCGTCGTGCTGCAGAGCTTGGGGTGAGTGTGCAGGACATATCTGAAACGCTAGAGATTATGCTGGGTGGCAAAAGCGAGACAACGTTTGTCGAGCGTGGTGAAGAATACGATGTTTACTTACGAGGAGACGAAAACAGTTTTAACAATGCTGAGGATTTGAGCCAGATTTACTTACGTACTGATACCGGCCAGCTTGTTACGCTAGATACGGTGACTAAAATTGAAGAAGTCGCTGCATCAACCCGCTTGTCGCACTATAACAAACAGAAATCGATCACGATTAAAGCCAACCTTTCTGATGGTTATACCTTGGGTGAAGCGTTGGACTACCTTGATCAAACAGCCATTGATAATTTGCCTGCGGATATCTCGGTCAGTTACTCAGGTGAATCGAAAGATTTTAAAGAAAACCAAGCCAGCGTGGTGGTGGTGTTTGCACTGGCTCTATTGGTTGCTTACCTCGTTCTTGCAGCTCAGTTTGAGAGTTTTGTCAACCCATTAGTTGTGATGTTTACCGTGCCTATGGGAGTATTCGGAGGGTTCCTTGGCCTTTGGGTGATGGGACAGGGGATGAATATTTACAGTCAGATAGGCATGATCATGTTGATTGGTATGGTTACCAAAAATGGTATCTTGATTGTTGAATTTGCTAACCAGTTGCGAGACCGTGGAATTGAGTTTGAGAAAGCCATTATAGATGCTGCAGCACGTCGACTTCGCCCTATATTAATGACGGCGTTCACCACATTAGCCGGTGCAATTCCTCTGATTTTATCGACGGGAGCTGGCTACGAAAGTCGTGTAGCCGTCGGTACGGTAATTTTCTTTGGAATGGGTTTTGCTACTTTAGTGACATTGTGTGTTATTCCGGCAATGTATCGTTTGATTTCTGCTACAACAAGAGCTCCAGGTCATGTGGAAACAGAGCTTAATAAAGCACTGAGTCATGATAGCAAAGGTCGTATCGTACACCCTTAACGCTTTGTCTATTTTTGAAGTCAATATCAATGGCTGAAATCAAAACTATGTCACCCCAATATCTTGATAGGATGTTGGGGTGATGTGCTTATCTGTTGAGAGTCTTTCTTTAAGAATTTACAATGGGTTTGGAATACACCTAGCTAATTGAATAATAGATGAAAAGGAAAATAATGTGGCCGAATTTAAATACAAAAATCTGACTCAAGAAGAACAAGATAAGCTGGATGCTGCAACATTTCGACGTCTTTTAGCTCATTTAGACGCACACAAAGAAGTCCAGAATATCGACCTGATGATCCATGGTGGTTTTTGTAGAAACTGCTTTAGTAAATGGTATAAAGCGGAAGCAGAAACATTAGGCGTAGATTTGAATATCGATGATGCTCGTGAACGTGTCTATGGCATGACTTACAGTGACTGGAAACAGAACCATCAACCTGAAGCAACCCCAGAGCAACTTGCTGCTTTTGAAGCACGACAAAAATAGTGTCTCCTATACCAGTATCTCTCCGTTGATTGTTCGACTAAATGAAGTCGAACAGTCTTAAACTATTACATATATGTAATAGTTTTTATAAAAATTACGAATTGTTGATAAAATAATTATTAATTAATATCTAGTGGCTAACACAACTAGGAGTTAAAAATAATGAAAAAACAAGTCTTAGCCGCACTATCTTTATCTAGCCTCACTTTTTTTACACAAGCGAATGTTTGTGAGCAATTGCCCACTCACGCAGAGGTAACCGCTGCTTTAAAAAGTGTTGTTGCAACAACCAGCGATGAGAAAAATGGTGGCCTAGAGTTAAATATGTGGGGAACAGTAGTTGCTAGAGATGGCACTGTCTGTATCGTGACAAAAACAGGGGAACATTTTGGTGATCAATGGCCTGGCAGCCGTGTAATTTCTGCACAAAAGGCCAATACAGCAAATGCATTTAGCTTACCTAAGCTAGCACTTTCTACTGCAAACTTATGGACAGCGACTCAACCTGGCGGCAGCCTATTCGGTTTGCAATTTAGTAACCCGGTCGATACTCAAGTTGCTTACAAAGGGAAATCTAAAAACTTTGGCCAAAAAAATGACCCTATGGTGGGCAACCGTATTGGAGGCGTTAATGTTTTTGGAGGTGGTTTAGCACTTTACAATAAAGAGGGTACTATTATTGGTGGGCTTGGTGTGAGTGGCGATACCTCCTGTGCAGATCATAATATTGCTTGGAAAACTCGCGATGCTTTAAAACTGGATTACGTACCTAGTGGAGTGTCTGAATCAAATGATGACAATATTATCTACGCAAAAGATAATGGCTTTGCTCATGTGAAGTGTGGAAATGGCGAGCAAGCCATTGCTATTGGTTTGCCACAGAGTTTCCCTACATCAAAATAAGCGTGGTTGATATCAAAGATTTTAAGTTTTTCAATGATCTAAATTCAAATCGCTTTGTGTTAACATTTAGTTAAATTTTCACCAGTAATAAATATATACCCCAGTAACCTCAAGATGCTGTGTTCAGTGACCTCGCTCTGAATCAATCAAGCATCTTGAGGTCATTTGGGTATATTAGTGAACAGTGATTTCTATTACTTTGCAAGTGACCGTATTACAAGAGGAGATCCGGTGTTTACCATCAAGTTTATCTAGGTGCAAGGAATCGCCAATCACAGCGTCATCTAGATACCAGCGAACATGTCGACTTGAAGCCCTTAAATTTAAAACTTGTCCAGGGTATGGAAAAATATGACTGCCATCCTGTGGCGTTAATATTTCAATTGTTTGTTGATTTTGGCTGGTGCTCTGACGCCATAGTGATAACGCTTTAGGCCAATGGTGTATCTGTTCAATTTGGTTATCTGAACGAAGAGTTCTTGGGGTGATGCCATCTATTGTCCAAGCTGTACGTTTGAGCTGGCATTGTGCTTTGCGCACCCATTTTGCATCCAGCCCACTTGGCCAACAAATATCGGTTTGAACCACCGCCTTCGGCTTGAGTAGGGGGTGTGTATCTATAGGAAGCAAGTCAAAGACATCAAATAACAGTGGTGCGGCTTGAGTCGCTCCTGTTTGACCAGCATAGGGAGAGCCATTCGGCCTTCCGACCCATACTCCTACCGTATAATCGGAGCTGAGCCCTAGTGCCCATGCATCCCTAAAGCCATAACTTGTGCCTGTTTTCCAAGCAATCTTTCGGCCAAATTTGGCTCTAGTGCGGTCAGGTGGTCGAATATCTTCAAGTATGGTTTTGGTAATCCATGCACTTTCTTTGGTCATAATTGAGGCTTGTTGCACGGTGTCTTGGATACTCATCCTTGGCTTGATGGCAATCCCTCCTCGGGCAAAGGCGGAATAAAACATGACCAGTTCTCGCAATGAAGAACCACCCCCTCCTAAAGCTACCGTTAAGTTGTTATTGGGCAAACGTAAGGAAGCATCTAATACCTCGAGTTGTTGAGCAAAACGTTTGACACCTAAGCGATTAAGCAAATAGACAGGGGCAATATTTTTTGAACGTTGTAGAGCTTCAGCTACGGAAATACTGCCTTGAAATTGCTGGTTAAAGTTCTTTGGTTGGTAATCACCAAAGTTTGTTGGGATATCGAGTAGCAGACTTTCAGAATGAATCAGTCCAGCTTCTAAGGCATGAGCATAGATGAATGGCTTGAGGGTGGAACCAGGTGAGCGCACTGCTTTAGTCATATCAACATGACCAAAACTACGGACATCATCGATATCTAAAGAACCTTTATACGCAATTACTTTGCCAGTTTGATTTTTCATCACAAGCAGTGCAACGGAAAGATTGTGGTTGAGGCCAGTAAAACGCTGAGCAGTGAGGTCAGAAATATTGGATTGCAAAGCACTGTTAATATAAGTGTCGATTTGCCTTGAGTTTGGATGCGCTTTTTTCAGTTCTCGCGCTAGAAGAGGTGCATCTTTTTTGATGGGTTTGCGCTGTGAAAGTATCGGCTCTTGCCATAAAAGCTGATACTCCTCCTGAGTGAGCTTGCCATTTTGAACCAGTCGTCTTAACACTTTATTCCGCGCATTTTTCGCCTGATTTGGATAACGGTCAGGGCGATATCGACTGGGCCTTTGTGGCAAAACCGCCAGTAGGGCAGATTCGGTAATATTAAGCTCATTAGCAGATTTGCCAAAGTAACGCTGACTGGCTGCTTCAACTCCTTCAATGTTGCCTCCCATTGGTGCAAAAGTTAAGTAGAGCTCTAGGATCGTTTCTTTGCTGTACTGACTTTCCAGTTGTAAGGCTCTGAATATTTGCACGAGTTTACCGCTGTATGAACGTTCATAAGAATATAACAGCCTTGCAACTTGCATGGTTAATGTTGAGCCACCTGAGATCACACGCCCAGAGGTGATGCGTTGACCAACTGCACGAACCAGAGCCGATACATCGACACCGCCGTGATTAAAAAAGTGCTTATCCTCATACATCAGCAAGGTATCGATGTATGTTTGTGACACTTTATCTAAGTGGACTGGAGTACGAAATATGCCATTCTGGTCGGCAAATTGGCGCAGAACTTGTCCATCGGAGGCAAGTACATTGACCGAATGGTTGGAAGAATGAATTTGAGGCAACGGAAACGCCCAATTAAGGGCGCTCCACATTAAGTAAATCAGCAGTGTTGTGGTGAGTACAACAGTTGTAGCGAGTACAACACCGCTAAATCGCTTCACTTTTTGTATTGCTTTGATCATTAACGCTGAATCTTGATCTTATCCGTAGAACTGGCTTGTTCGTAAATAAAACGTTCAGGCGAATACATGTCTTCGATATACAAATTGGGCAAATGAGTATCACCGGGTGTTTCCGCTCTCATTACATAATAATAATTATAGTTATGATTTGAATCGAAAGAGCCAGCGGCTACAAATCGATCATTACGATACTCGATCATTTCAGCGTCGCTGCTCTTCATTTTTAGTACGGTAAGCATATCATCTGCAGCTGTGTAGTCTGGGTGCTCAAGTACCATACCTGCGGGTAAGTAATCAATGAGCATTGCCCGAGAGATATCTTCTTCGAGTTCGAATTCTACATTAACCACAATAAGTTCACCGACTTTGAATTTATCGGTATGTTTCTTATTTCCATGTTTGTCATAGTAGGTGCGTGCCACTTTTTTGACCTTGATACTGCTTAATAGTGACTGGGGCTCAGCAAACCCTTCGACAGATTGTGTTACATACAGAGGAGAGCCAGAGGTATTTGAGTAGTTGTCACCGATGGCGACATCAATCGGCTTTGATACTGAGGTATCGCGACCGTTTTTATTGATATGCACTGGCTGAGTGTTGATTTTTTGCAGATCAAACCCTGCTATCATCAACGCATACTTCTCTTGTGTACTGAAATATTTGCGCTTTTTACTAAGTTGCAGCACTTTTTCTACCGCTTCGATACGGTATTTTTCTAAATCACTATCAATAGGACCGATTTTCTCAACAGCACTGATAAGAGAGATAAGCTTAGCTGCAGAAGACAATTCAGATTCGTAATAGTTGTTTGGGCTTCTTATCCACTTTTTAGCAAACTGTTGCTGACTGCTGATGAAGAAACGTTGACCGGTTTTCATATCGCCAAGCAGAAAGAAAGTGGCCCCCAATTGGGCTTGACTTAAACTGCTATTAGCCGATAAACGCTTAAGGTAGGTTGCGGCATCAGATAGCGTGATCTTGCCATGTGACGCTAGTATATAGCCGATATAAGCTTTATCTTCGGTTGAAGTTGTTGAATCCCTGAGGTGCTTTTGGGCTCGTTTTACTGCTCGAGAAACCATCTTATCTGAGAGAATCTCAGGGTATTGATTTTGTGTCTCTAATAAAAAGTTTGTCACATAAGCCGTTAGCCAAGGCTCTTCTATCGAGTCTTTGTTCCATAAGCCAAATCCGCCTGAGGATTTTTGAGCACCCGCAAGACGTGAGATCGCTTTTATCAACATCTCTTTAGAGGACGCTTCAGCCGTCACTTGCTGCTTTAATGTTTGCAAAGAAGGTTCATTGCTCAGCCAAGGGTAGGCTTTACTCGTAGTCTGTTCGACACAACCATAAGGATAGCGGTAAAGCCCTTGTGCAAAGGCCAGTGGATCAAATTGTGGTGAACGACTAAACAAAACGGTACTTTTGCCACGGAGAATCGGTAAGAGGCCATCCCACTGTGACTGAGCAATGGCCAATGTATCACCAGTGGCTAAGTGCTTCGTTGTTTGTTTGGTGACATAAGGAGTAGCCGAGCGAACTGGGACGCGCCAATCTCGAGTCACACTATAAACTGGGCTCTTTACCGACAGTGTGAAAGTGGAAGTAGCAATGTTACTACCAACTCGAATATCGACAGGAAAGGCTGCGCTTTTATTTGGTGCCAGCTTAACTGTTTGCGGCGTAGCTCCTATTAACTCCACACCATCTTTCGCCGTCAAGCTCAAGGTGATGGTTTGTGTCTCATCGGTTTGGTTAGAAGCCTCAAGCATCACCTGACTTTTGCTGCCCGTTGCAAAGAAACGAGGAACTGAAAGCTCTGCGACAATAGGAGCAACCACTTTTACATCTTTTACTTGATGGCCGAATTGTTCACCGTCGATAACGGTGGCCACAACCTGAACTTCACCATTGTAATCGGGTACATCGATTTTAATTTTTGCTTCGCCATTGCCATCAAGGCGAATTGGTGCAAAGACATGGTTGAATGTTTTACTTTCAACAAGATCATCAAGCGGCCTATTATTTCCTCCATCCATATCGCCACCATAGCGATGAGTGATGAATGAAGAAGGTCGCGTTTCAAACTGACGTGAATAAAGGTCGACCAAATCTGCATTCAGGCGTTTTTGACTATAAAACCAATCGAAGATATCAGGCACCTTATAGCGAGATAGGTTGATAATACCTTTGTCGGCAATTGTTAATACTACATAAGGTTGCTGCAACGAGTGACTACTTTTGGCTTTAACCGTTACCCATTGTGTAGTGAATGGCTCAAACTTTTCTGGCGTAACGACTTCAACATCCAGCTTCCGATCTTCTCTGTAGAGTTTCACGGGTTGGACTGCAATCAAGCGGCGAGTATAAGATTTTTCGGTGTTAATCAAAGTCGCAATTAAATATAGGTCATGCCTTTCGAGTGAATCCGGTATTTGAATTTGAGTGGTGAGTTTTCCTTGCGTGTTCACTTGTTTCTGTTGGTAAGTTTTATCACCTACTAATTCAAGAGTGACATTTCCAGAAACAGGGGAGTTGATCTCAATATTGATATCCTGACCATTTTTATAGCTCTTTTGATCTAAAGACAGCGCTAATTGGTCTGGTTTTACCGGAATCTGAGCTTCACCTTCACGCCAACCGACGTAAAAGCTGTAAATCGTTTCTTGGCCATCTGGAGAAGTCGCGGTAATACGATAATCACCCCACTCCACAGGTAAAGAGATTTCTTGTGGCTTGATGCTAAGAGGGAGTTGCTTAAACTCTTCGAGACGCCACTCATCATCTTGCCTGAGATCCCAACCAGAGTTCTCATTGTAGACCCAATAGTAGCCACCTCTATTGCGCTCAAGTTTTATAGTCGCTTTACCTTCTATTGCTTTGCTGCCGTTATGATTGAGTAAGAGTAATGAGAAGTCAGCATTATCAAAATAGTCGAAATTGTCTGCTGCGGGGCGAATGCCAACAACGGACTTTTGGTTAGTGACTAATAAGCGTTTTATACGAGTGGTTGTTGCCCCCCCAGTTTCGAAGAGTTGACCATTAACCGTCAGGCGAGCAGGGCCATCCAGTACATCCCTATCGATTGGATCGAGTTCGATCTCGGCTTGCCCTTCGATATCGAGTTTGATGTCGATTTCTTCAGGTACCTCATATGAACTTATATAGTGCTGTTTACCAACATAATAGCTTTTGAATTTCCCAGGAAAATGGTCAATAGAGCGGAGTACTGTTGAGGCAATAAAGCGGTTTTCGGATGCTGGTTGACCAAATAAGTAACGGCCCGACACTTTTGCGTCTAAGACTTCTCCTGCGACAATCTGTTCAGGTAATTCAATGTCTAAGTCCATACGCTCGGGAGTAAATTCAGCGACATTAAAGAAAAACTGACCCAGATTCTCATTGCTGCTAGGGTTTGTTTTGACTGTTATGGCCCATTTACCCAGCTTTGCAGTTTTTGGTATAGAAAATTCAAACGTAAAAAAGCCAGAGACAACCTCATCCAGTGTTTGAGATAAGGCAATACTACCATCCGGTTTAATCACTTCGACAAAGAGGTTCTTCTCATCAGAAAGGTGTCCATTGGCTTTTCTTAACACAATATTCGTTGAGAGCGTCTCTGCGGGTTTCAATAAATCACGATTGGAGAAAACAAATGCGCCGAGCTCTTTTTGCTGATTACCTGTGATAGTGAAGTCAGAGAGATCCAAAGGGACTTCTTTCATGGGCAGAACAGCCATACGTCCTGGTTGTTCAACCACAATAATATCTGTGTCGGCTCTCTCTTTATATTCAAATTGTGCAAAGCCATTACTCAACGAGGAAGTGAAACGTATACCCTTTTCACTGATGATGGAAACCTTGCCTTTTGCTAGTGGTTCACCGGTGCGTAAATCCATCGCCTGAATAGAGGCCGATTGTTCGAATAATTTCGCTTGAAGGCCAATGTCTGAAAGTAAAACTTGAACAATATCGGGGTCTTCAAATGAGTTAGACGGTTTTATTGTGATGATGTACCAACCATTTTCCAATTCACTCGGTAAGGTGAGATTAGCAAGTTGAGATGCATTAGGGCGACTTGGGGGTAATTTGAACGTGATATCCGTTTGATGTGCAAAATTCTTTCTCAGACGATTAGCGCGCCAAGAATGAAGCTTATTAGTATAGAAATATTCGCTAAACAGTTCAGGAATATTATTGACCTTGTAAATCGATAAACTGGCGGCCGTCGCGTTGATTGTTTCAACAGGGATGGCCCGATCACCACTTGCATTAACAAACGGACCATTTCCAATTAGACGAATACTTGGTGAGGTTTCATAAATGGAGACCGTTTCATATTCGTCCAAGCCACTTTTACGCTCGGTTTTTTTGAGAGAAATTTCGTATTCGCCTATACCATATTTTTCAATGTGGAAGTATTGAAATGAATGATCAGGGGAAATCCTCCAATCTGGCACGATATCCACATTGTCTTTTTTTACTGGGAGATTAATTGTGGTTGATGTGCCTTCTAGTTCGACAATAATACTGCTTTTATTATCTATTTTACCTTCCGATAGGTGCGTAATGGTCGAGGCGAATAGGCTAGGTGATGTGACTAGGTTGAAACAAAGCCACAGCATGGTAAGTAGGGAAAATCGCATGGTTGTCATCTTATTGTGCATTCCGTTAAGTAACCAAAATAGAGGGACTCGCCTTTCATCCATAGGCGGGTGGTAATGTTATCAATTTACAATGTTTTTGGTTAATTATTTTTGGAAACTTGGGTATATATAGCTATAGGATTATTTGAATGTTACCAAAAAAGATGCCATCTTTATTATTAATTTAATCAATGGCTTGTGTTGATTGAAATGATAAATAAAACCAGTTCTTGTAAAAGAATCCAAGATATTGGTAGGAATACTAAAAAGTTAGCTTCATGAAAGTACCGTTAAACACATAAAGCTGTGCAATAACACCACACACACAGTCAGTTTTGTTCTCATTGCAGCATAATCAGCAAGAACCAAATTGTGCACCATGCTACAAACCTTCGCTGATTTTTCAGCGCGCCAGACGGTGATATAACCAAAAGCGAGAATCACAATAGGAGATAAGAAATCTTGATCGCTTAGTAAAAGTGAGAACCAAGCCAATAAAGACATCATGTTGCTTAACAGTAATAGCCTAGAGCTTGAGTGAAGATGTGGGTTGGTAATGGCTGTACCCCATAAAATACCGGATAAAAAGCTTAAAATCACTGCACTGTAGGTAACGAAGATAATTTCTCCACTGTAACCAAGTATATGTTTATCAATGATGGATAATACTAGGCCGCATACAAAAGGGACAAGGCCCATAAAACCGAGTATGTGCATCACATTTGTTGGGCGAGTTCTCTCTAGATGTAAATCATTCATAATTGTTGCTCAACAGCATGAGTTATTGATTGTCCTGTAGGAGAAGTAGAACTAGGGAAGATCGCTACGACTTGACCATGCTTATCGATAAGATATTTATAGAAGTTCCACTTAGGGGTGACATTAGCTTGCTGCATAATGCTGGTAAAAACTGGATTGGCCTGACTGCCGGATAATGATGTTCTAGCCATCATTGGAAAGGTCACACCATAATCTAGGTAACAAATATTGGCTGTTTGCTGTTCGCTTCCTCTGTCTTGATGAAAATCATTACTTGGAAAGCCAATAACAGCGAAGCCTTTATCTTTGTAAGTTTGATAAAGTTGTTCAAGTTCTTTGAACTGTGAAGTATAACCACATTGACTGGCAGTATTGACCACGAGCAAAGTTTTACCTTTAAACTCATCGCATAGATTGATGGTTTTGTTTGAGTTGAGTAATCTCTGCTCGACATTAAGGAGCTCAGGACAATTGGCGGCAAAAGAGTAGGGTTGAAGAAAAATTGCCAGAGCGAAAATTGATAAAAATGAAGTACGAACCATTTGACCCCCTAATTGGGTGAATTTGGCTGTTCATACTCTAGATTGGCAGGAAATGATCACTTTGAGTGTTAGTGCATGTTACCAAAAGAGTCGAAACATAAATGTAGGTAATAAGAAAAATCGACGACGGCTTTGGTATGCACGGGAACCGTATTATAAACGCATCATCGCTCATGCACTTGGTAAACGCAATACGAATAGCTTGCGAGTGCTGCTTACTCTACTACAGCCTTTCGACATCTGCTTATTTTTCAAAGATGACTTCAATGTCTACACGAAAGAGTTGCCAATAGAAAAGCACATTGTAGGTAAGAGGTACACTCAGCGAATTGAGAGAACTAACCTGACAGTACGTTCAAGATTGAAACATCTTGTCCGTAAAACGATCTTTTTTCAAAATCAGAGGAGATAAATAACGAAGTAATAGGGACGTTTATAGAGCGGGAGTTTTACTAGTAATTCAACCGAACTGAGTCATGACCGTATTTTCAATAGGTGCTGATATAACTCAGACAACACCTATTGAGATGTTTTTTTTGATTGCTTTGTTAATAAAATGCGATTGATTAGGGCTTTTTTGTACTGTTTCCAGTCCGCTGTTTATGGCCTAGTTAAATTTAATTGCTCAACAAAGTCTATAAGAAAGTCAGCTTGCCAAAAGCTGAGAATAACCTAAATAAAAAGCTGTACAAATTAATAACGACCCCATAGAAAGATTAAAAATTCGTAATCGGTTACTATTATTTAAGAAGACCGTGGCTTTATCTCCTAATATTGCCCAGAAAATTAGTGACGCATAACATATAAAAAAATAGCATAAAACAAAAGTAGAAAATATAGCATTGTTATTAACGCTACTAAATAACGAGACTCCTGAAACACATGCTATCCAAGCCTTAGGGTTTAACCATTGGAGTGCAAATCCCTCCCAAAAAGTGGCTAGTTTCATTTCTTCTGATACCGAAATAGTTCCTCCAGACTTTGCTACTTTAATCCCTAGATAAATAATAAATGAAGCACCTATAACTGTTAAATACTTAAGAAATAGGGGGAAAAGAACAAGGACCTGAATAAACCCGAACCCAATAAATGCTAGTAGCATCGTAAAGCCTATTGTTGCGCCAGATACAAAAGGCATTGTCTTCTTTAAGCCATGATTAATACCTGAGGAGACAATTACCATATTAACAGGTCCTGGTGATATAGACATAGCTAAACTGAAGGTACACATTGCTATGAATAATGTTATTGTCATTAGATTTCCTTTTTATTTTTTAATGTTATGTGTATTTTATATGGATTTCTGCATCTGAAAGCAAATAACTTTTACAGGAATATACTTTTTCGTCTTCTACTATAGAATAAGTGTTATTTAAAATCCCTTTTGCTAAAATTACACTGCAAGAACCGCATACCCCTTTTCTGCATGAGCTTCGAATAGGAAGTCGCATTTTTTCTATCATATCGAGAATAGATTCATTAGCTTCTCCTGTTCCATAGTATTGCTGATCATTAAAAATTACTTTTAATTGAAGTGTATTCGTTTGTTCACTTTTCACACTCATATATTTTCCTCTAAATGTATTGATTCTAAAACACAAGCAATTTGCCTTCCTGATACATTTCTATTGGCAGGTACATTTGAGAGACATTGGTGGCTCACATGTTGACAGCGAGGTGCAAACTGACAACCATTGCTCGGTAAAGTAGAGTTAAATTCTTTAGTTGAAACTACATCTTCTCTAGTTAATAAACTACTTCTCACTAGCTCTTTTGTGTAAGGGTGAATAGGCTTTTCAATTACTTCTGTTGCTACGCCATATTCGACTAATCGTCCAGAATACATAACACCAACAGAGTCAGCGATAAATTTAACCACAGGAAGAGCATGTGAGATTATAATGTAAGTTAACCCAAGCTGTTGTTGTAAATCCAAAAGTAAATTAATAATTTGTGCCTGAATTGACATATCTAATGCAGATAAAGGTTCATCGAGAATAAGTACTTCCGGGTTGGTAACTAGAGCACGAGCAATTCCAACTCGTTGTCTCTGTCCTCCACTAAGTTGGTGTGGATATGCGTCTAAGTATTGCTCTGCTACTCCTACCATTTTGAGATATTTAGCTGCAGCATCTTTTCTATTCTGCGAGCTAACTCGTCGATTAACTGCGAGCGGTGAACTAACTAACTGCCAAATTCTTTTTCTTGGATTTAGCGAAGAATAAGGGTCCTGAAAAACCATTTGTATTTTGCTATAAAACTCTTTGCGAGGAATTTCATAAATTGGTGTCAACTCACCATTAAAAAGCATTGAAATCTTACCTTCGTCAAATTTAGATAGTCTCATGATTTGGCGAGCAAGTGTACTTTTCCCACTTCCTGACTCGCCTACAATGGCAAGAGTTTCTCCTTTAGCTACGTCTATACTGATTTTATCCAATGCTTGTATCTTCAAGGTATGACTAAAAGACTGCCTCGTTACAAACTCTTTAGAGATAGAATCTACAGCCACAATTACTTGCTTCATGAATTAGCTCCCAAGTGACAGCGGACATCCACTCCAGGTTTAGGAGAAGTGAGTAAAGGCTTAACGTCACATAGTTCATTTCTAGATGGGCATCGAGATGCAAACCTACAACCTTTAATATCCTTATCGATTGGCATAACATCCCCTTTGATTGTTTCCAGTCTATGATTTGGAGATCTTCTTTTCTCGATAGGGATGGAGCGAATTAGACCTTGAGTGTAAGGGTGTATTGGTTGACTTAAGACATCTATAGTATTGCCTTGTTCGACAACCTCACCTGAATACATGACTTGAATACGGTCAGACATTGAACGAACTACTTCAATGTCATGAGAAACTAATAGCATCGCCATGTTGTATTTTTTGCAACACGACTTCAGCAGAGCTAGAATTTGAGCCTGTATAGTAACATCTAAGGCTGTTGTCGGTTCATCTGCTATGAGTAATTTTGGCTTACATGCTAGGGCCATTGCTATCATCACTCGTTGAGCCATTCCGCCTGAGAGTTCGTGTGGATAGCTTTTTAGTCGATCTTCAGCTCCCGTAATTCCAACTTGTATGACTAGTTTTAAAGCTTCCTGATGATAGTCATTCTTTGATAGGCCAGGCTGGTGTTCTCGCAGTGTTTCAATCAACTGATATCCAATAGTAAAGCACGGATTCAATGCACTCATAGGGTCCTGAAAGATCATTGCGACCTGCTTACCTCGAATTTTTCGAGTTTCTACTTTTGTTAATGATAAGAGGTTATATTTATCAAGTAATAATGAATCGGCATTTACTTTTATATTATTTGGAAGCAGTCCCATGATCGCATAGTTAACAATACTTTTGCCACTCCCTGATTCACCAACAACACCTAAAATTTCTCCTTCGTGAATGTTAAAAGTTAAGTTATGAATGGCACGTTGATATTTTGAATCTTTACGAAAATATATAGTTAAATTTTCCACCTTTAGTATCATTTCGCCTCCTTAGCTTTTGGATCTAGCTCATCTCTTAGTGCATCACCGATCAAATTAAAGGCCAACACAGTGATCAAAATACATACTCCAGGAAGGATCACCATATGAGGCTGAGATTCTATAAACATCCTCGAATCTGCTAGCATAGCCCCCCATTCAGCTTTTGGGGCTTTTGCCCCAAGCCCTAAAAAACCTAGAGCGGCAATATCTAAAATTGCATCTGAAAACCCTAATGTTGATTGCACAATAATAGGTGCCCAACAATTAGGTAAAACTTCGAAAAAAAGAATGCGGTAACGAGGTGTACCAAATGAAAGAGAAGCTGCGACATACTGCTTTTTCATTTCTAATGAAGCAACGGCTCTGACAACCCTGATATAACGAGGAATTGAAACTAAAGTAATTGCTAAAATAGCATTAGTTAGGTTAGAACCTAAAACCGCCACAATTACAATTGCCAGTAATATCCCGGGCAAAGACATAATTATATCTGTGATACGCATTATAATTGTTTCAGCCCAACTACCATAAACCGCTGCGATTAGTCCAAGCAATACGCCAAATAAAACGGAAGCAACTACAACAGTGAATCCTGTACTAAGAGAAGTCTGTGCGCCATAAACTAACCTTGAAAATAAATCTCTACCGAGATCATCAGTACCAATCAAATATTCATTATTTCCATTTAACCATGATGGCTCCACCAAAAAATCCTGGCTAATTGTATATGGGTTAAGATCTATTATCGACGGAAAAATAAAACCCAAAACTAGGAGCAATGAAATACAAAGTAACCCGACGTTTCCAGACTTATTGTAGCGAAACCAAGGGCGAAAAGTACTTTGAAATACATTTGATTTAAAGGATATCATGATAGTTTACTACTCATTTTAGGGTTTGCAATCAAATAAAGTCTTTCAATAAAAATATTAGTAATAAGTATAAATAATCCGATAATTAATATGGAACCTTGAATTACAGGATAATCTCTTGCATAAATACTACTTACTAAATAACTACCAATACCAGGCCAGCCAAAGATAGTTTCAGTAAGTATTGCTCCAGTTATTACTGAAGAAATAAAAAGTATTCCACCTACTGTTACTATAGGTATTAAAGCATTGCGCAAAGCATGTATCCAGATAACTCTATAATGACTTAACCCTTTCGCTCTAGCTGTTCGAATATAATCTTCTCCTAAGATCTCCAACATACTTGAACGAGTCATGCGAGCAAATACCGCAATTGGAATTGTTGCCATTGCGAAAGCTGGTAATATTAGGTGACTTACTGCTGAGAAAAATGCTTCAAAACCATAATTCATACGGTTATTGGGAATAAGTGTATCTAAAAGCATAAAGCCAGTAACTGGTTCAATATCGTATAAAATATCAATTCGACCAGAAACTGGAGTCAGATCCAAGCCAATTGAAAAAACTAGTATTAAGATAAGTCCCCACCAAAAAATTGGCATCGAGTAACCTACCAAAGAACTTGCCATAACAACAAAATCAACAATCTTATTTCGATTCAAAGCAGCTATTACACCAGCAGGTATACCTAAAATTAGAGCTATTAGTATTGCACTAACACCTAGTTCAATCGTTGCAGGCCATCTTGATAATAATTCATCAAGTACAGGTTGCCTTGACACCACTGAAGAACCAAAGTCACCAGTGATGGCATTCTTAATAAATATTAAGAATTGACTAAGGATAGGTTGCTCAAATCCAAGCTCAGATACTATCGCTTGGTACTGCTTAATATCAGCTCCTCTCTCACCGATTAGCAGCATAACAGGATCACCTGGAGCTAATCGAATGAGAAAGAAAGCGAGAAAACTGATTCCAAGCAATGTCATTAAAAAACTGAAAAAGCGATTGCTAGCATTCATTTGTTAATCACGCATGTTTAAGTTGAAAAATGTATCCATTTCAAAAGCATTCATAATGTCACCTTCAACCTTATGACTCACGGCACGATATACTTTGGCATGTGCTATGGGAATTATGGGTACGTCTTGAGCAAAAATCTGTAAAGCTTCTGAATACATCTGTTCCCTTTTAGACATATCACTTTCTTGTCGAGCTTTGGTGATTAACTCATCAAAATCCTGTTTACAATAACGACTATTATTCGATCCACGATCAACGGAATCGCAAGAAAATAAAGTGTATAAGAAGTTATCAGGATCTCCATTATCACCAGTCCATCCCATCTGAACCATTTCATGTTCTCCACGCTTTACTTTGTCTAAATAGGTTGCCCAGTCATAACTTACTAGATCTACTTTTATACCTATTTTCAAAAGATCCTGTTGCATCATTTCACCCATTTTCTTGCCATTTGGGTTATAAGGACGGTTGACAGGCAATGTCCATAGTGTTGTGGAAAAGCCATTTGGTAAACCTGCCTCTTTTAGCAGTTTTTTTGCTTTTTCAATATTGTGCTCGTAAGTAGTAACATTTCCATTATAGGACCACATAATTGGTGGATAGGGGTTAATTGCTGCAACAGCGTTGTTTAAGTATATTGCATTTATATAGGAACTTTTATCTAATGCATGTGCTATGGCACGCCTTACTAATACATTGTTAAAAGGAGCCTTTTCTGTATTCAGTGCAAGATAACCAATATTTAAGCCATCTTGTTCTATCAGCTTTATATTTTTATGCTCTTTAATTGAGTTTAGATCTGCTGGCGAAGGGTAGACCGCTATCTGACATTCATCTTTCTTCATTTTTTGAAATCTTACAGATGCATCTGGTGTTATTGAAAATATTAAATTTTTTATTTTGGATTTACCTTCAAAGTATTTTTCATTAGATTTGTAACGAATAGTACTGCCTTTTAAATAGCGGTTAAAAATGAAAGGTCCAGTTCCAACAGGGAGATTGTCAATCTGATCTTTATTGTTTTTTTGAGCTAATTTTTCTGCATATTCTTCGGATAGAATAGACATGAAAGGCATTGCAAGATTAGATAAGAATGGCGACTCTGGTCTATTAAGTGTTATTTTTACCTGATAATCATCAACTTTTTCAACGGATTTGATTAGGTTATCCATCCCCATTCCTTGGAAGTATTGATAAATACCACCACCAACCAGGTGATATGGATGGTTTTTTACCAATTGACGGTTAAATGAAAATACCACATCATCAGCATTGAAGCTTCTAGTCGGATTAAAGTATTTAGTATGATGAAAATCAACACCCTTTTTAAGTTGAAAAGTATATACTTTCTTATTATCAGAAATAGTCCAACTTTCCGCTAAAGATGGAACTATGCGTGTTGAGGCTCCCTCAAATTCAACCAAGCGATTATATATAGTTCCCGCAGTCGCATTTCGTGCGGTACCTGATAGGGTGCGTTGTGGGTTAAATGATTCAGGGCTTCCTTCTGAGCAATAAACAAGGTTATTTTTTGCTTTTACTTGCATAGAAAAAGCAAAAATCCCTATTCCAATTATTAGAAGGTTTTTATAAGGAAAAAACATGGATACTCCAAATGTCTGTTTATATATTATATTGTTTATAAGTGGTGCGAACTTTTATCCAAATAATTATCTTACTATGACCAAAGTTTTAAATTTCCGCTCTTAGTTAAACCCATAAATGAAGTTTGAGATATACGATTACCATTTGGTTGACCAAGAATTTCGTGGAAGTTTTGTGTATTAAAAATGATTAGATCACCTACATTAGGCCTTACTTTTATATGGTCTTCACGCTCAAGAACCTCATAAGGAAAATAATATTCGTTATCTACCTTCATGTGATCGTTTTTATCGGTATGAATTGTGTCATAAATAATTAACTCACCACCTTTCTGCTCATAAATACAGTAGTAAATATTCCATGTTAGTTGTTTAACCAATTCAGTAACTGCCCAGGATTGCTTAATATGGCTAGGTGCATGATCCGCATGTAAACGACCATGTCCTTTAAAGCTACGAAATGCACCTGCAAAGTATTTACCAAATCCTTCTTCCTCATAAATTCCTACATTCATATCAAGATTTTCATTTAATAGATTGATTATTTTATTTACAGGATTGATATTAAGGTTTTTGTAAATTTTTTTTATTTCTTTCTCTGCGGCATTACATTTAGAAAAGTATATTTCTTTGTCAGCATGAGCATATTGATTATGACATAGGCCAAGTTGTTGAACTGGAATATTATTTAAATGGTCATAACCAGAAAAATTAGTAGCTATTAATCGATTAGAGACTTCTTGGCAAATATCATATGAAATGAAATTTTTAATAATTATTCCTGGAATTTTAAAATTTAATAAAAGATCCATATTCTCTTTGTTTAATTCACAAAGTTCTTTTTTTATCCAATTTCCTTTCATAATTAATCCTTTATTACTTATTTGTTAAATTGTTTTTATATGCTGTCTTCTCTATTTAATTTATATAGAGAAGATCTTCTAGCCCAGAAAATTACAGCTAAATAAATCCCCATGAATAATCCAATAACTAATACATTATTGTGATCGGTTATATCTAATAAGGCCCCTGAAGCTGTTACTATTACTGACGCTAGTAAGCAGCCAATTGCAAATGAAATTCCAAATACTGATCCGAGCTGACCACTTGGGGAAAATGCAACTATACCTACATAGCCAGCCATCCATAGAAATTCAAACAATAAGATCATAAGTGTAAAAGATATTGCACTTACTAAGGGATTCAATGTCCACACACATAAAATGTATGTAATTACTGCAAAGATTGAGGCCGATATAACAATCGTGTAGACATTTTTGAAGTTTTTTTCAAAAATTTTGCTTTTTTTGTTGAAAAAAGAAAATCCAAATGAACCTACAACAATCGCAACACTAGCCAAAATGTAGGATAGTGATACAGCAGATTCATCTAGGCCAAGGTGTTGGATAGGAAATATAGGTTGCAAGACACTATAAGTTCCTTGGAAAAAAGTAGCAGTCATAGGAGGAAGCATTGCGCAAAAAAGAAGTCGCCCATCTTGTTTTAATGCACCAACATATTCTGTTATACGCTGTTTGAATACTAACCTCTTTTTAGAAGGCGGCAATGTCACATTAGAAGCTTTTTTAGCAAACATCATTAATAAAGCAGATATTATGAATGTAAATATATCAAACCAAATCACAAACTTAAGTTCTATTTTACTAAGCATAAAAACTCCAGCTACTGCGGCCATTCCAATGCCTACGTGGTAACCAGTTTGCATAAATGATGCATATTGAGCCGTTTTATCTTCTGGAAAGATTATCCGGGTACATACTGTTTTGTTAATTCTATTTATTTGATCTACAACTCCACGTAACAACAAAAGTAAAACTATTGCAGTGTAGTTAGAGTCATCGATAAAAAGTAGTATGGGTAAAGTAAGAATCGCAGATAATAAATCAAGTAAATACCAACGTTTTATTGGATCCATACCATAGTCCCAATCACTCCGATACAGTATTACCAACAATGTAGGTAACCATTGAAGTGAAATGAAAACAGAAGTGATTAATCCGGAGTTAGTTTGTTTGAAGATTGCCAACGAAAAAACAATATGCAGTAGTACTGAACCTGCAGATGAAATTGTGAACGCAAGCGAGCTCAACCCTAAATTAATTCTACCACGAGAAATTGTAAACATTGCCTTAGACCTTTATTAAACTATGACAATATTGTCTCTAGCATATTGTATTGCTTTAGTAACTTTGTGCTTTGCATCTTCTTGATTCTCGCCTTTACACATGACTTGAATTATCCAGCTATAGTTGGAGTTGAGATCCAATATGGATTCGCCTATTTCTTTATGGATCCACACATGTTCAACACCTGGTAGTAAAGATAACTGCTCTGTGTTTGGCAATTCTTTAAGAACTCCTGATTGACTACTAACAAAGCAGTGCCATGCTGCCCCCTGTTTGTGTTCATATAGGCCCCCATCATTTGAAATATTACCAAGACAAAGCTCTACACAATCACCAACAATGCTTCTTTCAGTTGATAGTTCCAGCATAGTTGAGTGGCCACTTCCTCCAACTCGTGTATTAACTTCTACTAAGTGTGGGCCCGTGTCTGTCAAAATAAGTTCAACATGGCTTGGTCCGAAGTCATAGCCAATAGCATCTAACGCTTTACATGCTTTTTCTTCAATTGCCTGTTTATGAGTGTTTTTGAATGGGAAAGAGGCACCTATTTCAATACTGTTTGAAATCACATCCCGGTCTGATATTCCAATAACTTGATGGTGGCCAGAGCTAGTAGTTAAAACCTCAACACTAACTAATTGTCCGTCTAAAAAATCTTCGATTACGTAAGATTGAGATATCCAATCTTCTGAAATTTGAGTTAGCTGAGCAATTAGTGTATCAACATCATCTTTTTTATAGCAAACTCTGGCTCCAATACTTGAATGGCCCTGCACTGGCTTCAAAAATAATGGAAAATTAAGGCTATCGCATATATCTTTCAATTCAGAAGGAGTATTAATTTTTTGATATTGAACATTATCAACACCCTTATCAATTAGAACTTGGCGAAATTTCGACTTATCTTGTGCGATTTTTATCGACTCAGGTGTAGCACCACGTAAACCAAGTTCGAAGCATATCTGAGCAGTTACATGAGTACGAATTTCTGCAAATGTTAATATAGCATCTACTTTTTCATATTCTTTTTTTAGGGCAGATATTACTTCGTCTTTATTATTTGAATTGTTGACTGAAATGATTTTATCAGCCAACTCTATTTTATATATGCTTGATGCTGGGAACCACTTTTTAAAACGTTCTCTACTATCAGTAATTAAAACGGTGTGATAACCTTTTTTTTTACAATATACTATTGCATCTAAACCACTGAAATTTGTTTCAATAAACACTACTGTTTTCATCTAAAAATTCCGAATTAATTATGCTACTTGACGCTGTTCTGTTTCTAATAATATTGTTCGGGAGACTTGATCCCAGAACCTTTGCCAGAAGTTAACACCAGCATCAAATGAAGCTTTAAATTCGGCTTTTTGTTGTTCAGACTTACAGAACCGAAGATAATTAGCAACTGAGTGGCGGATGTGTTCAGTTTCATCTTGGCGATGTATTTTAAAGAAAGGAGTTTTGGACATTACTGACTCACAGTATTCTTCATAGCATAAACATCTGAATAATGTTTCAATATTCTCTTCTGCAATAATCTCAAAACTCATCAATAAACCTACAATACCATATTGGCTAGTCGTTGAGACTAACGTATTATCTAGGTAATTAAGTACGCTTTTAATTGAAGTGTTTCTAAAGTTACTATCGATTTTGATGTCAATTTCTTTCAATGTTTCAAGAAACAATTGAGAGTGAATAAAGTTTTTATCACGCCCACCTAACTCATCATATGCTATTTGGATTAGTGCATGCTGACGCTCAGGGTCATCAGTTAAGGTTACAGCTTTAGTTATAAATATAGGTACGAATCTTGTGAACTCATACCAGATTTTAGCCATGCATATTGCACTAGCTTTACTTTTTCTAGTATCTGCTGTTGCATTTATATTAACAAATACATTTTGTTTATTAGCTTCATCCATAAAATAGCTAGTCCAATGAATAATTTCAGGATCTGCATAATCATACTCTGTATCTGATGTGAGCTTTTTGGGTGAAGTTTTAGGTTCTTTTAAATTTTTTGATTCTTTAATAACTACGTCCATTATGATTTCCTTGATTAAATTTATGGGTTATTTTTTATATTAAAAATTATTAGCGTAATAACCCAAGGTTACCAGTAAACTTGTTGATGATTTTTTTATCACCTGCTAATGCAATTCCTTGATACTCAAGTTCTGAAATAGGGGTTTTGCTAAGAACTAAAGTATAATCTTCATAAGATTTAGTAGTGCGTGTTGCTCCTATCAGATCAACTACGGTAAGCTCAGGTTCAAACTCTTTTAGTTTCTCTCGAAGGGTTCTTAACAATCCTGTGTTACCTTTTAGAATAGGAAGAGGCACAGTTGTGATTCCTGAGTGAATAGATCCAACTTCGTCTAACAAATTATTTCCAACCAATTCAGGCTTTAATTTTCCAAGGCTTACACCGAGTACAGCTGCTGTATTTGCTATTACGCCAGTTGGTAGATTCTCATCAATAACAAGAACTACTTTATTCTCTTTCATAATACTCTCGCTAAAATTAATATTACCAAAACGGCAACTTGACTACTTTTAATCAATAAAAGCTTATTTACAATTTCTTTGTAACGTAATCTCTTTGGGTAAAGGAAGTAAAAAATATTTAACTTAAATACGATTAACTAATATTTCCTTATCTGCAATGAAATAAACTAATTACAAAAATATTTTTTTTAACAAATCACATCAAGTAATAACAATTAAAAATTGGAAGAAAGTCACATAACAATGTTAATAATAAATTTTTTATAAGTATTTTTTTTATTTTAAATAAATGTTAAAAATAATTTTTAGACTGTAGGCTTTTCTATCATATTAATTCCAAGTAAGTGGAATTTTAATTTCCTTAATTTCCTTAATTTCCTTAATTTCTTAGGTGATTGCTTTATCGCAATTAATACTCAAAGATTCATGATGTTTACAACTTTTTGATTGGTATATCGTTTATTAACGATATATGTAGAGTTTTTTACTGTTACTCTATTCATTTTGCTATGTTAAAAGTGTCAGCACAGACTTATGCTGACACTAGCTTTTAGCGTGATGATAGATAATTTTAGCTCATAATTTTCCTAGCCCTGCACAGCCTTTGCGTTGTATTTCTGCGAGCATGTCTAAGTAAGGCTGAATATTACCAATGTTATTTTCAACCCAATCCTGGTTGTAATATGTCTCCAGATAACGTTCTCCAGAATCACACAAAAGGGTGACGATAGAACCGGATTCACCACGCAGCTTCATTTCACAAGCGAGTTGTAGCACCCCAAATAGATTCGTGCCTGTCGATGGGCCAACTTTTCTGCCGATCAAATCAGATACCCAGTATGCAGTTGCTACGCTAGCGGTATCAGAGATCTTTCGCATTTCATCGACGACGCCTGCAATGAAACTTGGTTCAACACGCGGGCGACCAATACCTTCAATACGGCTACTCGCTTCGACTTTGACTTTGGTATTGCCTGATTGAAAATAGTCGAAGAACACCGAATTATCTGGGTCGACAACACACAGTTTGGTATCGTATTTTTGATAACGAATGAATCGACCTATGGTTGCAGAGGTGCCGCCTGTGCCAGGGCTCATTACGATCCAAGTAGGAATCGGATACTGTTCTAATTCCATTTGAGTGAAAATAGAGTTGGCAATGTTATTATTTCCGCGCCAGTCCGTTGCTCGCTCAGCATAGGTGAATTGATCCATGTAGTGGCCATTCAGTTCCTTAGCTAATCGACGTGACTCCGCATAGATTTGATCGGTTCGTTCGACAAGGTGGGCTTTGCCGCCGTACAGTTCAATTTGTTCGATCTTTTTTCTTGCTGTACTTTTTGGCATGACAGCGATAAAGGGTAAACCCAGTAAGCGGGCAAAATAAGCTTCTGATACGGCAGTACTACCTGAAGACGACTCAATCACTGTCGTTTCTGGGCCAATCCAACCATTACAAATGGCATACAAAAACAGAGAACGTGCAAGACGGTGCTTTAATGATCCGGTAGGGTGAGTGCTTTCATCCTTGAGATAGATATCAATTCCTTCCAGAGAAGGAAGATCAAGCTTGAACAGATGCGTTTCTGCAGATCGTTGAAAATCCGCTTCGATTTTGCCTATCGCATTATTAATCCAGTTATGGTCGGTACACATTAATTACTTCCTCTGAAAAGTAAGGGAAACCCAAATAAGAGATTGCCTGGGTATAATCTAACTATAAATCTAGAGAAAAACTTTGCTATGATTACTTGTTGATTAGCCACTTTTGGCAAACTTTTCCATAAAAAAGGCATTTATTGGTATGGCATTAGATAAAACGGATACAATGTTGCTTTCTCTCCTTCAGGCCGATGGCACCATGTCACTCAATGAACTTGCAGAACGTGTAAATCTAACAACCACGCCATGCTGGAAACGACTAAAAAAATTGGAAGATGAAGGTTATATTGAAAAGCGTGTTGCTTTACTGAATGCAGAAAAGCTTGATCTCTCATTCATTGCATTTGTGCAATTGAAGACTAGCGATCATTCTGAAGATTGGTACCATCTTTTTATGACCACAGTGAGCGAGTTTCCAGAAGTAATGGAGTTTTATCGCATGGCTGGTGATTATGATTATATGATGAAGGTCGTCGTCAAAGATATGAAGTGTTTCGATGAATTTTACAAACGTTTAGTTAATAGTGTGAAAGGTCTATCTAATGTAACGTCAACCTTTGCTATGGAGCCAATTAAGTATACCACTGAACTGCCTATTAAGTAGTCCCATATATTGAATCACCAGAGAAGGTAGCTGAGTACATTCTCTGGTTGGAGTGGGGCTATTATTGATTAAAGTAATTATTGAGTGGGACGCATCACGCCTTCTTGAACCGCTGTGGCAACTAAATGACCTTGCTGGTTGTAAAGTTCACCGCGTACTAACCCTCGGCCATTACTGGCTGTTGGGCTTTCAATGGCAAAAAGGAGCCATTGATCCATTCTGAAAGGGCGATGAAACCAAATTGAATGATCAATGGTTGCGACTTGAAAGTTAGGAGTGAGCAAGGAAACTTGGTGGGGGTGCAAAGCCGTTACCAAGAAACCCCAATCTGAAGCGTAAGCAAGTAAATACTGATGTATTAAGTGATTATCGGGCATGGCACCATTTGCACGAATCCATAAGTATTGTTTTGGCTCTGCCTTTTTTGGGTCTAAAGGGTTGATAATGGTGACTGGGCGAGTCTCAATCGGCTTTTCACAGCACACGGTTTTTCTCAATCTTTTCGGTAGAAACTCAGCAATATGGCTAGCGAGTTCTGTTTCTGATGAAAAGTTTTCAGGGCCGGGGATATCTGGCATCGATCTTTGATGCTCAAAACCTGCTGCTTCACCATGATAAGAGGCAGTGAGATAAAAAATAGGTCGACCTTTTTGTATTGCTTTTACTCGACGGGTACTAAAGCTTCTACCATCACGTAATTTTTCGACATCATAAATAATTGGTTTTTCTGGATCTCCAGGGTATAAGAAATAACTATGAAATGAATGCACAGTTCTCGCTTCATCAACGGTATATCTCGCCGCTGAGAGTGCTTGCCCTAAAACTTGACCGCCGTAAACTTGCGGCAAGCCCAAGTTCTGACTTTGCCCCCGAAATAAGCCTTCTTCTAGCTTTTCGAGTTTTAGCAAGCAAAGCAATTCTCTCAATGGTTTACTCATGATTTTTCCTCACCGTTATTCGTATTCTTTGTTTATTATTATACCAAGTAATTTCAAGATGCTGCGTTCAGCGAGATGACCTTAGCTCTAAGGCGCGGCAACGGTATCGAAGATATAGTGGTTCTACATTGAGAACCATTAACAAAGTCTGAAAGTTTAGGTCACTCGCCCTTTGGGAGAGTGTCACTGAGTCGAGACACTTTGTCATGAACACACGTTGAGGATAAGCATGAAAAAAACAGTAAACATCAACAAAAAAGCAAACATCAAAAAAGTTGCCTTATTGGCTGCTTCGCTATTTTATGGCGCTACACTTGTCGGTTGTCAGGTGTTACCCACTCACAATGAAGCATCTGCGGAGGTCACTATGAAAATGATTACCGGTACCATTACCTACAGAGAGCGTATTGCCCTGCCTGATAACGCGTTGGTGACGGTGACACTTGAAGACGTATCTTTAGCTGATGCACCCGCGGAAGTGTTAGCATCACAAAGCTTCACTACCGATGGGCAGCAGGTACCTATGGCGTTTGAATTGAGCTATGACAGTAATGATATTCAGCTTAATCACCGTTACAGCTTGAGAGCCCGCATTGATGTGGATGATCAACTACGTTTTACCACCGATAGAAATTTTGCTGTGATCACTGACCAACAGAGTACTCATAATGTCGTAATGCGTCTTGTCAGCATAAGATAACCCCCCGATATCATTGAATCGTTGCAGTGTCTGAAAGCCAAGGTCGCCTTAATGAGGGCGACTTAAGGGTATTTGGACGTTAATTATCCTGAATATCTTCAATGTGAAGTCCAATTATTGCGTTTCGAGTCTCATTAAAACATTTGGCATACATCTTGTTTGAGTTTTTGCAGCATTATTGCAAAGACTTAGGCCAAAAAGTAAACCATACTAAAAGTATTAGCTTTATTTTGCCAAGGAAGAGCATGCTATGAGGTTGCTAGGAGGCACCATGATATATTCGATTATTCAATTTTGTTTGACGGCTTTTCTTGTTGTTGTTGGCACTCATGCTCTTAACCTCAGTCATGAAGATCTTCCTGTTTTAGCATTAATCATCCCTGCTTTATGGGTTATTCCAGATCAGAACCGTACAGGCTTGATACTATTAGGCGCGATGACAGTTTATGGAATGACGTTATCCATACAACCCTTAGCTTTATCGATAGCTGTCTTAGTGCTTTTTCCTTTACTTATGGTGGTTTTCTCCAAGCGCAGCTCGCTGGGTGTCCTTATTACGAGTGCCTTGATTGTGGTGACATTAAAAATAGGGATCATGGTGACTCAGCATGCCGGAAGGCTTGATGGTTCCGTTTGGGCAACGTGTATACAAATATTGGCCGTAATGGTGATGTGGTGGGCGGCAACACATTGGCAGCCAACAAACCAGCGCCGCTGGTGGTCATTATTTTTATTATTGCCTCTTTGGCTGGCGGGATTACATCATGCCGTGCTCTTATCGTTGAGTTTGATTGGTATTTTGGCAACGGCGGAGACCCTAATGAAAACAAAACAATCAAAACATTGGGGAAAACTGCTCTGCTGGACATTACCTACAATTGGCTTCGCAACGTTGATTGTAATGCCCAACATTCAGGTGCCAAGTCCAGTGTTTGTGGTTTGGATTTGCTTATTGGGGACCGCTTGGATGACCGATTATATTTTACGTAGTGGGGATGAACCCGGCGAGCTTTAGAATCTGGAAATGTCTTAAGTATCTAAGGTATGCCTATAGTCCTAAATTGACGCCGTTTTGTTCAATTAGAAGTAAAAGAGATAAATAGGCCACTTTTACGCTTGCAATCTGCTCCTTGATACTGAATAATCCCCACATCAGCTGAGACGCGGTCTCGCTAAAAGAATTATGGGGCCTTGGTCCTCTCGCAACAATAGCTCGTGAACTCGGTCAGGTCCGGAAGGAAGCAGCCGCAGCGAGTGACTTGTGTGCCGGGATGTGGCTGGGGTCCCACCCATTGAAAAGCCTGCAATTTTATTGAAAATTGCAGGCTTTTTCGCTTTATAAACCAAGAAAAATGACAGGCCTGTTTGATTAACAAGCCTCAGTGGAATTAAACTGATTCACTTGACCGAGCTGAAGCTAATCGCAACCGCCACTGTCTCCACCTCCACAGCTATCACCGCCTCCACTATGGGAGCTACCATCACTGCAATAGGAGTCAAAACCACTTTGTTTGGTGTCATACTCATTAGTTTCAAAATCATGCGTAGACGCCTTATTGGAGTTGAAAGAATTTGTACTTCCAGAGGTATTTCGAGTACATGCATAAATGAGAGCACTAAAAAGGCCGAGAATAATTGAAATATGCCCATAGCCTGTAATTAATAATAATATACCTATAATTAATACAAATTTTAATAATTTCATTATTCATTCCAGAATTCTTGTTTCATTAAGTCAAGTGAAGTTAAACATTCTGGAGCAACATTTTAATAAAAACAATAGTAATTATATCGGGTTTCATTAGGTAAATAATGGCGCCAATTGTAGTGGTGAAAAATAGGAGTTTATTTTCTCTCACCTTTAGTTTTTTCTCATAATGAAATACTTTAGTTGATGGCAATGTTGAAGTTAAGAATACTTTTCGTCAAAATGATGCGTGAAATAAGTTCTGATTATTTAAAAAAGGATAAACTAAGAGAGGAGATAACGTCATATGGCATTTATAATAAAAGAAACAAAGCTCAAGGTGCTACCCGTAAGTATTGTTAAAGAGGAAGAGTTTTATCAACCTTATCCAGCAAAGGATGCTGTTTTATTTGACACTGAAACACTGATTCCAATTGGACTCTTATCATATCGTCAATTTGAAGAGAACAATAATGAGAGCATATTTATAGCCGTTCCTAATTTACAAGGTATTTTTGATGGTGATTATGCCTTTATAACATATTCATTGACTAACCAAGGATGGAAGCTTGATAATGAATATATCAAAGATACGGATTACAAAATTGAAAATAATTACATTGAGTACTATTTAAAGTCCGTATCTTTTTATAACCAGTATAAGTATGTCTCACATCCATCAGAAAATAGTAGTAAAGAGATCTTGTTTGAACTTGGTGGTCAACCTCCACTAGGTCAGAACTGGGATGCGATGTTATACGATGAAATGGCAGAAAACCCGGAATTAGATCATTACCATGATGTTATGGAGGAGGGGGGTGAAGCTGAGTTTGAAAAAATGAGTACCAGAGAAATTACTTACTTTAATGAGGAGCTAGAGAAAGAGTTCATATACATAGGTATGTTTAGTTTTGACACCTATTTAGGTGGTGGTGGTGAATGCATTGTCTTCTATCAACCAGAACTAAAGAAAGTAATGATCGTTCCTGAGTTTTCTTAATTAAATGGTGGCTGTCATTCCTGCCATTTTTCAAAATGCTCAAGTAGGAAATTGATAGCCAATCTTGCTCTTAATGGTAAAAAATGACGATTTTGATAAACAATCCAACTGCTATTACCGCTTCCCCAATAAGGCTTAAGAATTGGAATTAAACGACCTGATGAAATGGCATCACCGAAGCTACTTTTGGGCAAGTAGGCCACACCTAAGCCCTCTGAGCAAGCTTGCAAAACGGTATTCACATTATTGCTTCTCCACCTTCCTTGAACTTTCACGCCATCTAAGGGCTTATTATCTTTCTCAAATAACCAGATTTCTTGATTAGCGATAATACAATGATGATGCTTTAAATGCTCTGGATGGGTAGGAGAACCATGCTCATCAAGGTAGCTCTGACTCGCCGCTGCAGCCATTGGCCTGTCGACGAGTTTTCTTGCGACCAAGCCTGAATCATTTAACCTTCCGTAACGGATAGCAAAATCAAAACCATCCTCTATGAAGTTTATCATATTGGTGTTGAAGTTGATTTCTACCTTGAGATTAGGATGCTGTTTGGCAAACGCCATTAAAGCAGGTGCTACGTGATTTTCAGAGAATGCCCCAGCAGCACTCACTCTTAAAGTTCCGCTCAATTGTGTTTGTTGTGTTGTCAGTCGCTCATTTGCTTGTTGTAGGCCAATTACCAGTTCTTTGCACTGATGGTAATACGCTTGCCCAGCCTCAGTTAAGCTCACCATTCTGGTTGAACGTGCCAACAAGGCAACGCCTAACCGTTTTTCTAATCTAGTCACCTGACGACTGACATGACTGGTACTGCAACCTAATTTTTTTGCCGCTGCAGAAAACCCTGAACTCTCTGCAACCATAACAAATTCGTTGATACCCTCAAAACTGTCCATAACCACCTTTGCTATATAGCAATAATGTTTTGTTGAATCTGTATATTATCACTTATTTGATTAGCAATTAGTATAGGTATGGTCAAAAAACACACCTAAGTCAACAAGGAAACCTTTATGAAGAAAGTACTCATCATTGTGACAAACCATGCAACATTGGGTGAAACTGATCAAGCAAATGGAACTTACGCACCAGAGCTCACTCATGTGCTTAGCGAGCTCCTCGTTGGTGGCTTCGAATATGATATTGCCTCTATTAAAGGAGGTCAGGCTCCATTGTACGGAGTGGAGATTGAAGGTGATGAGGTCAATACGCGTATCCTAGCGGATGATGATTTTCAGAATCGTATCAACAATACGATTCCAGTATCACAGATTCGGGGTGAGCATTATGATGCGATCTTCTATCCGGGTGGTTTTGGTCTTCTTTCTGATCTAGCAAGCAATAGTGATTTCGCAGAAATCTCAGCTAAGCATTATGAAGAAGGTGGTATATTAGCTTCTGTTTGCCATGGTCCCGCCGCGCTTTTACCGATTACATTAAGTAATGGTGAGAAGCTGCTGGCGTCAAAGTCAGTGACAGGTTTCACTCGTGAGGAAGAGATTGATTTTGGTACCATCAATGATATTCCGTTCTTACTAGAAGAGTCTCTTGCACGCGCTGCAGCGCGCTACTCTAAAGTTCAACCATGGCAAGAGTTTGTTATTGTTGATGAACGAGTGATCACAGGTCAAAATCCAACCAGTGCACATGGTGTCGGTAGGGCATTGGTAAAACTATTGGCGTAAAAGAACGCCATATCTATCCAGCTCAGCGTGGGCTGGATAATCGTTGCGCTATACTCACTTAGGGTCGACAAAACATCTCACCAAAACGCTTTTCATCAATACCCAGCCATCGTTGCAAGAATCAGATCAAAAGTTCAAATAGACTCTAAATTCTGTTATTCAAGAAACCCAGTTTGTGTGTATATGTCTATCATATAGGGAACTTTATCTTCATAACCTAAGCTTATTGCTGAATTAAGTAAGCCTCTAGTAAAATAGTATATATCTGAATCAGCACTTGGCTTCCAGTGATTCTTTTCTGCATTAACCAACACTTGCATCAGTTCATCAAAAGTAAATATCCCCTCATGAATTAGGGAATAAAAAGCGTAACCGAGTATTTCCGCTGATGTGTGTATGCTGAACTGGTCAATATCTTCTTTTCCTTCACTGGTCAATGCTTCTGCTAGGCTTCTGTATTTTGGATCTTTAAAGTTCCTGATGTATGAACGGCAATCAGCATCTTGTTCAGAAGTGCATTTTACTCGATCCATATTATGAACAAAGTCTACCTGACCAAACTCCTTGTACTGATAATACTCCGCAACAATATCACTAAAGTGCTCTGACCATGCATTAACACTATTATGTGAGAAATCCATGTGTTCGAAGGCATGACCAGGCTTTGCCGTGTAAGCATGTGTCAGCTCGTGAATGACGATATCGCTGCTAGCTCCGTTAGAGTATATATATTCAGAGTTTGTTGTAGGGCTCTTATTACCATCAGAGATTAAAATATGATTTCTAAATTTTTCATAGCCTCCGCCAACTCTATCTTGTCTGACATATTGCGCATTATCTCCAGCAAAATAATGTGAGATCACCGTGATCTTTTCCTGCATGGGTAATTCACCTGTCATCTTCTGATAAAAGTCAATAGAGTTGTTCAGTATATACCAAGTATCGTTAATTGGTGAAAAGCTTTGATTTCGATAATCAGGAGTATGGATAATTACTTCTTTATTCCCATCTGGACATATAAATTTTACAGGTTCACTTGGGTAATAACTTGATGCACCTAATGAGCCACCAGATGAAATGTTCTCCCAACCATTACGAATTTCAAAATACTGATTAGATAATATGCAAATATCATTGTTTAATTGACTTCTGGTTGCATATAACATTTTGTCTGCCATTTCGGATTGTCCATAAACATACAACCCAGACTTTATTGTTCCACCTAATCCTAAATAACTGATCTCCTGACCAGAGAAAGCATTACTTGATAATAAAGTAAAAAGGGCAAGAGTCACTTTACTTATTTCTACTTGCATAATGAAATTATCCTTACTTTGATGAATATACTTTTGTGATTTTTGTAACATTCTAATATTAATTGTGGCGATAAAGTTTTTATTATTTAAAATTGTTAGTTTTTATTAATACAATGAGCTGTTTTATCTATAAAGTAAAAGTTTTTGAATTTAATTTACAGTTATTTATAACTAAGTTATTAATGGTTATTTTTTAATGATGAGTTGGATTTTTGATAGTTTAAATTGATTGATTCTAATGAAATCTGTGTGAGTTAAATATAATGGCTTTTATGTGATAAGGTTAATATCTGGCTTTTGTTTTTTTTATTATTATATGAATATGTATTTATAATTAAATAATCTTTTAATGCGTAATCTCTTTAAATTTCTTTTTTTTATACTTTTTTTTATCCAATCCAACACCAACTTGAAAGCACAAGTAGATATTTTATCAAATGATATTTTCTCAAATGATGTCTTGGATGAAGATGAAGTAGCTCCCTCCTTTGATGAAGTATGGCAACGACAATTTGTCCGAGACTATGCTTATATAATGCAGTCGTTACCTGATCCTTTACGTATAACGTCAGAAACAGTCAAGCAAGCACTGGTATTAAATGGATATACTGATATTGATCCTGATAACGTTTACTACCACCGTTTCGATGGTGCCATAAACAGCTCTAGAACATACAATGGTTGGGCGCATTACAATACACCTATTGAATCTTATACTTTGACTCAAGCGTTGATGCTCAATGTGTTCAATCAATTTCGTGATTACTTTCCTGGTGAAATCGATATCTATACGGGTATTTATACTCAAGATGCGCAAGGTCATCATTTTGATGAAAGAAATGAAATTCGTTTATTGTCATCGGATATATGGGATATTGCTTATTATCAACTGGATATTCAGAGTGCTTATACGGAAGCATTAAATGAATTCTGGAAAAATAATCGACAACGTTTTACTTTGCTTTTGCGTGATGGGTATACATTATCTGCTTATTTACAATATAAAGATGGAAGTCTTAATGCAGACCAATATCAATTAGCAAGAGAGGTATTAGAACCAAAAAGAAATAAAAATATTGAAGTATTCCGATTTGATATTTATGGTTATGATGCTACGGATATATTGTTAATTAGCCGAAAAAAAGAAAACTCTGGCCTTTTATATATCCCTGGAGCCAGACAACCTTTTATTACCTTCAAAAATGAACGACAATTAAAAAAGTTCTTATTTCTCGCATTAAGAGCTTATCCGATAAATAGGAAAACTCTCGCTCAACATTTTAGCTTGTATGTTAGACAGGATGGTGTGAGTTACTCTGGGGTTGATAGAGCCCTTCAGGGATTTGCAGACAGCAGTTGGAATGAAGACTATCTAATGATGAAGCATCGGCCAGTATTTGGTGATGTGTTTGAATGTGTTGCAGAGCAAGTCCGAATGCGTTTAATTAGTGATGGTGATGTGAGAATTAAATCTAACTCTGAAGCTCAACGAGACTACTTTCTTTCTTTATCGAACAGTATCCTAACGCTATTTCCTGTCATTGATTTTATGTTACCAGAGATTGGTATTCCGTTAGAAATTGGCTTCAGTACAGGACAGTTTGGTCTCAGCATAGATAAAGCGATAAATGGGGATCATACAGCTGAACGATTGGCTGGGACTCGAATGAGTGTCACTAATAGTGCGATATTAGGAGCCACAACATTGATTCCAGTGTTAACTCAATATGGGCGAGAACTGCTTGATGTTACTGAACCTAATTTAAAAACGCTTCCCAATCAATTGGTAAAAAGCGGTGGGTATCCAAAAGAATATTTAGATCATTTCACCGCAAAGCCTAAGCCTATTGTTCATCCACGGACTCATGAAAAGTTAATTGGTGTGAAGATAGCAGAGGCAGGAAGAGGTACGTTGTTAAGGCCACTTGGCTTTGGACAATATTTGGAAATCGATGCGGAAACTGGGCGAGCTTTACTTGGTAAGCAAGTGATTCGTACTTTTGATTCAAGTATACAGGAGTTCCGTTGGAGTGAGGCTAAATTTAGACCTGGTCAGGTAGGCAGCAATGAACCAAATGAACAAGTCCTCTCTCAGCATCTCACTCAAACCAGAACAGATGATTCTGGTTTTAGTGAGCGCTTGGATATTATTTTACCTGATGATCTTCCTATTGTTTCTACCTCAAAGCCACATAGTTCAGGGTATGAAGATATGGCTGGCGGTCGAGATGCTGAAGTGCTAAGAGATTTTGCAGAGATGGAAATGCTCGTTGACCCCTATGCTTACCTTACTGACGTGAAGGCTCTGCATGAGATAAGTATTAATGCTCAAAAGGAAGTGATGCATCATCCTTTCTTAATGGAGTACCAACCAGAGCTAACGGGTCGTTTAGTCTATAGAGGTGATACTCGTTTACCTAATGAACTTTTTCATACTGGGATGAATCGTAAAATTGCTCCAGTTAAGGAATATCAGATTGATGCGAATAATCGTGGTATTAGTGGGGTTGTTTCGACCAGTACCGAGCAGTCCATTGCAGTGGATTATGCGCTGGGTAATCGGATGGGTTACGTATATGCAATTGAGTTAAATCACGGCGGTAAATCCGTCAACACTATGCTGAGGGGGGCTGACCTTCATGAAGTGGCAACACTTAATATTCCACCAGAAGACATTATGTTTGCTGTTGGGCCTTTTAATCCGAAAGCCTACTATTCTTATCAGGTTGAAGACTCAGCAAGACGATCTGCGGAGTTGATCATCAATCCGCATGCTGTCGCTGATTCTGAGGTTGCTGAAAAGGCATTTAATCAAATTAAAGCCACGCTTAAATATCAGCTCGATCCAAGAATGACATTTGCTGAACGCTATGAGAACCGGGCGGATTTATTTTGGCATGAAGATGAAACGACGATGCCTGATGGAACGCCACTTGATTAAGGTCACTTGGGTATAGCCTCGCATCTTAGTCTACTTTGGGTATATAATGCGTCGGCTTTGAATTGTGCCGACCATTTATACCTTGGATACTTTATGATTTCGAAAAACCAACTCAAACTTCTTCGCGCTTTAGGCCAAAAAAAACAACGTAAGGCGCATGGGCTGTTTTTAGTTCAAGGTGAAAAGAATGTTCTTGAGCTCGTCCAAAGTGACTTATCGGTTCAGAATGTTTTCGCTACTGCTCAATTCCTAGTCGAACATCAGCATGAATTGGACGGTGTGAATTGTATTGAAGCATCACTAGATGACTTGACTAAAGCGAGCACTTTAGTGAGCAACAATAGTGCTATTGCCGTCGTTGAAATTCCAGCTCTTTCGGCTCCACCAGCTTCAGGACTTATGATTGCCTTAGATGGTGTTTCTGATCCCGGTAATCTGGGTACTATTATCCGTGTTGCTGATTGGTACGGCATCAAACATATCGTGGCCAGTGTGGATTGTGCCGATCCTTATAATCCTAAAACGATCAGTGCGACGATGGGGAGCTTTGCAAGAGTACAAGTGACGTTAGTGGATCTTCCGAGTTACTTAGAGCAAGCAAAAATGCCGGTCTATGGTGCTTTTTTAGAAGGGCAAAATGTCCATAAAACGGCGTTTTCTGCTGAAGGGATTTTACTGATGGGCAGTGAATCTCATGGTATTCGTGAAGTGGCTTCAACATATGTGACTGACAAGATAACGATCCCAGCGTTTGGTGGTGCTGAATCTCTCAATGTTGCGATGGCCACAGGCATTATTTTGGATAATATGCTTCGACACAAGGGCTAAGTAGAGAAGATCCAGAAGTGAAATGGCATTACAGACGCTGACTCTGGTATAACAACCAAGACTTGCTAATAAGTCTTGGTTATGTTTCTTTGCTATGTCTTTTAATGAGGCTATAACTTTTGATTACGGCTACTGATGAGCCGATTTACTGGTTTATTTTTCTAACATATCTAGCTTGTTCGCTACGCCATTCCATTTTTCCGCCTCATCCATCGCTGGCTTGACTTCTGTTTGAACAGGCCACAAGGTTGCTAACTCAGCATTAAGCTCGATATAGAGACTCTGATCTTCCGGTACTTCGTTTTCTTGGAAGATAGCATTTGCATCACATTCATCGACACACAAACCACAGTCAATACACTCAATCGGATTGATGACCATAAAGTTTGGCCCTTCATGAAAGGCATCCGCCGGGCATACTGCTACGCAGTCAGTGTATTTACATTGAATACAGTTATCGGTTACGACAAACGCCATGATAATCCGCTCTTAAGTTAGTCAAAAATAAGGAAGGGCGATAATACTCATCCCAAAACAAAATTCAACTTTCACAAGATGAAAAACGACAAGTGCTTTGTATTTAGTATGACAGATAATGGAAATTCTCGTAGAATGCGCGCCATTGTGAGCTGACAAGCACGCGTTACACAGCGATGCTGTTGGCTAAGACACCTAAAGTAACGAGACATCATATGATACGTATTAATGAAATTAAATTGCCTCTTGATCATGAAGAAGGCGCGTTATTGGCCGCGATCACCAAAAAACTTGGCATTACCGCTGAGGAAGTCATCTCTTTTAATGTCTTTAGACGTGGTTATGATGCTCGTAAGAAAACCCAAATACATTTGATTTATACCCTTGATGTCATTGTCGAAGGGGATATGCAAGCACTGCTAGAGCGATTTGCCAAAGATCCGCATGTCCGTCAAACGCCAGACATGGATTATAAGTTCGTTGCTAAAGCGCCAGATAATCTAACAGAACGCCCTGTCGTAATTGGCTTTGGTCCTTGTGGTCTTTTTGCCGGATTAGTTTTAGCTCAAATGGGATTTAATCCAATTATTGTTGAGCGTGGTAAAGAAGTTCGTGAGAGAACGAAAGATACTTTTGGCTTTTGGCGTAAACGCACACTGAATACGGAATCGAACGTTCAATTTGGCGAGGGTGGTGCCGGAACTTTCTCTGACGGCAAACTCTACAGCCAAGTCAAAGATCCTAATTTTTATGGCCGTAAAGTTATCACAGAGTTTGTTGCGGCAGGCGCTCCAGAAGAAATCCTCTATGTGAGCAAGCCACACATAGGTACCTTCAAGCTGGTTACTATGATTGAGAAAATGCGCGCCAAAATTATCGAACTGGGCGGCGAAATTCGCTTTAGCACTCGTGTTGATGATTTGCATATGGAAGACGGACAAGTTACTGGAGTGACCTTGTCAAACGGCGAGATGATTAAGTCGCGTCATGTCGTGTTGGCAGTCGGTCACAGTGCTCGTGATACTTTTGAGATGTTGCATGAACGTGGTGTCTATATGGAAGCGAAACCTTTCTCTGTTGGCTTTCGTATTGAACACAAACAATCAATGATTGATGAAGCCCGTTTTGGTCCTAATGCAGGCAACCCAATCCTTGGGGCAGCAGATTATAAATTGGTTCATCACTGTAAAAATGGACGCACGGTGTACAGTTTCTGTATGTGTCCTGGTGGTACTGTTGTTGCGGCGACCTCTGAAGAAGGGCGTGTTGTGACCAACGGAATGAGTCAATATTCACGAGCAGAGCGTAATGCTAATAGTGCTATCGTAGTCGGTATCTCTCCAGAAGTTGACTACCCGGGTGACCCGTTGGCAGGTATTCGTTTTCAACGCGAACTTGAGTCCAATGCTTATGTACTAGGCGGCGAAAACTATGATGCACCAGCGCAAAAAATCGGAGATTTCCTAAAAGGCCGAGATCCAAGTCAGTTGGGAGAGGTTGAGCCTTCTTTCACCCCAGGGATTAAGTTGACGGATCTTTCTAAGGCTTTGCCTGCTTTTGCAGTCGAAGCGATCCGAGAAGCGATTCCCGCATTTGATAAAAAAATCAAAGGGTTTTCTGTGGAAGATGGCTTGCTGACTGGAGTAGAAACTCGTACTTCTTCTCCGGTTTGTATTAAGCGAGGAAAAGATTATCAGAGCCTCAACCTGAAAGGTTTTTACCCAGCAGGTGAAGGGGCAGGTTATGCGGGCGGCATCTTATCTGCAGGTATTGACGGCATTAAAGTCGCAGAGGCTGTTGCTCGTGATATGGTCGCATCGCTAGCACAATAAGATTCATCAATTCTCAGCCAGCCTCATTTCTACTCTAAGAATGAGGCTGGCTTTTTTGATCTTTATAGCGTGAGTGTTTGAATCAAAACAAAGTTCAATAGAGACAGTCTATGAATAAAATTGCCAATTTCAATTTAGTAAAATTAAGAATTTAGGCGACACTTAACTTAAGAGCAGAAAAGTTGGCTGTTAAGGAGATAAGAATGCACTCACTCAAAGTAAAAGATTATATGACGTTGCAAGCGGTGACTTTCAATAAAGGTATGTCACTTACTGCTGCATTAGACAAGGTGATGCAAAGCGTGACACTTGGCGGACCTGTCATTGATGAAAATGAAAAAGTCGTTGGCTATCTTTCTGAACAAGATTTGCTCGATGAACTAGTAAAAGCCAGTTACCATTGCCATGATACCCATACGGTAGAAGAATGTATGCATGATGATGTACTGTCTGTATCACCAGATATGTCAATTATCGAATTGGCTGACATGATGAAAATTGGTAAGCCCAAAATGTACCCTGTGGTAGATGACAAAGAAAAACTGGTTGGTATGATCACTCGACGTGACGTATTAAGAGCGATAGGTAAGTCATTAAATGAGTGTTTTCAGCACCCAGTTTAAGTTTTATCCCTCCTTTGATCCAAGATTGTTTACGAAGACCGCTTACGACGACTTTTTCAAAACGATATTAAAGGCGCTGACTCAGGCGCCTTTTTTCTATCTTGAAGCTTATAGCACCATTCATTTCTTCTTGACCTTGGAGCTTACTCCAAGGTTTATAATTAACAACATAGCAATTAATCATGGCTAAGACTGGATTATTTTGAAGCGATTCGTTTGAGAAAAATTACGGATAAATTAAGTTTTGTGAAAATGTCCTGTTGTGACCTTATGTTTCATAAAACAGTATGTTTATGGGTGATTAAGCTATGAACAATCTCGCTATAAACAATCAAGTTATGAGCAATCTGACTATGAAGAGTCTGAGTATCAAGCCATTGGATCAAGATCAAAAAGTATCTCCAGCAAAGGAAGTTGAATTATGTGTACAAAAAACCAAGGGTGTCAATCAAGCAAAAGTAACCCAACCATGAAAAAAGGAAGTGGGGATACTTGCTGCTCAACAACAAAACCTGCAATGACGATCACCAAAGCCACGGCGATAACACCTGAAGGCTCATGTTGTTCAACAAACAGTTGTGGTACTGAGTCTGCTGATGACGATTTGCCCAGCGATGTCTCGAAGAATTTACGTCAGAGTTGGTTAGTATCAGGCATGGATTGCCCTGCTTGTGCTCGAAAACTTGAAAAAGCCATTTCTTCGATTGGAGGGGTGGTGAATGCCAAAGTTTTATTTGCAACAGAAAAGCTGGTGGTCGACTTTGATAACCGAGCTTTAGCCCCTGTCATTGAGCAGATCTCACAACAAACAGGGTTTCCTCTTTCTTCAACGAATGCTCCTAAGCCTAAAGTTGCGCATAAAAGTTGGCTGGAAATTATAAAAGACAATATCCAGATCATCGTGATTGCGGCTGCGATGGTGATAGCAGGTATTCTCTCAGAGTCTCACGCTTCGATAAGCAATACACTATTTACCGTGACCTGCTTAATGGGTCTATATCCCATCGCGACAAAGGCCATTAAGCTTGCGAAAAGTGGTACACCATTCGCGATTGAAACCTTAATGAGTGTGGCTGCACTCGGTGCGTTATATCTTGGAGAAATGGCCGAAGCAGCGATGGTTTTACTCCTATTTCTGATCGGAGAAAAGCTGGAAGCTTATGCGTCCTCTCGTGCAAGGAGTGGCGTGCAAGCACTGATGGACTTAGTGCCTGAAACGACCACATTAATTGTTGATGGTCAGCGTAAAGAAGTACAAGCTTCAACGCTTAAACCTGGCGATATCATTGAAGTTGCCCCTGGTGGAAGAATGCCTGCGGATGGATGGTTGCTTGATCAGGTGGCCAGTTTCGATGAAAGTGCTCTCACTGGCGAATCATTACCTGTTGAGCATAACGAGGGCGGGCAAATCATGGCAGGTGCGGTGGTTGTGGATAAGGTGGTGCGCATCGAGGTCACATCTCGCCAAGGAGAAAACGCGATTGATCGTATTCTTCACTTAATCGAAGAAGCAGAATCAAGAAAAGCACCACTGGAGCGTTTTCTGGATAAATTCAGTCGCTGGTATACACCATTAATGATGTTGGTGTCATTGCTTGTTATTGTCACACCTCCTTTATTGTTCGCTCAGCCTTGGGAAACTTGGTTATACCGTGGTTTAGCCATGTTACTGATTGCTTGTCCTTGTGCGTTAGTGATTTCTACGCCTGCTGCGATTACTTCTGGTTTAGCTGCAGCAGCAAAACGTGGTGCATTGATCAAAGGCGGAGCAGCACTGGAATTACTCGGACGTGTTGAGTCGGTTGCTTTTGATAAAACAGGCACCTTGACACAGGGTAAACCACAAGTGACGGATATCATTCCGATTGATGTGCCTGAATCTCAATTGCTGAGCTTGGTGGCGGCCATAGAGGTAGGTTCAAGCCACCCGTTGGCAATCTCGTTAGTGAATAAAGTGCAGCAGCAAGGTATTGTGATCCCTGAAGCAACTGAGAAAACGGTACAGGTTGGTTCAGGAGTCAGTGGCTATGTTGATGAGCAGCATGTACAAGTTATTGCGCCTTCTAAGATCACTTTCTCTATTTCATCGGAAATGGAAGAGCGCATTACTGAAATCGAAGCTCAAGGAAAAACGGTCGTGATTGTCCGTTGTGAGGAAAAGCTAATTGGTCTTATTGCTTGGCAAGATACGTTACGCAAGGATGCACGAGAAGCTGTCGCTGCGTTGAAGAAGTTAGGTGTGAACTCCGTTATGTTAACCGGAGATAATCCACGAAGTGCAGCATCGATTGCCAAAGAAATGGGCATGACTTTCGAAGCGAGTTTGCTGCCAGCCGATAAAGTGCATCATGTTGAGAAAATGTCGACGACACGCACAGTTGCGATGGTTGGTGATGGCATTAATGATGCACCCGCGATGAAGGCATCCAGTATCGGTATTGCAATGGGGGGAGGCACTGATGTGGCACTTGAGACAGCCGATGCCGCCTTGACTCACAATCGGTTGGTTGAGTTACCCGCTATGATCGAGCTCTCTCGGGCAACGTTGAGCAATATTCATCAAAATGTCGCGCTTGCGCTTGGCTTAAAAGGTGTCTTTTTGGTCACCAGTCTATTGGGCATTACGGGCTTATGGGTTGCGGTTTTAGCTGACAGTGGTGCGACGGCTTTGGTGACATTGAATGCATTAAGACTGCTACGTTTTGAGTCAAAGCATATTAAAAAAAGTGTGAATTAGGCCACTGAATTGATTAAGCCACAACAGTAGAGTGAGAAACAGCAACGATCAGAGGTTATTAAATATGCCCTTAGTAGAATAATGAAAATTGTGATATAAGTATAATTTATTTGAAATAATTAATGTGTTACATTTTTCATTTGTGATTATTGTCACTCTATATTGTGATGAGGTTCGCTAGAGTATCTGTTGTACCCAATATACCTATGCGCTTATCGTAACGAACGTTAGGCCACAATAAGGAGCGACTTATGTCTCAAGCTGTTTTTCACCTAGGTGTTACTGAAGCCGATCTTGCTGGCGCAACATTAGCCATTATTCCTGGTGACCCTGCTCGTGTTCAAAAAATTGCGGAAGAGATGGACAACCCAGTCTTTCTAGCCAGTCATCGTGAATACACGTTATATCGTGCACAACTGGATGGAAAACCTGTCGTAGTGTGTTCTACAGGTATCGGCGGCCCATCGACATCTATTGCAGTTGAAGAGCTCGCACAGCTTGGTGTACGTACTTTTTTACGTGTAGGTACAACAGGTGCAATTCAGCCTAACGTAAATGTTGGTGACATGATTGTGACGACAGGCTCCGTACGTCTTGATGGAGCAAGTTTACATTTTGCTCCAATGGAATTTCCTGCTGTGGCTGATTTTGATGTTGCGACAGCGATGAAATCTGCAGTTGAAGAGTGTGGTGCAAAAGTACACATGGGTGTCACAGCTTCTAGCGATACGTTCTACCCAGGCCAAGAGCGTTACGATACTTTCTCTGGTCGGGTTGTTAAGCGCTTTCAAGGCTCAATGAAAGAGTGGCAAGATATGGGAGTGCTGAACTTTGAAATGGAGTCTGCGACTCTGTTGACTATGTGTGCAAGTTCAGGTTTAAAAGCCGGTTGTGTGGCTGGTGTTATCATTAACCGGACTCAAGAAGAAACGCCGGATCATACAACTTTGAAAGAAGCGGAAACACGCTCAATTAAAGTGGTAGTTGAAGCCGCGCGTAAAATGCTGTAATAAAAAGCTCAAGTAAGATTCATCTCTTCGCGAGCAATAAAAAACCAGGCTAGGCCTGGTTTTTTGTAAATTGCGCTGAATACTCAAGCATATTGATTCAGGTCACTTAAGTATATACCCAAACGGAAGACGAGCTATTAGAGATCGTCAGATCCACCTGCGGCTTTAAACCATCGTGTAAGGTGTGTTTTTAAATCTTTTAGCTCGTCAGGCCCGATGAGTGCTAAGCCTAAATCTTCTGCTCGAGTAATATCATTGTGGCGAAGAGGACGGAAACTCACCAACATTGCACGAGCCTGAAGCCCCCCAAGTAGGTCCCTAAGAGATTCAAGTTTGTAAAGGGTATCATCACCATCATCTCTCATACCTTTGGTTTTACACTCAATAATGTGGAGTTTGTTGTTTACGACCGTTGCGACATCAAGCTCATTGCGAACTTCGCTTTCACCATGCTTGCGGTATACCTGTACATTCAAAGAACGATCTTGAATGGTTGGCATACTATCTTGGATCTGTTTTACAGTGCTATGAACTAAGGTTTCTAACCACTCTCCATTAGAGAAGCGGCGGGCATCCTCGTTGATAAATGTGAGAGTTCCTTTTTCATAGGTAGCAATTTGGGCAGCAACTAAGTCGCTGAGTAGCATGTTAAGTTCACGATAACCTTGTTGTTTCTCGGATAGCTCAACGTCAAGTCTTTGCTCTTTACGACAGGTGGTTGCCAAGTAATTTAAGGTTGCTAAACCAGGTCCAAGTTCAAGTGCGTTGGATGCCCAACGTTCACCGAGTTGATAGAGTTTATGATCAAGTTGAGGGGGCAGTTCAGTATGATTAAATTCACCACGAGCACCAAAAATTGTTAGGTAATCAGAGATAGTAATATGATCCTCGACTTGGGTATCTTCTTGGCCATCTGGGTATAACCAGCAGAGTTTATCGCTGTTTGGTTCTACAACGAAAATTGGCCAGCAGTAAGTTCGAAATACTTCATAAACAGAAAGGAGACGATGACGTAGACCACAGCTTGCATTCAGTTTTACTTCCTCACCACGATTGTGCAAATCACGTGCGAGATCATGTATTGATTTTTTAATTAATGAAGTGTTAACAGCAGAAGGAATCTCAAAGAATTCTGTGGTTATGTCACGCTGCTCTAAAACAGTTCGTAAACGTTCATACATATCGGCTTGGTATTTATCTCCAATAAAGATGATATGTTTGCTGACCGTGCGATTATCCAAAAGTGGTGTAATCAGTCTTACGGGATCTTGATCGATGATACCAACATGAACAGCCATAGATTTTCCTTTTTATTTTGCTTACCCAGTAAAAAGAAGGAAGAAATGAGCAAGCTATGTTAAGCATATGTAGACACCATAGAAAAAAAACAAGGGCAAATAGGATAAAAAGTCCCTGATTATCATTATCATCAACCTTTTTAAAGCACTTAATGATAAAGCTTAAATAATTGCATAAGTTATAATTGAAACTGGTGTACTATGATATTTTGTCGCTGAACCAATTGTGTGAGTGACTCATTAGCTTGGGTAATATTCACCATAGCCTGGTAGTTTTTATTGTTAAGGCTGTTTATTTCTTCAAGGTTACGAGCGATGTTAGCAGACGTGGTACTTTGCTCAACTGCCGCTTGGGAAATATGAGTACTCATTTGTCTGATCTCAATGATCAGAGCTTGCAATTCTTCCATTGCACCATTGGCGCTTAATGCTTGCTCTACTGACACTTCCATATCACTCACACAACTTTGAATGACTTGACTTGCAGAGTGTGATTTTGATTGTAACGTGCTGATCATGGATTCAATCTCAATGGTTGACTGAGTCGTTTTTGATGCGAGAACACGTACTTCATCGGCGACAACTGCAAAGCCACGACCTTGTTCGCCAGCCCGAGCGGCTTCAATCGCTGCGTTTAGCGCCAGCAAATTTGTTTGTTCGGCAATATTTCTAATAACGTCTAGAATAGAACCGATTTGGCTGCTCATATTTTGCAGTTCTGTTACGGCACATACAGATTCATTTAAGCGCTTTTCAAGCTGATTAATCGTCGAAATATTACTGTTCATGATATGACGACCCTGATCAGAAGCCGTTTCAACTTGTTGGACCATATTTAAAGTATTTTGAGCACTTTGGGCAACTTCTTGTACGGAATGCGACATTTGTGTCATAGCAGTGGCGACATCCGCCGCTTGCTCACGTTGTGAGTTTAACTGAATTTGCGCTTGCGCTGAGGTTTGCTCATTATCGATGGTGGTTTCAGCTAATTTTTCGGAGGCATCATTCAGCTGCAACAGTACATCTTGGAGACTATCGGCAAGAGAATTGATATGGCCACTGACCGCACTGAATTCATTGTTATAACGGACTTCGATGCGTTGCTTCATATCACCCTTGGTAAGTCCTTCTAACGTGTTCAAAATATGTTTTAATGGCACGCGAACAGTGCTTGAAATGTGATAGCCAATCATGACGGCCAACACTATCACAAAAACAGCGATGCCAACGGCTTTTATCACACCCTGATTATAAACTTCTCCAGCTTGGAGCAAAGATTGATTGAGATTCGTGGTTGCTGTCGTGGTAAATTGCCTCAACACGTTCATGCTAGAGTCAATTTTTTCTGCTTGATTTGCGATGTTGTCGTAGAGAGCTGCGCGAGCAATTAAATATTGACTGTATTGATCCAAAACGCCGCCTTTCAAGCCTACATCTTGGGTAAATTGTTTAATTGAGCCTCCGAAAAGCGCTTCAAGCTGTGGCAACTGGGTAACCAAGCCACGAAAGGCGTAGTTTAGATGAGCAACCGTTTTGCGGTTTTTCGCTACCGCTTGAGTGACAACTTCAGGGTCAGAGCTTGCCAGCGCATCCGATGTAATGACTTCAGCGTCTTTTAACTTACTGAAATAGCTTTCCCCCATGACTTTGACCGAAATGCTCGACTGATCGGCAAGCAATTCTTTCAAACCAAGAGAGAGTTCAGTATTCAGCTTTTGAAATCGGCGTGATGACAGTTGAACCTGCTCTTGTGAAGAAAACATCGACTCATAGTTATTCATTGCCTCTTGTGCTTCATTAAAATAACTATCTTGTAAATCGATAAGCTGATCTAGAGGGGCAGAAAGAGAAGGGTATAGTTTGCTGCTTACTGCTAATTGCTCCAATGTTTCAGTAAATTTCTGTTTAGATAGAGTAAAGTTTTTACGCATGTTTTCCATGCGCTGCTTGTTTTCTGTGGTTAAAAAATCTTTAAAAGACTTGTCCGCAGACAATAGCCCAACACTAGTTTGATTGGACAGAGAGACAAGTGGCAATGAAGACTGAGAAACCCGTTCAAACTTACTATGAAGTGTATTCATGGCTTGGGTCATCATCATTATGGTGATCAGAAACAGGGCAGTGATAATGGCAAACCCGCCATACATCCTTTTAATGACAGAATTTCGCATCGATGTGCTTCCTTTACCTAAAACAAAAAGTAATATATTCAAGTGACCTCAAGATACTTAATTCAAAGTGGTGTCACTATGTATGGCTGCTTTTAGACTTTCAAGACGTACGGACTTCAGGGTCTTTAGGAATAAAAAGTATTCTAAAAATAACAAAATTAGCGGACTCTAATTTAGCTTTAAACGCAACTTTTATGACATACACGACAAAAAAAGCTTCAACCAAGCACTTTATATTGATATTGTTAACTGAACACTGTTTTTTATTGAGCTCATTTCAGGCTTAGCGCATACTAAGAGCACTTTAAATCTAATAGAAATGGAGGCCTCATGGCTGAAGAAACTATCTTTAGTAAAATTATTCGCAGAGAGATCCCTGCTGATGTGTTGTATCAAGACGATCTCGTTACTGCTTTTCGTGATATCAATCCACGAGCGCCAAGTCATATTCTGATCATTCCAAATAAACTGATTGCGACAGCCAACGACGTTGAAGCTGAAGATGAAGCAATGATGGGACGTATGTTTACCGTTGCTAAAAAACTCGCGAAAGAAGAAGGCATCGCAGATGACGGCTATCGCCTGATTGTTAATTGTAATTCACATGGTGGGCAGGAAGTGTACCACATTCATATGCATCTTGTGGGTGGCCGCCCTCTTGGGCCAATGGTTCTTGGTTAATTTCATCCGTTGAAGGTACTTAAATCACTTGGGTATCCTTGAATTCTTCGATTAACCAATGGAGGGGCACTAGAAAGGCCCTCCTTTCTTTATCCAACGCTATATCTACGGAGAAAAATGTGAAATACGGTGTGAAGCAGTTCGCGCTACTCGGCTGTGTACTATTCTCAGCAGGCTGTGCGAACATGTCCGTAGGTAATCTTTTTAGCCATTACAGCGCACAAAATAAGCAAGTTTATCAAGCCGTACAGGCGGGTGATTATGCTGAAGCAGAGCAACTCCAAACCGGCGAGAATGGGGGAGAGATACTGAGTCACTTCGAGCAAGGAAGAATTGCTTTTTTGGCTGAAAATTATCCATCCAGTTTAAAGGCACTCGAAGTCAGTGATCAAGCAATTCGAGAGCAGCAAGATCGCGCTACAATATCTTTGTCAGAAACCACCAACTATATTGGTTCACTTGCGGTTAATGATAACCTCAATGAGTACTACCCCGCTGATTACGAATTGGGCTTTTTGCATTTGTATCTTGGTCTGAATTACTTGCAAAAAAATGATCTGGAAGGCGCATTAGTTGAAATGCGTCGTGCAAATCAAGTTCAAGAAGCCGCTAAAAAAGCACGAGAAGATGAGCTAAAGCGAGCTGAAAATGAGTTAGGTGAACAAGGTATATCGGCAAATCTTGGCAGCGTTCTTGCCCATTATCCTGATGCTGGAAAAACCTTGAGCGCAGTCCAAAATGGCTATCTTTTCTATCTGTCTGGTCTGTTGTATGAAGCAGCAAGAGACCTAAATAGTGCTTATGTGGATTATCGACGTGCTTTGGCTGTGATGCCGGAAAATACCCAAGTAATAGAAAGCACGATGCTAATGGCTAAAAAATTAGGGATGAAACAAGACTTAATACTATTAGAGAAACGTTATGGAAAAACACCAAAACCTTTAATGTCATCGCAAGGTCGTGTGATTCTTATCGATGAACAGGGTATTGTGGAAGCGCTGCAAGGCTGGCGAATTGATTTACCAATACATGACAGTCGTGATGATTGGGCCGTTTATTCTTTAGCTTTACCTTACTACTCTAATGCTTACCAAAGGGAAGCTCCATTTGGACGAGTTGGGTTGAATGGTCAAGAATTGCTATCAAGTACCTTGGTCGATGTTAATGCAATGGCACATAAAAACTTGAATGAACGTTTAATCGGTATCATTATCCGCCAAGTCACACGACTTTGGACAAAAGATCGAATCCGAAAAGAAGCCACCCAGAATAGTGGTGTAGGTAATATTTTATTTAATGTATGGAATGTGTTCTCTGAACAGCCAGACACAAGAAGCTGGCAGAGTTTACCAGCGAAAGTGGTTAGCGCTTCTTCTGTTGTCCCGAGCGGTTTGCAACGTCTTCAAATAAATGGTGAAACCTATCAATTTGAAGTGCCTGCAAAGCAAACAACATTAGTTTGGCTATCTCGACAAGGGGAGCACTCGACTGTGTGGCATAAACAGCTAGGGAGATTGTAATGAAGATAATATGGCTTAGTTTGATCGTGATTTTTGGGCTAGTGGGATGTGCAAGTAACACATCAGGTATTCGTATTGATGGTCAAACTCAACAAGTCTTCTTCCATGATAACGTATTAGGCAGTCGATTGCAGGTGGATAATATTATCACTGATAATACAGATGGTCGATCAAGAGGAGTGGTACAAGTGAGTAGCAACTACCAAGGAGATCAAACGATCCTTTATCGTTTTTATTGGTATGACAATAATGGATTGGAGGTGAATACTAAGCCCGGACCTTGGCGAAGAACCATTATCCGTGGCTTTGAATCCATGTCTTTTTCAGAGGTGACTATTGATCCCAATGGAACTCAGTTTCGTGTACAAATTCGCGGAGCTCAAGATTAATCGAGATTTATCAGCACTGTGTGGATTTACTCGGAGCTGGTTCATTTTTAGCAGTAAAGCTGCTTTACCAAGGTGGTGACATCTTGGGCTTAAATATAAATAAAGGAACTCATATGAAAAAACGTATTATTGCTCTTTTAAGCCTTGCTGTGGTTTTGGGTGGCTGTTCAAATAGAATCTCTTACGGAGATGCTCAGTCAACAGAAACTACAACGATCGAATTTGGCTCAACAGATCTACAAAAAATTGCTGGTGAAATGGTCGATAGTATGATGATGTCAGGTTCTGTATCAGCAATTACACACGATCAGCGTCCGATCGTTTTTGTTGAACGAATCAAAAATAAGACAAGTGAGCATATTGATACAGAGTCAGTCACAGATACAATTTCAACTAAACTTCTAAATTCTGGTAAATTCCGCTTCGTTGATATGGGACGTGTTGAATCTGTTCGTGAACAATTGAAATTTCAAAATAACGATGAGCTGGTGAATCAAAGCTCTGCTATTCAATTTGGTAAAATGGTCGGTGCACAATACATGTTGTACGGAAATCTATCGAGTATTGTGAAGAATGCAGGCAGTGACAAAGATGTTTATTACAAAATGACGATGCGCCTTATGGATCTAGAAACGGGTTTGATTGAGTGGGCCGATGAAACTGAAATTCGTAAAGAGCAGTCTAGCAGCCTGTTTGGTATGTAATTTATTGTTTAATTTTGAAACTTAAAATGGAGAAGTGTCATGGCATGGTTATCTTGGCAGCAAGCTAAACGGCAAGAGTCGAGTTTATTATCCCTTGATGACTTCTTCACTACACCACCAGTCGCGGCACAAATGCTGACTGGTGGCCTAACCAATCGTTGTTGGCGTGTGAAAGATTCACTTAATCAAGAGTATGTTTGGCGGCCATTGAGTCAGATGTGTCAAAGCTTTGCTATATCTAGGAATAATGAATACCAGGTCCTCACAGCTCTTGAGTCAACAGAACTCGCGCCTAAGCCAATCATGCTCAACGAGGATGGTTTATTAGTTGAGTGGATCAATGGTACACCGTTGAGTGATGCAGAATTGGATACAGAGGAGGTCATTGCAATTATGGCTTCCATTCATGCTTTATCACCAGATGTTTACGATCTAGACCGCTTTTCCTATGTTGCTAAGGTCAAACATTATTGGCACCAGCTTGGTGGAAAGTATGTCGGCACTGAGTTTGAGCTATTGTATTCTAAGTGGTGCCATGAGCCTCTTCTATTTCCTGTCACTGAAGTATTATGTCATTTTGATTTAGGTGGATATAATTTAATATCACATCGATCAGGTATTAAAGTGATTGATTGGGAATATGCTGCTGTTGCAGACCCAAGGATTGATCTCGCTTTGTCATTACCACTGACGAATACTCCATTTGAATTAGGTGTACGACAATACTGTCGAGCTCGTCAAATCACTGATATAAAACCGTGGTTAGAGGGGGTTATAGCTTGGTATCCAAGAACAATGTTGATGGCCATGCTTTGGTATCTACTTGCTTTTCGACTTTGGAGAAGTGAACAATACTTTGTTAGTGCTAATGAACTAAAGCAGCGATTATGTCTATATGGTCACTGTTTGGATAAATCATGAGATTTTGAACTTTATCCCTATAGAAAAAGTGGTATTTTATTACAATAAATGTTCATTTATGGGGAAGTTTACATTGATTATTTATTTGCATGGTTTCGATAGCACTAGCCCAGGAAATCACGAAAAAGTCCTGCAATTGCAATTTATTGATGAGGATGTTCGTTTTATCAATTACAGCACATTACATCCTAAACATGACATGCAACATTTATTAAAAGAAGTTTCAAAAGTGATCGCTCAATCAAATGATCCTGCGCCCTTGATTTGCGGTGTTGGTTTAGGAGCCTATTGGGCTGAACGAATAGGTTTTCTGTGTGGTATTAAACAAGTGATGTTTAATCCAAATTTGCACCCAGAAAAGACCATGATGGACCGAATTGATCGCCCTGAAGAGTATGAAGATATTGCAACAAAATGTGTCGAGCAGTTCCGAACGAAAAATAGAGACGATTGTCTAGTCATTTTATCTACGTATGATGAAGTTCATGATAATTCATCTTCTGCACAAGAATTGGAATCGTATTACTCTATTATTTGGGATGATAATCAAACCCATAAGTTCAAAAAAATTTCTCATCATTTACAATCCATTAAGCTTTTCAAGGAGCAGTAAAGAGTTTGTTGCTTTATATCAGTTAATGTTTTAAGCAGCACTTTATGAAGTGCTGTTTTTTTTGAGTGTTCGTCTCATATTTAATACTTATGGTCTATTTGGGCTCTTTAGCATGATTACTGTAGGTATATCGTTCGATTAGGGTTTAAGTTCAGGTTAATTTTCATCCGTCAAAGTCTTGCAAAAAGACTGCTTATGATCGGGATTTTTTGTTGCTATCAAACGATTGCTCTATATAATGAACTTAATAAAAACAGTTTGATAAGCGTCAAAAAAATAAAAATAAAAATAAGAATAAGTGGCAAACTCATATGCTACTTTTTATTGTCCCTCGCATCTCAAACAAACAAATAAATACTACACATCGAATAACACCCACGATGCTACCAAAATAACAATAAGCAAAGCAGCAAAAGATGGTGTTGATTATTTTTCCAACAACGGGAATCCCTCTAACCAAAACCCAACAAGAATTCATCAGCTGGATGCTTTTAATATAATGAAGTCATCGGGCCGAAACCATATATTTATTTTTGTAGAGGATAACATTGTGACACGTATTATCGTTGTAGGTGGCGGTGCAGGTGGTCTTGAATTAGCCACTAAGCTAGGCCGCACACTTGGTCGAAAAGGCCGTGCAAAAATTACTTTAGTGGATCGTAAAGCGAGCCATCTATGGAAGCCTTTATTACACGAAGTGGCAACAGGATCATTGGATGCAGGTGTTGATGCGCTTAGCTATCGTGCTCATGCGAAAAATCATAACTTTGATTTCCAAATGGGGAGCTTAGAAGCAATTGATCGTGATAAAAAAATGATCACTTTGAGTGCACTAAAAGATGAGAATAATGAACTTCTTATCCCAAGTCGCCAATTGAATTACGATATGTTAGTGATGGCTTTAGGCTCAACCTCAAATGACTTCAATACACCAGGGGTTCGTGATAACTGTATTTTCCTTGATAGTCCAGAGCAAGCTCATCGTTTCCGTAATGAAATGAACAATGAGTTCTTAAAGTTACATGCTAAAAATGGCCATGGTACAGTTGATATTGCGATTGTAGGTGGAGGAGCTACAGGAGTAGAGCTTTCCGCAGAACTGCATAATGCGGTCAAAGAGCTTCGTACTTATGGCTTTGGTGATTTGGACTCAAGTAAGCTGAATGTAAACTTGATTGAAGCTGGTGAGCGTATTTTACCTGCATTACCTACTCGTATTTCAGCGACAGCGCACCAAGAGTTGACAAAATTGGGTGTACATGTTCGTACGGCAACAATGATCACTCAAGCGGATAAAGACGGCTTAATCACCAAAGATGGTGAAAAGATCTCAGCGCAAATCATGGTGTGGGCTGCTGGTATTAAAGCGCCTGATTTTATGAAAGATATCGCAGGGCTAGAAACGAACCGAATCAACCAGTTGGTGGTGAAAAGTACACTGCAAACTACGCGTGATGACGACATTTTTGTAATTGGCGATCTTGCGCAATGTGTACAGCCAGATGGCACGTTTGTTCCACCTCGAGCACAGGCCGCACACCAAATGGCCAGCCTAGCGTTTAAAAATATTGTGGCTAAGCTTAATGGTCGTGAACTGAAAAATTACGTTTACAAAGATCACGGTTCACTAGTGTCTTTGAGTCGTTTTTCTACAGTTGGTAGTTTAATGGGGAATTTGACAAAGGGCTCAATGATGATAGAAGGACGCATAGCTCGAATTGTTTATATTTCGCTTTACCGCATGCATCAAATGGCTTTACACGGAATGTTGAAGACCGGCTTGATGATGCTGGTTGGTCGTATTAACCGTGTATTAAGGCCTAACCTCAAGCTACATTAATCGGACATTATCATGAATTAAGTACTTTAATGTTACTTGCGTATAAACCATCGTTCTTAAACGGTGGTTTTTATGTTATGTCACTCGGAATTAACGAGTAAACGATTCCTGTACGGGGTTGGCCATTAAATATAAAGCGATTACGAGCAAGAGATTCCTTCCTAGCACCGATTGATTTGATTAAAGCATTACTGGCTATATTCCTTGGATCGCACACGATTTCGAGGCGAGTTAAATTAAGTTTGTTGAAGCAGAATGCGGCCAGCGACTTTATTGCTTCTTTGCCATATCCATTGTTCTGATGTGCATCTCCAATCCAATAGCCAAGGCTTGCCATATTGAAACATGGATAAAGCTCTGTGATCGCGACCATGCCGAGTAAACATTGAGTTTTATACTCGTAAACTCCGAAGTCAAATGCTTGACCTTTAACCCAGTTAACACGTGTTACTAATAAAAAGTCATTAACTTCATTAATACAGATGTCTTTGTGGCACCAATCTAACCATTGGTGCAGCGAAGGTGATTCCTTAAATAATTCATTAAGTATTATCGCATCCGTTGGAGGGATGAGTCGAAGGGTTAATCGACGGCTACTAATCTCGAAGGCTGGGCTCATCCAATATCTTTCTTAGGGTTTATAACCAAACTCAGCCTCACTAAAAACAGCACCAGAGGTTACTTGTGTTAAGCATTTATTATAAGTCAGTGCTGCTTATGCAGCGCTGACTTATAAGGTTTTTTTATTTGACACTACGCACTTGAATAAGCATGCCCACAAATGGGTTATCCAGATAGTGTATCTCACCACTGCGCATACGCCGAGTTTGATCCATGCGGATCGTTTGCAAGAAACTTTCCTCTTCAGTATTTGACAATACATTATTAAAGTTGCCAACTTGAATATTTTTGCTTTTGTCAGTATTTGTTTCTTGACGATATGCCATGTTGTTACCAAAAGACGTCTCTTTTGATGAGGTTAATGGTCGCTCTTTAATCACCGAACGAGTGATAGGTTCACGGAAATCAAGCACAGTGTTGACGAATAAATAATGTTGAACGTAAATTTGCAATGTACCATCTAGTTCGAATAAAGGTTTAGGTGACGAAGTATCAGCTTGATCATGGATACTCATCGATGACGAATAATCATTAGCTTCTTGTCCATTGGCTTGGTAAGAATTTGAAAAGTCACGTCCACCGATGATATGAAAGATAGGAGCATTCGCTTTCCCCTGATCACCTTGGCGCCATGCCACATGTTTGAGAACTTTAAAACCTGTATGACGGTTTAAAGCTGTAGCTTGCGCATTTAAGCGGTAAGCGGAGCGAGGCAGTAAGTTTACTCCTTTGGACTGGCGGTAATTTTGATCATTTAAACTTCCTGATTGGTTTAATTCAATGCTTGGCAGTTCGTTTGGCCAAGCTTCATTGGAGTTATTTGTATTAATGGCGCGCTTAAAAATAATGACTTCAATATCAAATTGACGTCCAGCCCAAGATGGCATGGAAGCAAAAATCAGAAGTAATGGGATCAGTATTCTCATTTAAATATTAGCTCGCTGGTAATAAATTATTTTTAAAGTCATGAAGTAACTCTTTAACGAACTGGATACGCTGGCGTCTGTCCGCTAATGGCATAATGAACTTTAACTTAGTTGGGCCATCCATCGCAAATTTCTGCATATTTGATTGTAATAATGTTACTAAGAATGTTGGGTTAATATCAGCGTTAGGATAAAATTCAATGAAGCCACCTTTATCATGTGCTTCGATCTTTTTCACTTTGATATTATTGGCTGTTACCTTTAATTCAGCGATCGCGAGTAAGTTTTTAACCGCATCAGGTAAGAGTCCAAATCGGTCAATTAATTCAATCTTTAATTCGGACAATCCTTCATTATCGGTCACGCCAGCAAGGCGTTTGTATATCGAAAGACGGGTGTTTACATCAGGGATATAATCATCTGGTAATAATGCTGGGATCCGCATTTCGACTTCAGTTTGCTCGCGAAGCAATTCATCCAATGAGGGCTCTTTGCCTTCTTTTAATGCCTCTACAGCTTGCTCGAGCATTTCCATGTATAACGTAAAGCCAACGGATTGAATTTGCCCACTTTGTTCGTCTCCAAGCAGCTCGCCAGCACCTCTAATTTCAAGATCGTGAGTCGCCAAAGTGAAGCCAGCCCCTAGATCTTCAAGTGACGCAATGGCATCGAGACGTTTGATCGCATCCTTGGTCATCGCTTTTGGATGTGGCGTCAGCAAATAAGCATATGCTTGATGATGTGAACGACCCACTCGACCACGAAGTTGGTGCAATTGCGCGAGCCCCAAGTTATCAGCACGATCCATTAAGATTGTATTTGCGGTCGGGACATCGATACCAGTTTCGATGATGGTCGTGCAAACCAGCAAGTTGAAACGTTGATGATAGAAATCATTCATAATTCGCTCGAGTTCACGCTCACGCATTTGGCCATGTGCAACCGTTACACGAGCTTCAGGGATCAATGCTTGCAAGTCTTCTGCGGCTTTCTCGATGGTTTCGACTTGGTTATGGAGGAAGTAAACCTGACCACCGCGCATGATTTCTCGTAATACGGCCTCACGGATCACAGAGTCTTCACGCTGGCGAACAAATGTTTTTATCGCTAAACGGCGCGCAGGAGGTGTAGCGATAATGGAGAGGTCGCGCATACCACTCATGGCCATATTCAAAGTTCGAGGAATTGGCGTTGCCGTTAGAGTAAGAATATCAACATTGGCACGCATGGCTTTTACTTTCTCTTTTTGTCGAACCCCAAAGCGGTGTTCTTCATCTACGATAAGTAAGCCAAGATCTTTGAAATTAATGTCGCTTGAGAGTAATTTGTGTGTCCCTACTACAATATCCACCTTACCATCAGCAACATCCTGCAGAATGGTCTTCTGCTCTTTGGCTGATTTAAAGCGTGACAAAACTTCGACGCGAATGGGTAGGTTTGCAAAACGATCACGGAAGTTCTCAAAGTGTTGTTGAGCGAGCAGGGTGGTAGGGACCAAGACTGCCACTTGCTTACCGTTATCGGTAGCAACGAATGCTGCGCGCATGGCTACTTCGGTTTTACCAAAGCCGACATCCCCACAGACAAGACGGTCCATCGCTTTGGCTTGGCACATATCCGATAACACTGCGTTAATTGCCATAGCTTGGTCATCGGTTTCTTCAAATGGAAAAGAAGCTTTGAAGGTAGCGTACTGGCCTCGATCTAACATGAACTTAAAGCCAGGCTTAAGCTCCCTTTTGGCATAAACATCAAGCAGCTCAGCTGCAACGTCACGGACTTTCTCAGCTGCTTTTCTGCGCGCTTTAGCCCAAGTTTCTCCTCCCAGTTTGTGTAAAGGTGCGCTTTCTTCACTGCCACCAGAATAACGACTGATAAGGTTGAGTGAAGCAACGGGGACATACAGTTTTGCTTCATTTTGATACTCCAGGGTTACATATTCAGTCTTCAATCCCCCAGCTTCAAGGGTTTGCAAACCCAGATAACGTCCAATACCGTGATCGATATGCACCACTGGCTGGCCCGGCTTGAGCTCCGCTAGATGTCGAATAACAGTATCGTTATTCACTGACTTTTTATCTTTTCGACGACGTTGAATGACACGGTCGCCCAATAAGTCACTTTCAGTGATTAGGGCAAAGTTAAGTTCATCGTGAATAAACCCGTGTTCTGCAGCGCCTAAGATCAGACAAAAACGCTCGTTCGATTCTATGGCTTGGTAAAATGAGTCGAATGCAACAGGGCGAATTTTAATGCCTTGTAGTAACTCTGAAAGTGCCTCACGACGTCCTTCTGACTCAACCGAAAAGATGATTTTGCCTGTATATTGTTCACTGAATTGTCTTAAGCGAGCCAGTGGCTCTTTATTTTGTTGTTGTACACCTAACTCTGAGAGTGATTGAGTTGCTAGGTTTTGACGCCCTGCACGTTGCACCACACTGTCAACACTTAACTGTGTTTGTGGCAGTTGTTTTAATTGCAGATACAACTCATCTTTTTTCAGCCAAAGACTGTGTGGCTCAAGTAAAGGTCTGAGTGGATCAATTTTCTTCTGATCGTAGCGATATTCAACGTCGTTAAGAAACGTATCAATCGACGATTCAATATCACCATATGTAATCAGCAATGAGTCTTCAGGCAGGTAGTCAAACAGAGTTTCGGTATGGTCGAAGAACAAAGGTTGCCAGTATTCAATACCTGCAGGCCAAGTCCCCTTTGTTACTTGCATGTAGATAGACTCTGGCTCACGTCTGGCTTCAAACTGACTGCGCCAGCGTGTTCTGAACTCTTCAATGGCTTCTTTGGTTGTTGGAAATTCGTGCGCAGGCAGTAATTGGATCTGCGTCATGTCTTCCTGTGAGCGTTGGTTCTCTGGATCGAAAGTACGAATAGTATCAATCTCGTCGTCAAAGAAATCAATCCGAAATGGTTCGGAGCTGCCCATAGGAAATAAATCTAGAATTGAGCCACGGCAGGCGTACTCACCGTGACCGAATACTTGATCGACATGACGGTAGCCTGAGTTCTCTAATTGTAAGCGTAGCTTGTCTAGTGAGCATTGGTCACCCGTTTTGACCATCAGAGTGTGCTGCAATAAAAAGCTGCGAGGAGATTGACGTTGCAGTGCTGTACTGACAGGAACGATGGTGATTCCTTCACGTTGATGAGGTAATTGGTATAAACGTGAAATACGGTCGGATGTGATGTCCTGATGCGGTGAAAAGTTATCGTAGGGCAAGGTTTCCCAGTCAGGAAACAAACTCACGGGTTTGTCGGTAAATTGTTCAATTTCTGCGAGAAGTTTTAGCGCGATCTGAGGATCTGGCACCACTAAAAGTGTATGACTGGTATGTTGCTTGGCCATCTCGGCGATAGCTAGTGGTAGAGCCGCACCCGGTAAGTTGCCGAGTTGTTTTTTATCACCACTTCCACATGGATTGGTAACAGAGAGAATTGTATTTTTTGTCATGATGATTATTTGCTGTCTCGTTCTAATGAGCGCTGGCGTAGCAGTTTCTGTTGTTGGTAGAGGGCGGCTTTGATCAGTAAGTCTTGATCTTCATCCCGTAACATTTTGTATTTTAAGGTGATCAAGTACATGTCTGATTGGATTTGAACCTCGCTCACTTGGGCATAGCAAAATATTGCTGACGCTGGGTGATCTAAGAACAGCTTGACTCTGACCAACTGATTGACTTCCAGAGGTTGCTCAGTTTGGTAGGTGAGTTGGCTGGCACCAAATTGAGTGGTTTTGAAGCGAATACTTGCATCATCTTGTTGAGCAAGCATAAAGCCTAATAGCAAGTTCAGCTTTTTGTTCTGAGTTTCTAATAAATGAATCAGATGTTTGAATTCTTTGCTTTTTAGCTCTAGGGACGTGTTATCCGCCATCATATCTAGATGGCTGCATTCACTGGCGACAATAAAGGGAGTGGGAATTTCAGCCACAAAGCTTTCGTTGTCAGGTATGACAAAGTGTTGAGGTAACACTTCGATATTGATGGTCAGATTATGGTGTACCGTGAAATATTCTTGGTCTGTCATGATGCACACTCCTTTCGACTCGTTTGCCCGCTCAACGGTTAAGCTTTCTTTGTCTTTTAAACATAGCAAGACAGGGGATTGATTATCGCTAATCGGCGTAAGTTATCAAGTCTCGTAGGCAACTTGTGTTTAGTTGTTTATATATTGGCTTGCTCTATATCTTGACTGGTGTAGAACTTAAATCAATTTAAGCGGGATGTTAAAAATGCACGCTTCCATGTATGCATATTATTGATAATAGCTTCGGCCTATGAATGCTCTCTGCTTCCTTGGCCGATTACGTTAAATTAAAATGAGCCAGTAATGTCCTAACATTGACAAATTTACGGATTCTCTTGTCTTAATTGTGCTCAGAGTAAGGTAAGATAGGGGATTCGTTTTAGACACTGTATACAGTCCGTTGGTTTGTCTTATATGTATCATCCAATTTCTCTATTTATCGGTTTAAGATATCTTCGTGGTCGCTCAGGAGATCGGTTCAGTCGATTTGTCTCATACATGTCCACGGCTGGCATTACGATTGGCGTCATGTCACTCGTTACTGTTTTATCTGTTATGAATGGCTTTGAATCCCAACTCAAAGAGCGAATTTTAGGCGTTCTTCCTCATGCTGTAGTGTCACAACATCAAGGAAAAACCCCACTTAGTGATGGTGCGCCTGCATTTATAGAAGAATTATCTGAAACGACACCTCCAGAGCCAATTGTTCGTGGAGAGGCCATTATTCAAAGCTCAGCTCAGTTAACTGCTGGGTATTTAATTGGTATCGAAGCTAAAATTAATGATCCAATGACAGAACACCTTATTGCGGGGCATTTATCTTCACTAAAGTCTGGTGAATATCATGTTCTTTTAGGACACAGCTTAGCTCGTGAATTAAGGGTATCGATTGGAGACAAAGTCCGTTTAATGGTCACGAATGCATCTCAATTTACTCCGATAGGGCGTATTCCGAGCCAACGTAACTTTACCGTGTCGGGTATTTTTAATACTGGCTCAGATGTTGATGGTCAACTGATGATAGTTAATATCAGTGATGCAGCAAAATTAATGCGTTTACCTAAGCAGACTATATCCGGTTGGCGGTTGTTTTTCTCTGATCCGTTTATGGTAACTAAACTTGCCGATAAATCGTTACCAGAGGACTGGCAATGGAGTGATTGGCGTGACCAGAGAGGGGAACTTTTTCAAGCGGTTAAAATGGAAAAAAACATGATGGGGTTGATGCTCGGCCTGATTGTAGGGGTTGCTGCATTCAATATTATTTCTGCTTTGATTATGGTCGTGATGGAGAAGCAATCGGAAGTTGCGATCCTTAAAACTCAAGGGATGACACAGCGACAAGTGATGAGCATTTTTATGGTGCAGGGCGCAAGTAGCGGAGTGGTTGGTTCGATTGTGGGTGGCATTGTAGGGGTTGTGTTAGCGTTGAACTTGAATACTCTATTGGCTGCCGCGGGTGTCGCACTCTTCAGCTTTGGTGGACAATTACCAATCGTTATCGACCCATTACAAATTTCATTGGTTGTTTTGTTAGCTATTGCACTTAGCCTTATTGCGACCGTTTACCCATCTTATAAAGCATCATCTGTTAAACCTGCTGAGGCACTTCGTTATGAATAAATTATTAAAATGTAGAGATATTCGCAAAACTTACCGCGAAGGCTCATTGGATACTGAAGTGTTAAAAGGGGTAAGTTTTGACATTGAAAAAGGAGAATTGGTATCGATAGTAGGCTCTTCTGGCTCAGGAAAAAGTACGTTATTACATATTCTTGGTGCCTTGGACGATACCACATCAGGAGAGGTTCAATTCTTAAGTCATAAACTTGCAAAATTGAATACGAACAAACAAGCAGCTTTACGCAATAAACACTTGGGGTTTGTGTATCAATTTCATCATTTATTAGCAGATTTCTCTGCGTTAGAAAATGTGGCTATGCCACTGCTAATTGGTGGTACTAAAGCATCAGAAGCGAAGAAAACCGCCCAAACACTGCTTGAAAAAGTCGGGCTAAGTCATCGTGTAGAACATCGTCCGTCAGAGCTCTCTGGCGGAGAACGGCAACGGGTTGCGATTGCTCGCGCTTTAGTCAACAAGCCTGATCTGGTTTTAGCAGATGAACCAACAGGTAATCTGGATCACACTACTGCTTTAGCAATTTATGATTTGATGAGAGAACTTAATCAAGAATCAAATATTGCTTTTCTAGTTGTTACTCATGATAGTGAACTTGCTGCAAAGATGGATCGTCAAATGCATATGAAAGATGGTTTGTTGGTCGACAGTCTGATGGCAGAAAAGGAGTCTTGATTTGTTTTCAACGTTAGCATTGATGATCGGCGGCCGATTTAGCCGAGCCAAAAAGCGCAATAAAATGGTTTCGTTTATTACTCTTTCTTCCATGATAGGGATTGCTGTTGGTGTAGCAGTGATAATCATTGGTCTATCAGCAATGAATGGTTTCGAGCGAGAACTACAATCACGAGTACTGTCTGTTATTCCTCATGCAGAGCTTGAAGGCGCTGATGGGCCTTTACAGGATTATCGTACAACGATGCATCAAGCTACGAGTCATCCAAATGTTGTTGCCGCTGCGCCATATGTCCGTTTTACTGGGTTAATTGAGAAGGGCAGTAAGCTAAAGGCGATCGAAGTTCGTGGAGTGGAACCTACCTTTGAGCAGGCGGTGTCCAGCATGTCCGATTTTATTGATTCAAGCACATGGCAAAACTTTCACCCTGACCAACAACAGATTATTTTAGGCCGAGGGGTTGCTCAACAATTGCAGGTCAATGTTGGAGATTATGTGACCTTATTGATTCCACAAGTCGGTCAAACGGATAAGGTTCAAGCTCCTAGACGTGTTCGAGTGAAAGTGGTTGGATTTCTGACATTAAATGGGCAAATCGACCACTCGCTCGTATTGGTTCCTCTAAAGGATGCTCAATACTACACGCGTTTAGGTGAGGGAGTGACAGGGGTTGCTTTGAAAACCAACGATGTATTGAATGCTCCTACTATTGTTCGTCAAGTTGGACAACAGATTGATTCCTATGTTTATTTGAAAAGCTGGCAGCAGAAATTTGGGTTTTTATACCGAGATATCCAGCTCGTACGTACCATCATGTATCTTGTCATGGTGCTGGTGATTGGTGTGGCATGTTTTAATATTGTTTCCACTTTGATGATGGCGGTGAAAGATCGTGCCGGAGACATCGCAATTTTGCGCACCATGGGTGCAAAAGATCGTTTAATCAAGCAAATCTTTATCTGGCAAGGTATTTTTTCAGGTGTGTTAGGAAGTGTTATTGGTAGCCTGTTTGGGATTGCCATTGCTTTGAATCTTACCCCACTTATGAAGGCTATTGAGCACCTGATTGGCCATCAATTTTTGTCCGGGGACATCTATTTTGTCGACTTCTTGCCATCACAATTGTATTGGCCAGATGTTGTCTTGGTATCGACCACGGCGATCTTTTTGAGCTTATTAGCCACATGGTATCCCGCCTCTCGGGCTGCAAAGCTCAATCCTGCAATGGTATTAAGCTCGAAATAACGTCCGTTAGTTTTGCTAACTTCACCCGATGAAAGAAAAACCCAGAGGTCTTACAGAGCTCTGGGTTTTTCTTTGCGATATGCTCGAATCTCATACTGAGCGCACATCAGGTTTCAGTGTCAGCGTTAGCTGTTTCCCAGTTTGCTTCGCGAACTCTATCAATCCATACAAAAGACTTTATCTTATTTTGCATTATCTTATTTTGCGTTTGTTCCAGCTTCTAACAACGGAATAGCGCCAAAGACCTCGGATTCCAAAATAACCAACGATGGCAGAAACAACGCCACAGACAGTACAACCAAGTAGGAAAGGAGGCCCTATTGTGTGCATTTGTTGCATTATGTAATCCCAAGAAAGTTCAAAATGAAAAGGTTGGGGAGGAAGCTGCATGATAAAAGCTCCAAGCTTGTAAGCGAAATAAAACAAGACCGGCATGGTGATCGGATTACTTACCCAAACTAGGGCTACAGAAAGGGGAAGATTGACTCCCATGAGAATAGCAAGGCCAGCAGACATGATCATTTGGCTTGGCAAGGGTACAAATGCCATAAATAGTCCAACCGCAAAAGCACCGGAGGCTGAACGGCGATTAAGACACCATAAGTTGGGGTTATATAAAACGCTACCGAATAGCTTGAGTGCTTTTTGGCGTTTAATCGTTTCATGATCGGGCATGAAGCGCTTTATGAGCTTTTTAGGCATAGGACAACATGGCTCTCTGTGGAAAAAGTGTGACCTTGGTCTTCATTGTTATAAGTATCATCACATCGGCATGGTGGCCGATAATGCCTAGTTGGCAGTGGTTGCTACTTGGAATACTTGCCTCAACATTTTTTATAAGATTATGTCTTAATTTCATTGGCTTCGGTACAAGTTTTATGGGCTTAGGTATCACGCTAGGCTGCGTGATCGTGATTGTTCATGGTAATGTTATGACATATCAAAGGCAGACTCTATTCCAAGTAGGTGATGATATTACCATAAATGGGATGGTTGCTAGAGCTTTTAACAAAAAAAGTCGCGGTCATGAAGCCATTATTGTCGTTGATAGAGTCAATTCTGACAAGTTACTCCCACTGCTTAAACCTAAAATTCGTTTATTTTCTTCAATGCCATTGGAAGTTGGTGATCAGATAACCATCACAGTTAAAATGAAACCAATTTTCGGCTGGTTGAATGAAGCTGGCATTGATACTGAAAAACAAGCTATGGCGAGAGGCATTGTTGCTAAAGCAGCCGTTAATCGACATGCAAAATGGATAATTCGTAGTCAATCTTCTAGCCGTCAGACCATTCTTAAACAAATCACTGAACAGGTTGAAGGCCTGAAACACAGAGCGTTGATTCTTGCTTTAGCTTTTAACGATCGATCTTGGCTTGATGAAAATGATTGGCGAGCTTTAAGAGAAAGTGGTTTGATACATTTAATATCGATATCGGGCCTTCACATTGGTATGGCTTACTCATTTGGTATAGCGATTGGTTCTTGTATTCGATACTTTACGCCTCGTTACGTATTTCTTCCTCATATCCTGGGCTTAACTATAGCGTTTGTGTATGCCTGGTTAGCGAATTTCTCTTTACCTACGACCCGCGCTTTATCAGTGTGTATGATTTACATAGCGTTAAAAGTATTTCTTGTTTACTGGAGTGCTTGGCGAGTGATTCTGCTGGCGTTAGTAATTCAACTTTGCACCGACCCATTTTCCGTATTGAGTATCAGCTTTTGGCTTTCGTATTTGTCTGTTGTAGCGGTTTTACTAACAATTAATGTCACTCAGCAGCAACCTCGGTCAAAATGGTCGATGTTGTTAGTCTTATTTAAAATACAACTGGTATTAACGGTTTTAATCGTTCCGATAAGTGGATACTTTTTTGCTGGTACTAGTCTTCTCTCTCTTTTCTATAATCTTTTTTTTATTCCTTGGTTTGCTTTTATTGTTGTTCCTTTGATGTTTTTGGCTTTGATTATCTCACTGCTGTCTCCATCTCTAGCAAATATAATTTGGTTCTTGCTTGATTGGTCTCTTTGGCCATTAACTTGGTCTTCGTCATTAGCAAATGGATATTGGTACATTTTGAATCAGCAAATGATCTTACTAGTGGGAGTGGTGGGTGGGCTGATGTTATTCATGCGTTTTGTAAACTCCAGATCTTTTGCTCTATTATTTATGGTTACACTTAGTTTGATATTCTTCCTTGAAAAGCCTAGACATATTTGGCGCTTAGATGTGCTTGATGTTGGGCATGGGCTAGCCGTGTTGATTGAAAAGAATAACCAATGGCTTTTGTATGACACGGGTAAAGCTTGGAGTGGCGGCAGTATCGCAGAGCGAGTTATAACCCCTATTTTGCATCAAAGAGGTGTGAACAAACTAGATACGCTTATCATCAGTCACATGGACTCTGATCACTCAGGCGGACGTGAATATATGGAAGAGCAATTTACGCCACGTAATAAAATTAGTAGCCAGTATTTGGCTTCTTATCGAGCTTGTGTTGTGGGGAATAGTTGGTGGTGGCAAGGACTGAGATTTGAAGTGCTTTGGCCACCAAATTTAGTAAGTCGTGCATATAACCCTCATTCTTGTGTGATTCGCATTGTTGATCCTATATCGCAATTGCGAGTGCTACTAACAGGCGATATTGAAGGCGTCAGTGAATGGATGTTGGCGCGCCAAGCAGACAAGTTAACCAGTGATGTGATGTTAGTACCTCACCATGGCAGTAAAACTTCCTCTAATATCTCATTTATCCAATCTGTTAGTCCGAAATTAGCCATAGCTTCATTAGCTAAAAGCAATCAATGGAATATGCCAGCAAAGCAGGTGGTGGATAATTACCAACAGGAGGAAGCCCAGTGGCTAGATACGGGGGAAAATGGTCAAATAACTGTGCATGTAATTGGTCAAGATTGGTATTTTAACACCAAACGAACAGGGACTTTTACCTCTTGGTATAGGCAGATGCTGCGTAAGGGAGTAGAATAAAGGTCTAAGTGTTAGAAAAAAGTAATTCTATGTCGATAAATACTGATGAAACTACTTGGCAGACTTTTAGACGCCTGTGGCAGTTTATCCGCCTTTATAAATCTGGTTTGATCGTTGCGGTGATAGCATTAGTTGTTAATGCGTTATCCGATACCTATATGATTTCCTTACTCAAGCCTCTTTTAGATGAAGGCTTTGGTAATAGCCAATCTGACTTTCTGCGTGTTTTACCCGTGATTGTGTTTGTTATGATGTTTGTTCGCGGGGTGAGCGGCTTTGTCTCCACTTACTGTTTAAGTTGGGTGTCTGGTAACGTGGTGATGCAGATTCGTCGCATGGTTTTTAATCACTACATGCACATGCCCGTTGCCTATTTTGATAAAGAAAAAACCGGAACGCTACTTTCGCGCATTACCTACGATTCAGAACAGGTTTCTGCTGCCACAAGTAATGCATTGGTGAGCATTGTTCGTGAAGGTGCCAGCATTATTGGTCTGTTAGGCTTGATGTTTTATAACAGCTGGCAACTCTCGCTTGTGCTTCTAGCGGTTGCCCCAATGGTTGCATTTGCGATTCGAGTGGTTTCTAAGCGTTTTAGAAAAATATCTAAAAACATGCAGACCATGATGGGCCAAGTTACCGCATCCGCTGAACAAATGCTCAAAGGGCATAAGGTTGTGTTGAGCTACGGTGGACAAGAGATCGAAGGTCAACGCTTTGAAAAAGTCAGTAACCAAATGCGCCAGCAAAACATGAAATTGGTGACTGCTCAAGCAGCAGCTAACCCAATCATTCAAATGATCGCTTCGATTGCTATTGTTGTTGTGCTGTATCTTGCAAGTGTTGACTCGATTAAAGAGCAGCTGACTCCAGGTACATTTACCGTGGTATTTTCAGCCATGTTTGGTTTGTTAAGACCACTGAAATCACTGACCAGTGTAACGTCACAATTCCAGCGTGGGATGGCGGCGAGTCAAACCTTGTTTGCTTTGGTCGATTTAGAACCAGAGAAAAATCAAGGTAAATACAAAGTAGAGCGAGCAAAAGGTGACGTGTCGGTTAAGGATGTGAGCTTTGCTTACGATGAGGCACCTAAAAAGGCGCTGGATTCGGTTAGTTTTGATATTCCAAGCGGTAAGACAGTTGCACTGGTTGGTCGTTCAGGATCTGGCAAGAGTACTATTGCTAACCTATTTAACCGTTTTTACGATGTAAGCTCGGGTTCGATTACGTTAGACGGTCATGATATTCGTGATTATGAGCTTAAGAACCTCAGAGAGCAATTTGCGTTGGTTTCTCAAAACGTACACCTCTTTAATGACACGATAGCGAACAATATCGCTTATGCGGCAGAGCATAAATACAGTCGAGAAGAGATTGAAAATGCAGCGACACTGGCTCACGCGACAGAATTTATCACTAAGATGGATGACGGTTTTGATTCCGTAGTAGGGGAAAACGGAGCCAGTCTGTCTGGCGGTCAGAAGCAGCGAATTGCGATTGCTCGTGCGTTACTGCGTGATTCACCCGTTTTGATCCTAGACGAAGCTACTTCAGCACTGGATACTGAATCGGAGAGAGCGATTCAACTTGCTCTGGATGAACTGCAAAAAGATAAAACAGTATTAGTGATTGCTCACCGCTTATCAACGATTGAGAAAGCTGATGAGATACTCGTTGTGGATGATGGCCTTATTGTTGAGCGAGGTAGTCATGCAGAGCTCCTTGCTAAAGATGGAGCCTATGCTCAATTGCACCGAATTCAGTTTGGTAACTCTCAATCGTGATTGAAAAAATTTGGTTTGAACACCCTCCATGGGTATGGTTACTCTGGCCACTTCTCTGGCCACTGAGCTATTTATTCGGCGTGATTAGCGGATATAAGCGACGTCAGTACCAGAAAGGCGATAAGGCCGTCTATCGAGCTCCTGTTCCCGTTGTGGTCGTCGGTAATATTACCGCTGGTGGCAATGGAAAGACTCCGGTTGTGGTGTGGCTTGTAGAACAGCTTCAGCAGCTTGGCTATAAGCCTGGTGTTGTATCTCGTGGTTATGGCGCTAAAGCACCCAGTTATCCATTGGTTTTGAACCCAGATACCCCTGCTAGACATTGTGGAGACGAACCTAAATTAATTCATCGCAGAACGGGAGCCCCTGTTGCTGTGGACCCAAATCGCTCAAATGCAGTGAGAGCATTGGTTAAGTTAGGGGTAGATGTGATCATCACTGATGATGGACTGCAACATTATGCGCTCGCCCGTGATATTGAGCTTGTTGTGGTGGATGGGCATCGACGTTTTGGTAATGAAAAATTGATCCCTCTTGGTCCATTACGTGAGAACACTGCACGCTTGAATGAGGTCGACTTTATCATCACCAACGGCAGTCAAGCTTTGCAAGGGGAAATGCCGATGGTATTGCAGCCATCTAGGGCGATCAACCTTAAAACCAAGCAGCAGGTGGATGTGGCATCTTTAAAAGAATTGGTTGCTTTTGCTGGAATTGGTCATCCGCCAAGATTCTTTAAGACATTAAGCCAAATGGGCGCTGATGTGAAAGTGGTTAAAGGATTCGCGGATCATCAAGAATTTGACCCAAAAGAACTTCATGCATTGGCCCAACAAGGGGCGAATGTCATTATGACAGAAAAAGATGCCGTAAAATGCGATCAATATGCCCAAGACAATTGGTGGTATTTACCAGTATCGGCGCAGTTTAATTCAGCGGATGCTGAGAAAATTTTAGAACGAATCAAAGAGGTCAAAGCAACTTATGGATCACCGTCTGCTTGAAATTGTGGCTTGTCCAGTTTGTAAAGGTAAGCTGACATATGACAAAGATAACCAAGAATTGATCTGCAAACTGGATCGCCTTGCTTATCCGATTAAAGAAGGTATTCCGGTTCTTTTAGAGCCAGAAGCGAGAACTATGAGCATGGATGAGGGACGCTAATGTCTTTTACGGTTGTCATTCCTGCCCGCTACGCTTCAAACCGCTTACCCGGTAAACCTCTCGCTGATATTGGCGGTAAGCCTATGATTCAATGGGTTTATGAGCAAGCCATTCAAGCGGGCGCTCATGATGTCATCATCGCAACGGATGACGATCGTGTAGCACAGCGAGTAGAGCAATTTGGTGGTAAAGTCTGTATGACGTCACCAAACCATGAATCGGGCACTGAACGTTTGGCTGAAGTGGTTAAAAAGATGGCGATCGCGGAGGATCACATCATTGTTAATGTTCAAGGGGATGAGCCATTAATCCCACCAGCGATTATTCATCAGGTCGCTGAAAATCTTGCTAATAACCAGGCACCGATGGCCACATTGGCCGTTGAAATTGAATCGAAAGATGAAATATTCAACCCCAATGCGGTTAAAGTGGTAGTCAATGAGCAAGGGTATGCGATGTATTTTAGTCGTGCTTCTATCCCTTGGGATCGTGACAACTTTTCCTCTCCAGACAAGCAGGTAGTAAGACCATTGCTGCGCCACATTGGTATTTATGCGTATCGTGCTGGTTTTATCAATACATACGTGAATTGGCAACCAAGTGCGATTGAGCAAGTAGAATGTTTAGAGCAGTTGCGCGTTCTTTGGTACGGTGAAAAGATCCATGTTGATGTTGCCAAACAAGCACCAGCAGCTGGGGTCGATACGATTGAAGACTTAGAACTGGTTCGTTCGATTGTCGCCAATCTTGGATAACTTGAGCTACCTTTAAAAACAGTCGATACTTGCATTGAGCTAAATAACAGCTCTCTAAAAATAAAGGCTTTCGATTTTTAGTCTGAAAGCCTTTTTAGATTGTGTATATGAGAGTATCTATGAAATCTGATCGTAAAATAGCCTTTAAACCTAAGGTTTTTGAGTAACAGTTAGATATTTGAATCGTAATTGTTACGTTTTGGGCATGTGGATAAAATCTCTCGATGACCTGTTTCTTTCACTTCTTCTAATATGACGTCAAAGCCCCATAAGCGGTATACATGTTTTAAGACTTCTTCGTGGCTGTTGTGTAAGGGTATTCTGTTATGAGGTACATATTGTAGAGTCAATGAACGATCACCACGTACATCAACATTATAAACTTGAATATTGGGCTCTAAGTTCGACAAGTTATACTGAGCCGCCAATTTTTCACGGATCTGTTTGTAACCCATTTCATCATGAATGGCAGATACCTCAATATAATTTTTACGGTCATTGTCCTCCACTGCAAATAGTTTGAAATCGCGGATGAGTTTAGGAGATAAGTATTGACTAATAAAACTTTCATCTTTGAAATTATGCATGGCAAAATGCAGGGAATCGAGCCAGTTTGACCCTGCTAACTCAGGAAACCACTCTTTATCTTCATCGGTTGGCTCTTCACAAATTCGTTTTATGTCACGAAACATAGCAAAACCAAGAGCGTAAGGATTGATCCCATTAAAATAAGGGCTGTTATAGGCAGGTTGGGCAACCACACTGGTATGGCTATGTAAAAATTCTAAAATAAACTTCTCGGACACTAATCCTTCATCATATAAGTGATTGAGAATCGTATAATGCCAAAAAGTTGCCCAGCCCTCATTCATTACCTGAGTTTGCTTTTGAGGGTAAAAGTACTGACTGACTTTGCGAACAATACGAACAATTTCGCGTTGCCAAGGTTCTAATAATGGAGCATGTTTTTCAAAGAAGTACAATAAGTTTTCTTGGGGTTCAGTTGGGAAGCGAACCTTAATGTCTTCTTCTTTACTTTTGGCTTGAGGAACTGTGCGCCAGAGTTCATTCACTTGAGACTGTAAATAACTTTCACGTTCTTCTTGGCGTGCTTTTTCTTCATTGATCGAAATTTTCTCTGGACGTTTATATCGATCTACACCGAAATTCATCAAGGCATGGCAGGAGTCTAGCAGTTGTTCTACTTCTTGAACGCCATAGCGCTCTTCACATTTAGCGATATAATTCTTAGCAAAAAGTAAGTAATCAATTATGGATCCTGCATCAGTCCAAGTTTGGAAAAGATAGTTACCCTTGAAGAAAGAGTTATGACCGTAGCAAGCGTGAGCAATAACCAAAGCTTGCATTGTGACAGTATTCTCTTCCATTAAATAAGCAATGCAGGGGTTAGAGTTAATCACTATCTCGTAAGCTAAGCCCATTTGACCGTGTTTATAATTTTGCTCTGTTTGAATAAACTTTTTACCAAATGACCAATGGTTATAATTAATTGGCATACCAATGCTTGAATAAGCATCCATCATTTGTTCTGAGGTGATGACCTCGATTTGGTTAGGATAGGTGTCGAGACGATAGAGTTTTGCAACACGTTTAATTTCTTTGTGATAACGCTCTAGCAGTTCAAATGTCCAATCCGGTCCATCAGGAAGTCGTCCCGAGTTACTGCTGTCTGAAGCTGTATCCGAAGCTTTTTTTGTTGTTGTTTTCATAAGTCGCCTCCTTACACCGTTTCTTTTTGGAATAATTCACGGAAAACTGGGAAAATATCCTCCACAGAACGAATATTTTTCATGGCAAAATTCGGAAAAGCTTCTGATAGTTTCTCATACTCATGCCATAGTGTTTGATGTGAACGTCGAGTGATTTCGATGTATGAATAATACTGACAATTAGGTAAAAGTTTTTTTACCAAGAGATCTCTACAACGAGGTGAATCATCTGCCCAGTTATCACCATCAGAAGCTTGGGCGGCATAAATATTCCACTGGTTGAGTGGGTAACGTTCTTTGATTATTTCATCCATAAGCTTAAGAGCACTAGAAACAATCGTCCCCCCTGTTTCTTGTGAATAGAAAAACTCATGCTCATCGACTTCTTTGGCTTGAGTGTGGTGACGAATGAAAACAACTTCTACATTTTCATAGGTACGATTTAAGAAAAGATATAGGAGTACATAAAAGCGTTTAGCAATGTCTTTAGTAGCTTGATCCATAGAGCCTGAAACATCCATCAAGCAAAACATGACAGCTTGGCTGGATGGAATAGGGCGTCTCTCGTAGTTTTTAAACCTAAGATCGAACGTGTCGATAAACGGTACACTTTCAATTTTTTTACGTAGTTCAATTATCTCAGATTTTAAACGATTTTCTTCAAGAGCTTGAGCTGGTTCAATATTCTGAATATCGGTCAGCTGCTCTTCAAGTTCATTGATCATACGCTTTTTGCCAGCGGTCATTGCTGTTCTACGCGCGAGAGATTGTTGTAAAGAGCGAACGATCGCGATGTTGGATGGTATACCTGCAGTTTGATAACCAGCACGATGTGTTTTCCATTCGGTAATTTTGGTTATTTGATTCTTCTCAAGATTTGGCAGTTCGAGATCTTCAAAAAGGATATCAAGGTATTCATCTTTAGAAATTTGGAAAACGAATTCATCTTGCCCTTCACCATCCGGACTGGCGTTACCTTCGCCTGAACCGCTTCCTTGACCTCCTCCTTTAGGGCGCTCCATTTTGTCCCCTTGAATGAATTGATCATTGCCAGGGTGGACACGTTCTCTTTCACCACCATTACCTTGGTGGAACATAGGTTCATTTATGTCTTTGTGCGGAATAGCAACGTCTTCGCCAGTCTCGGTATTAGTTATCGAGCGGCGATTCACTGCGTCAGCAACCGACTCTTTTATTTGCTCCTTATGGCGCTTTAAGAAGCGCTGTCGGTTAACAGCGCTCTTATTTTTGCCATTGAGCCTTCGGTCTATAAATTGCGCCATGAAATTCCCCTCTTCATGTTTCACAAGCGACCTAACTCACATGGGTTAGGATGACTTACGTACTCGTAGATACCATTCAGAAAGTAGGCGAACTTGTTTCTCGGTGTAGCCTTTTTCCATCATACGAGCAACAAAGTCGTCGTGTTTCTTTTGATCTTCAGAAGATGTTTTCGCGTTGAATGAAATAACCGGCAGCAGTTCTTCAGTATTAGAGAACATTTTCTTCTCAATTACTGTGCGAAGCTTTTCATAGCTTGTCCAAACCGGATTTTGTCCATTGTTGTTGGCTTTTGCACGAAGGACAAAATTAACGATTTCATTTCGGAAATCTTTAGGATTAGAGATACCTGCTGTCTTTTCAATTTTTTCCAGCTCTGCATTCAGTGATGCTCTGTCAAAAAGCTGCCCAGTCTCTGGATCACGATATTCTTGATCTTGAATCCAGAAATCAGCGTAGGTTACGTAGCGGTCAAAAATGTTTTGGCCATATTCAGAATAAGACTCAAGGTAAGCGGTTTGTACTTCCTTACCAATAAACTCAACATAGCGAGGCACTAGGTAACCTTTTAGAAACTCAAGGTATTTCTCTGCCACTTCGCTTGGGAATTGCTCGCGTTCAACTTGTTGTTCTATGACATAGAATAGGTGTACTGGATTAGCCGCGACTTCAGATTGGTCGAAGTTAAATACTCTTGAAAGTATCTTAAAAGCAAAACGAGTGGAAAGGCCATTCATGCCTTCGTCTACGCCGGCAAAATCACGATACTCTTGGTAGCTTTTAGCTTTTGGATCGGTGTCTTTTAGTGTTTCACCATCATATACACGCATCTTAGAGAAAATGGATGAATTATCAGGTTCTTTAAGCCGAGATAGTATGCTGAATTGAGCCAGAGTTTCTAAAGTACTTGGAGAGCATGGAGCCGTTGATAGTTCACTGTTCTCAAGGAGTTTTTTGTAGATTTTGACTTCTTCGGAAACACGCAAGCAATAAGGAACTTTCACAATGTAGACTCGGTCTAAAAAAGCCTCATTATTTTTATTGTTGCGGAATGTTTGCCATTCTGATTCATTAGAGTGTGCTAAAATCATTCCGTCAAACGGTATTGCCGATAATCCTTCTGTACCGTTGAAATTACCTTCTTGTGTAGCGGTAAGTAGAGGGTGCAAAACTTTGATTGGTGCCTTGAACATTTCTACGAATTCCATCAAACCCTGGTTTGCTTTACAAAGAGCACCAGAATAGCTGTAAGCGTCAGGATCGTCTTGTGAAAAGTGTTCAAGCTGACGAATATCGACTTTACCAACGAGTGATGAGATATCTTGATTGTTTTCATCCCCTGGTTCAGTTTTGGCAATACCCGTTTGATCCAAGATGGAAGGGCGTACTTTGAGCACTTTAAATTGGGTAATGTCACCTCCAAATTCATGCAGACGTTTCGCTGCCCACGGTGACATAATTGAGCGAAGGTAACGCGGCTCAATCCCATATTCTGCTTTGAGAATTTCACCATCTTCATTTGCATTGAACAGACAGAATGGGTGGTCGTTGACTGGGCTTCGTTCGCCGTTTGCGCTCAAAACGTAAATTGGCATTTTTTCCATTAGCGCCTTCAATTTCTCGGCTAATGATGATTTTCCGCCTCCGACAGGGCCTAAGAGGTAAAGAATTTGCTTACGTTCTTCTAAGCCTTGAGCTGCATGTTTCAAGTATGAGACAATTTGCTCTATGGCATCTTCCATACCATAGAAATCTTTAAACGTGTCATAGCGTGATATGACACGATTAGAGAAAATACGGCTCAGTGTAGGATCCTGAGCAGTGTCAATTACTTCAGGTTCACCGATTGCCATTAACAACCTCTCAGCTGCATTGGCATAAGCGCTTTTGTCGTCCTTACACAGGGCTAGAAAATCCTGTAACGACATCTCTTCATCTTTGGAATCTTCATATCTAGATTGATAGTGGTCGAAAATACTCATGTCGTTTCCCCTTTAATTGTCAGTCTATTGACGAACGTTGATTTCAGCTTATCCATGTTTAAAGTATTCATCTGCAAAGTGAAAATGTGCATCCTATTATCAATCCCAGTGCGTGAATTTTTGCGTTAGTCACCAAAGCAACGACATGCTATGGTAGGTATTTCACTGCAGCTTAGAGTGATGGGCAAGCTTTTATCAATCACTCCTTTCTTCTTTTTTAAGCCTAGTCGGGGATTTGCAATTTTGCTTAACAATTATGAATTTATTGTTGAAATTAACATCTAAATCACTAATTAAAGGCATGTAGATCTTGGAGGGTATCGACTCTGAGACATAGAGGGCATAGGATGTGTCGGTGATTAAGCAATTTAGTTCTTATTCTTACTGCTCATCAATACTCAATTTTAATTAACAATTGTAGTGCACTGGTATGTGAAGTGAGAGAGTTAATGAAATAGGAAAACCTTACTTAATCGAAGAGGAGGAGAGCTTTACATTTCAAATAAAGCTCTCTTTTAATAAAACACTTTCTAGGCGCTCAAGATCTGAGTAAGCTCGTTAGAACATAGGTGGTATTGACGAGGGCAGTTGCGCCAAGTTTTCACCATTCGTCGATATTTTTCCAGCATTGGTATTTGACTGTTGAAATGATGATCAGCTTTATCAAATTGTGAGTAGAGTCCCTCATAATCAATCAGGAATCGAACATAGTGTACGAGCTGCGCTTCCGTTGAAAGATCAAATCCAAGAAACTCAAGCCGCCGCTTGTCGACATTATAGCATTCATCGCTATGCAGGATTTTGAAAGACTCTTGCATGGCATGATACATTTCCATGACCTCTATAATTTCACGGCATTCCGCTTCAGCAATACTGCCAAAGCTTTTGCTTAGCTCATGCATTTGAAGTTCATACCCACGTTCAATAATGACCTGAAAACGACTGTATTTTGTAGAATTATTAGGGTCAAGCTGAGATAATAACTTATATTGGTTTGACAGAATCAAGCGCTGGGCATTGGACATTTCCATGGAAGACCTCATAAAAGCAAATACGGATTTTATGTACCTAGATTAACTCGATGGACTTAAAGCAAACATGATCTCAGCACATATTTTTCGATAATAAAGATGTATGCTCAAGCTGTTTTACTTGAGCATACCACTATGAGGAAGGTGATTTTATACGTCGGCTAGCTCAGTACTTTACGTTTGGATGATATTGGGACAATATTGACTGAATTGTGTCCATCATTTCTTTTGAAGGTGGATTGACGCCTTCAAGTGGATACTCAAGGCCGAGTGCTTCCCACTTATGTGCCCCTAGTTTGTGATAAGGTAAAAGTTCAACTTTTTCAATGTTATTCATTGGTTGAATAAACTTACCAAGCATATGCGCTGCTTCTGGGTCATCAGTATAACCGGGTACCACAACATAGCGGATCCAAGTTTTCTGTTTTACTTCATGTAAATAACGCGCAAAATCCAAAACTCTTCTATTCGAAACACCAATGAATTCTTGGTGGATCTCATCTTTCATGTGTTTTAAATCAAGCATAACAAGATCGGTTGCTTCTATTACTTCATCAATCACTTCGGTATGTTTACGGATGTAGCCGTTAGTATCAAGGCAAGTATGGATCCCTTCTGTATGAGCAGCACGAAAGAAATCTCGAACAAACTCAGGCTGAAGCATTGCTTCGCCACCAGAACAAGTTACACCACCGCCGGAAGCATTCATAAAATGTCGATAAGACTTTGCTTCAGAAATGATCTCTTCTACTGTGATTTCTCTGCCATCATGAGTATCCCAAGTATCTCTATTATGGCAATATTTACAGCGCATCAAGCAACCTTGCAAGAAGACAATAAAGCGGATACCTGGTCCATCGACGGTTCCACAGGATTCAAACGAGTGAATTCGACCAACTGTTGACATCTTAACTCTCATACATAGTGGACTTTGGTTTTTATTCTATTACAAACTGTAGGGTTAAAACAGCTTTCGAACGACTAATTATCAAGATAAAAAACGACTATGAGTGATACAGAAAAGGAGAACAAGATCTAAAATCCAGTATTAAAACGTCCTAAGAACCGTGAGGTTACTTGGGTATCAAATTTATGAGAGAGTAGCCCTTTAAAAAAAAGCAAACAGAGATAGAGAACCTGTGCCATAAACGTCAGTTGGAGCTTCTGTATAGTCGGGTGTCTTGACAGTAAAGGTAAAGCTAGCACCTAGATGTTTGTTATACCAAGCTGCACCAGCAATAGCACTAGCCTGCCAATGTTGTAAAGTTACATCAAATCTATTTTGTGTTTCTGGAATGGCAGAGCGCTCACCTTCAATTGTGATATCATTGAATCGGTAACGACCTTCAAAACCAGTGAAGATAAACCAACTAGGTGTATTATCGGTTAGCATGCTGGCATGAAAGGGGCCTTCGGCACTAATATTGGCCGCAGCAATACTCGTATTCAAATTTGTTCCCCAGCGGAGCATGACGCCTTGTGAAATATCACTGCGAAAGTTGCCTACATTAATATCGTTGACGTTGGTGATCTCCCATTGAGTCCTTTCTCCTTGACTACGTATCAGGGTATTAAAAGCGCGATAGCCAAGGCTAAAAGCTAAGTAATCATCAATTTGATAATCCCAGCCTTGAGGGGGAGTGGAGCCAGTGATGCCATGAACAATATCTTGTGCTTTAGAGGATAATGATCCATCACCGGTTGTTCCAATCGTGACGTTATATCGAACCGCTTTGTTATCAGTTAGTGAAAGGTAATTTACTGCAGTATGCAAGTAGCCAGCATAAGGACGATCATTGCATATTGGGTGGTCAGCTTCGATCTCACTTGGAGTAAACATTTTATGGCCTAAAATCCATTCCACTTTATCTACATTTTTTCCGTTTTGATCACTGAGCGATAAAAGCTGTAACTCAGTTTTTGGCTTTAATTTTCCAGTAGCGTAGGAAAGAAATAATCCATTTGTATAGTCTTGATCCACCCCGAAGATACCATCGTTATCCAGAGTAAAAGAGAAAGTGGATGGCGTTGATGCCAGTATTTCTGGTGATAGCAAAGCCAAGAAGAGAATCTTATGCGATTTCATATTGTTCTTCTGTCATATTTTTATGCATCATACTTAATTCTTGGTTCAAAAGCTTCAACCAAATACAGAGTTCAAGTTCCTTATAATAAAAAAAGCCGATACGATCACGCATCGGCATTACATTAATTACTTATGGGTATGGTTTGTTATTGTTACAGAGAATTCGTGAATGTTCTGGCGATGACATCGGCTTGTTGTTCTGCTGTTAGAGAGTTAAAACGAACAGCGTAACCAGATACACGAATTGTGAGTTGAGGATATTTCTCTGGGTGCTTAACAGCGTCTTCTAGAGTTTCACGGTTAAGAACGTTGACATTTAGATGTTGACCACCTTCAATGCCAGATTCGTGATGGAAATAACCATCCATCAGACCAGCAAGGTTAGCGCGTTGTGAACCTTCATCTTTACCCAGTGCGTTAGGTACGATAGAGAACGTGTAAGAGATACCATCTTTAGCGTGAGCAAACGGCAGTTTACCTACAGACGTTAGAGACGCTACAGCCCCTTTTTCGTCACGGCCGTGCATTGGGTTCGCTCCTGGTGCGAAAGGAGCACCAGCGCGACGACCGTCAGGCGTGTTCCCCGTCTTCTTACCGTATACCACGTTTGAAGTGATCGTTAGGATAGACTGAGTAGGAACTGCGTCACGGTATGTTTTAAGCTGACGAATCTTGTTCATGAAGACTTCAACCAGTTCACAAGCGATGTCATCAACGCGAGCATCGTTGTTACCGAATTTAGGGTAGTCGCCTTCGATTTCAAAATCGATTGCTACGCCATCTTCGTCACGGATTGGTTTAACTTTCGCGTATTTGATTGCAGATAGAGAGTCAGCCGCTACGGATAGGCCTGCAATACCACAAGCCATAGTGCGACGAACGTCACGGTCATGCAGAGCCATGAGTGCAGCTTCGTAGCTGTACTTGTCGTGCATGAAATGTATGCTGTTTAGTGCTGTAACGTATTGCTTAGCCAGCCAATCCATAAAGTGGTCAAGTTTGCCCCATACGTCGTTGAAGTCTAAAACCTCGTCAGCGATCTTAGGCATTTGTGGGCCCACTTGGATCTTTAATTTCTCATCCACGCCGCCGTTGATTACGTAAAGCAGCGTTTTCGCCAAGTTAGCACGGGCACCGAAGAACTGCATATGTTTACCGATGATCATTGGCGATACACAACATGCAATTGCGTAGTCATCAGAGACGAAGTCAGGACGCATCAAGTCGTCATTCTCGTACTGGATGGAAGAAGTATCGATAGACACCTTGGCACAGAATTTCTTGAAACCTTCAGGTAATTGCTCAGACCAAAGAACTGTGATGTTTGGCTCTGGAGAAGGCCCCATTGTGTATAGAGAGTTTAGGAAGCGGAAGTTTGAACGCGTAACGAGCGTACGACCATCCAAGCCCATACCACCCATAGACTCTGTTGCCCAGATTGGGTCGCCAGAGAATAGATCATCATATTCAGGAGTACGTAGAAAACGAACCATACGGAGCTTCATGACGAAGTGGTCGATCATTTCCTGTGCATCAACTTCTGTGATCTTACCTTCGGCGATATCTCGTTCGATATAGATATCGAGGAAAGTCGAAGTACGACCTAGCGACATTGCTGCGCCGTTTTGAGATTTAACTGCAGCAAGGTAACCGAAGTATGTCCATTGGATGGCTTCTTGTGCCGTTTCTGCAGGACGAGAAATATCACAGCCGTATTTCTTCGCCATCACTTTCATTTGGCCAAGAGCACGATGTTGTTCAGCAATTTCTTCACGAAGTTGCATTGTCATTTGCAGGTCAACACCGTTTTCGAAGCGTTCTTGTAGAGAGTTAAACTGAGCCAGCTTATCTTTCATTAAGAAATCGATACCGTACAGAGCAACGCGGCGATAGTCACCGATAATACGGCCACGACCATACGCATCTGGAAGACCGGTCAGTACACCAGACTTACGACAAGCAAGAATGTCTGGTGTGTAAATGTCGAATACACCAGCATTATGAGTTTTACGATACTCAGAGTAGATTTTTGAGATCTGTGGGTCTAGCTCGCGATCGTAGGCTTTGCATGAGCCTTCAACCATACGAATACCACCATTTGGAATGATGGCACGTTTTAGCGGCGCATCTGTTTGAAGACCAACAATGGTTTCTAGGCTTTGATCAATGTAACCAGCATCGTGTGCTGTGATGGTAGAGATAAGGTCAGTATCGAAGTCAACAGGGGCATGAGTGGCATTCTCTTGCTTGATTCCTTCCATTACTTTTGCCCAAAGCTTATTAGTCGCTTCAGTACCCTCAGAAACTAGAAAAGATTCGTCACCTTCATACGGAGTGTAGTTTTTCTGAATGAAATCACGAACGTTGACTTCGTTTTGCCACTCACCTGCAACAAAACCTTCCCAAGCTTTAGCAAATTGCTCTGCCATGACATACCTACCTTTTTAGTAGCAAAAAATCCGTACTGCTTCGCTTGTGAACCAGCGAACCCCAATCAGATGGAGAGAACAGTACACTCTTGATAAATAACAATATGAATCGCCTTATGAGTGGTATTAAAACCAGTAAGGCTATGCATGTTGCCACTTTCATCAAGTGATTAGCTTTTAATCACCATTCAAGGCTAAACTAAAAAAAATCTGCAAACCTTAAACTAAATCAATAAAACATCAAAAAAACCGATAAATTGTTGGCTGGTCATTTTATGCAACATGAAGAATAGTTGTTAACCTAAGATTCGAACACTGAGAAGGATCACATCTTGTCTAAAAAGATGAGAACCTGTGATTACACGAGTTGCTTTCCTTGCTCACAGAATTGGTAACAAAGTCATTTCTATATCAGTTAATCCATCTTAGATAGCTAACGATATGTTAATATTAAGATTATTAGGTTTTAAAAGTTGGCTTGGTTATTGCTTTTACTTCAGCAATAAGGTCTTTTTTGGCTATTCATTGCCGCTCAGTTTAGGAAAAAAACATGAAACAACTCAAAATAATGCCGCTTGTGGCAGTAATATCAGGACTAATGGTTGGTTGTGGCGGCGGTGGCGGTGGCGGCGGTAGTACTCCTAAAACCGTTTTCAACTTTACTTTTGTTGTTCCACAAATTCAGAACTTAAACGATAACGGCTTGTGTACCATCTTTGAACGATATAATGATGCAAATGATGTGCAAAAAGTCCTTAATTACCATACTATCGGTGGTGTTTTAGATGCTGAGCTGACTGCTTACTATTCTGATGCATCAGGCAATCTTGTCGGTGATATTATGAGCGCCAGTAAAGATAAATTAAGCATAATACTTCAGTCGATACCTGATGGTGGTAGTGTTACGTTGCAGGAAAGAAACAACGACATTGTCAATGCTGTGACGTTCTCAAAAGAGCTACTGGAGCAAAATGCATCTCTGCGTAATACTTATCTCTCCGTAGAAAGTAAGGTTAGTGGAACCACTTGTCTGACTGGTAACAATGACACTCCCGTAGATAAAAGGAACCTAGACTTTTTGGTTGCAGAAAATGCTCAAGGTAATCCGTATTCAACTTTTTACTTCGAGTCTCAGCTTGAAACTCTAGAGAAAAATACTTCTCGATTTAATAACAGTGATGTCTTAGCTGCGTTCAGTTCGGAAAAAGTCATGATTGCTCAATACCGAACGGATGAACGTTCAGCACTTTACCAATATGGTTTTGAAGGTTGGCCAGAGAATCGTATGGTATTTACCGATGTTACTTCTCAGCCGGAGATTAACTCTAATGGGATCAAATTTAGCGCTATTGATATGAGTGTTATTTATCGTGGTTTTAAGTATCCGTTAGCAAGTATCCAAGCAGAGAAAGCTTTTTATCATCCAGATAATCGCAACGGTGAAGTTTGGACTTACAGCGTTGAAGGAGCCATTAACACTCCTGGTTGGAAGGCCATATATAGCGATAAAGTGTCGGATGATTGGAACGTCTCTATTGATGAGGCTCAGTTATTTGCGGTCAATAATATAACCAATAACGAGCCTGATGTGTCAAATCGAGTTATCAACTTAAATAAAAGCATTGCGTTAGGCAATGAGAGTGGCTTGCAGCGCATCAATTATAAGCAAGGAGCTGAAGTAGATAGTTTAGCTTACAAGGTCAATCACACACTTTACTCACTAATTGATGGTAAAATAACGGTACCAAAGCTGAATCTATCCTTTTTCTCTACAGACGTTGCCAATAAGCTTGTTATAAGTAATCAAGCGGCTATTTCACAGGGTTATTTGTTTACAGAGACACAAAATGCAGTTCAAGCTGCTGACTTTGCAAGAAACTTCTCTAAGAGTGAAAATAGTCCAATAGGCAAGGATGCTGTGGGGGTGGTGATGAACTTAAGGCAAGCACGTGATGCAGATAATCGCCTAGCCCAAACACAAGCATTGTTTTTAGAAAGAGCAAAGTAAACCCTACTATCATGCTTAAGTGGCAATAGCTTGCCGTTTAACCTTGCACTGACTGTTCGAAGAGCGCTACTCACTAGCGCTCTTTTTTATGCCTGAGACCAGCTTCAGTCAAACGATGCCCAAATTGGTGCATGATCTGATGGCTTTTCAATGCCTCTCAGTTCGTAATCAATGTCTGATTCTGTACACGTTTTGACTAAAGAAGGGGTTGCTAAGATCACATCGATTCTTAGGCCGCGGTTATCATCAAACCCACGCGATCGGTAGTCAAACCAAGAAAAACGGTCAGATACATCAGGGTGTAATTGACGGAACGTATCAATGAAGCCCCAATCAAGTAAGGTTTTTAGCCACTCACGCTCTTCTGGCTGAAAAGAACATTTACCTGTTTTTAACCAACGCTTTTGGTTCGGCTCGCCAATACCGATATCAGCATCGATAGGGCTTATGTTGATATCTCCCATTACAATAATCTGCTCATCGTTGACATGATTTTCGTTTAGGTACGTCATCAAGTCTTTGTAAAATTGACGTTTGTATGGGAATTTCGTTTCGTGGCTGATATTGTCACCTTGTGGGAAGTAGCCATTTAAAACGGTGACAGGTTTGCCGTCTTTACCCTCAAATGTTGCCATAATCATGCGCTTTTGATGCTCATCATTATCGCTAGGAAAGCCTTTTTGAATTTTCAACGGCTCTTGTTTGCACAACATCGCTACGCCATAGTGTGCTTTTTGACCATGAAAGTAGACCTTATAGCCCATTGCCTCGACCGCTTCGATCGGAAAAGCTTCATTATGAACCTTGATTTCCTGAAGGCCAATGACGTCAGGCTGGTGTTTATCAATCAGAGCTTGAAGTTGATGAAGTCGTGCTCGAAGCCCATTGATATTAAAACTGATAACTTTCATATGTTTTTAACCTGTACTCTAACCCATTAATTTATCAATATTTATGGGTTTATTAAGTTTGAAAAATGTATATTTAAGCCTGACAACTGGTTTTAGTGAGTTCTGCCGCCATTTTGTTGCCATTCCTCATTATACTTTGAGGTTACTTAGGGTTAAAGGCCATTGAAATATAGGCTGAAGAACGTGAGTCGCTTAGGTACTTTGTCCGATGGGTTCAGCAAGTGGCTTAAGTTTGAAGTTATAATAAATTGACGGTCACGAACGCTAAGAAAGACAAGAATTTCTTTGAATTCAGGTTTGACCATACAGGTTTATGCAGTGATGAATCATAGTTAAAGTCTGGGCTGTCGTGAAGTTTTTGCAACAAGCCTAATATCATTAGGCTAACAGCAATCCATTGCATTTTAAACTCAGGTGACAATCGAGAGTTATTAGATGAAAATACAGCAGCTAAAATATAGGTGTGTAAATCTTTTTGTTGCATATAAAAACAATTCACCTATTTATAAAATGGATTTTAAATAACAATGAGGTCAATATTTAGTGTTTGTTTTCTTGACAAAGATAACATAAAGTCGTCTTGTTAAAAATAATGCTTTTAAAATAGGAACTTATTTTGTATTAAATGTACTATAATAGTATTATCCATTTTGATTTTATTAAGATAGAAGTGCTCAGTAGTAGTTACCTTTATGAAAAGATAGATTAAATTTATTTAAAAAACGGGCAAAAGATGAGTTTAACATCAAGAAGAATATTTATTATTATATTTGTGACTATGATGTCTCTTTCATCTTTATCTATCAAAATGACTATTGATAATTTAAATATAGAACACCATATACATCTTGAAACTTTTAGTACTGATGTTGAAATCAGCAATAAAGGAAATGCTCATGATGATGAACAGTGTGGTCTTCATCATTGCCATTCTAATCAACACTTAATTACAAGTTCTTTTTTACTTGAGTCTAGTTTTAAGTCGGTACTATGTGTACTAAATGATTTAAATATTTACATATCGCCACTTTATTCCTTTTTCCGACCGCCAATTTCCTTTTAACTCTATCAGAAATTTTATTTAAAAATATACGAATTTTCGTAGGGATAATAACAATTAAAGGAAATGTTAATGTTAGATTTAAACTCATACTTCATATATAGAATTGACGGAAAATGGAATAATAAGCATCATCAAATTACAGGAATATTATATCATTACGACTATAACTCTGAGTTTTCCCCCCCCATTATTCCTCATGAACAAACTAATCCCATAAGGGTGCGAGCTTTAGAGAGCTTATCGTTAAATAATTACCCACCTAGTTTTTGGATTACTAACAGTAATAACTTTCCACTCGATATGCTTAATCAGTGGTTTGATCAAGCAGACAATATAATTGTAATTCCTACTAATGATGGAATGATACACACAATATCTAAACTAGAAAAATGCTATCAAAGTAATTTGATAACAAAATCTTTAAAAAAAATTCCTAGTTTCTTAATTGCAGATGGCCATCATCGCTATGAAGTAATTAGGAGGAATCATGCTCATGCAAGTATTCCTATATTTTTAATTTCAGCATCTCAAGCTTCCTTTGAGTTTAACGAAATATACTGTCATTTAAGAAAGCAATCTAACATTGATAATGTAATTGGTAGTATAGTTAAAAGTTGGCTAATTCCTTGCAGGTTAAGTGATGCTGATTTTCATATTTGTTTCAATGAAAAAAAATGGGGATATAAATATAAAGAAAAAAACAATAAAGGTATTAATAATTTTACTTTAATATATGAAAGATTACAAAAAGTCAGTGAAATCTCATCAATAAAAACATCTCCAGAAGTGTCTAGCGAGTTTAAGTTCCCTCTTTTAATCAAAGTTATACATTCAGATATATCTGATGTTATTGATCAAGGGTTATTGGGAAAAAAAATGCCGATTAAGTCAACATGCTTTAGGTACAAGCCTGATGAAAAAGTTCTAGATCACATTACTTCTGTTTATTCCCGCAATTCGATATCAGAAGGCGTTTCACTATGAATATGACAAATACTACTCCCCCAATAAAATATACTCATCAGTTTGTCGCTAATTCTATATCAGAAGCGGTTGGTAACGTTCCTTTTATAAAATTAAATAGAGTTCATACATTATGTGAAAGTAACGACTTCTACATAAAAATGGATTCGTGCAATCCAACAGGGAGTATTAAAGATAAAAATGCCGCTTTCCTTATCGATCAAGCTGAGAAAAAAGGTCTTTTAAAACAAGGAAGCACGATCATTGAATCCAGCTCAGGAAACTTCGGAATGTCACTTGCGAGTATCGGTGCTTCTAAAGGTTATCAAGTCATTATAGTAATTGATGCTAAAACGCCTCCTCCAGTTATCAAAATGCTTAATGCCTATGGTGCAAAACTTGAAGAGGTGCCATTAAGCTTGGCAGATAGTGCAGGCTCGATGCAAAAAGCGCGTATGGCTCATGCGAAAAAGTTAGCTGACAAGACCCCAAACTCATTTTACCCATGTCAGCATCTTAATCCAGATAATCCTCTTGCACACTACTATTACACTGCATTTGAGATTGCTAATGCTTTCCCAAACCAACCTGACGCAATAGTCATTGGCATTAGTACTGCAGGACAATTATCAGGTGTCGCCCGGTATTTTCGAAGGCATAGTCCAAGGACCAAAATCATTGCAGTAGATGTCGCAGGTTCTGGGATCTTTGGTAGGCCACGTCACCCTTACAAAATGACAGGGCTTGGCTTATCTTTTGTTCCTCCAGCATTTAAGTCGAGCGATATTGACTATGCTTACAATGTTACTGATGAAATCGCCTTTTCGATGTGTCATCAATTGGGTAAAAAAGAAGGGTTATTATTAGGAGCTTCGACTGGGGCTATAATCAGTGCAGGGCTTGCCTATGCCATGCAGCAAGGCGTTAAACGAAAGAAAATCGTACTTATCAATCCAGACAGAGCTGATCGCTATTTGGATACCATCTATAACCCCGACTGGTTAGCTCACTCAAAAATATCCATATATAACAATCGACAACTGGATACTCATATTAAACAGTTAGATCCAGTATTTGAGTCGTATATCGATGGCGAGGGGGTAATTGATGCAATCTCGTAATCGAAATTATTTCAGAGAGTTAATACCTATGTCCCTAAGTGATATGGTGATGGCTCTTGGCGATCCTATTATTATTTTTGTCTTGGCCTCGTTACAAAATAGCACCTTAAACCTTGCTGCTTTTGCGTTAGGAAAAGCTATTGCAGTGTTTTTTGAAAGTCCCATTATCTCTGTTTTATCTGTGTCTACAATGATGTCAGGATCAAAAAAAAGCAGTAAGGTGCTACTTCGTTTCGTGATAGTTCTAGGGACAATACTAACACTTAGTATGTTTATAGTTGCGATATGGCCTGAAAGCAGTGAGCTAATATCTGAGCGACCTGAAGTTTGGCAACAAGCATCATTGATGGTGCTATTACTCTGCCCTTGGCCATTAATGATTGCAATAAGACGCTATTGGCAAGGTCAAATTATATATGCAGGACATTCGAGATATATTGCCAAAGGCGCTTTTTTAAGATGCTTAGTGTTAATTACTATTGCCTTTTCTCTATCAATAGCTACTAATTCCGGGGCACTCATTACTGCAGGTGCATTGTTAAGTGGAGTACTCGCTGAACTTGTTTATGTCCGCTACCGGCTTGGTCAAATCCATGTCAATGAGAAGGAAACACAGCACACATTACCCACGAATATGATATCTATGGGGCGCTATTACTGGCCATTAGCCCAATCAATGATTTCATTATGGGGGGCTCGACTCATGCTGCCTATTTTGATTTCATTCATCGGAGAGTTACAACTTGCAGCATGGGCTGCAGCATGGGGGTTAGTGATAAGTGTGAGCAATGGTGTACGTATGTTGCAGCAAGTTGTCATTCGTCATCTACAAAACACCACGGATAATACTTTTTTAATAGAGAAGGAACGCTTGCGCAAGTTTGCTTTACTGGTCGGTATTGGATTTAGTCTAATTCTTGGCATGATTGTCTACACGCCGCTAAGCAGTCCAATGCTTTCAATGTATGTAAGCGGTGATAGGTTGCTTATTAATTCTATGCGCCCTGTACTTTCAATATTATTTGTTTTGCCAATAATTATGGCCATTCAGCATTATTTTATGGGATTGCTCATGTTAAAAAATGCAACTCAAGCAATTGGTAAAGCGGCATTAGCTGCCAATCTATATCTGGTGAGCGGGGTCGCTCTATTTTCATGGATTAATTTGCCTTTATATATGGTTGCGGTGCAAGTACTCCTAGCTATGATGCTGGAAGTTGCCTTACTCAGAAGTGCGATAAAAGCTCGTAAATTGGAGCTAATACAACCTAAAATATAGCTATGTACCACAAAGCATCCCGTATTATTACGGGATGTTTTATATCATTTGTGTGTAAATATTTTAGGGAGATTAATAGAAGAACTCTGTGATTTATAAATTTAGTGATGTTAAAGCGTGCTAACATTTTTATTATCGAGTTGTGAGTACTTTTGCTAGATGATTTCAAAAGGTCTCGAAAAGTAGACGTTTTTATTTTTATTCAAATTCTTTATACTAATTCACTTTTTCAATGTAACTGAGGTTACTTTAGTCGATAAATATAGTGATATCGACTGAATAATGATTTTTAATTCATAGTTATAAGAAGTACTTAATTTATCATTATGATTAAATAAAGCGAGTATACCGAATAGGAAGTAAAATAATTCCTACATCAAGATTAACTTTCTTAGAGGTCAGTATGAAATCTACTCAAAAATATTGGAATCCATTGGACCTGTTCAATAATCAAAAATGGGAGATTATCGATGGTACGAAGGGAAACCTAGCCCAAATTACACTAGCCAAAGATCATATCAACGGCGATTATACGAGGTTGACGCGCTTTAAGGATGGATACCACACTAAGGCTTTTGGAGGTAGAAGCCACGTTTACCCAGAGGAAATATTTGTAGTTTCTGGACGTCTTTATGATGAGGCGTATAATATGTGGCTTGAACCTGGCTACTACGCTAGTCGGCCTCCTGGCGAGGTTCATGGCCCATTTTTGGCGGATGGCGAAGTCATTATTTTAGAAATATCCTACCCAAGCCAGAGTGTCGACATTTAATCGATTACTTTGTATTACTACTTAATTATAACTATGTGCTGATGGATAATAGCCTATCAAAATTACCTAATTAGCAATCATCTGATGATATAACTCTCCAAATTTAATCATCAGATAAATACTATTATTCAGGAAGGAAAATGATTCCTAGCTAATTATATAATTTAACATATCTTTTTCTATTATTGTGGTGTGCCGCTCTTTTTAAGCATTTGATACCGGAACTTAACAACTTTAAAGTAATTGATATAGTTAATAAAGGACCACAAAGCATCTCTTTTAGCATGTATATGAATCTAGATAAAAATTTGTCTTTTTTGAACTACTATTGACTTATCCTGTTATTCTGGGAAACAAAAAATACTGCATATAAAAGAGATGATATTTACTGTGATTTTATTATTTTACTTATTACTTATTACTTATTACTTATTACTTATTACTTATTACTTATTACTTATTGCATGGTATTGGGAGATTTAAAACTAGAAGGTGAGCATATCTAATTGGTCGGGCTTTTTTTTAAATAATATCAAGAGTATTTATTAGACTCAGGGCTTTCAGAATAAATATATGAAAAGTAGTATTCTTGATTCCAAGTCATAAATTAGCGACGAAAAACTGTATTTTCAGTTATTTTAATTATAATATCTAAGTTGATTTATAAAAATGGATATTATTATGAATAAAACTGTGACTGGTTTAGTTTTATTATTGATTTCGTCAGCTAATGGATTTGCGGAAGACTATATTGTTGGTTCACCTAAAGAGTTGTTGCCTTATGAGGATGTGCAAAGTTTTTCGATGATTGACCTTAATGGAGATGGTGTTGAAGAACTGGTATTTGTTACCAGTGATGGAGTATTAAAATACTCACAAATGACAGCGCTAGGTTCTGGTTTTCTTAATTATGATGATCTTTTGAGATTACGAAATAAGCACTATCAGATGAATATTACTCTTTCAGGTAATTTTTCAAATACCAATCTTTATGTTGACTCTAATGGCCGCATTGCTTTGCTTGATAATCTCAGAAAACAATATGAATGTCATACTCAGACTCATCTTGAAAACGGCACAATCATTGCAAAGTCAATTAAAGCTGAATATTCATTTAGCTATGTCTCTGATAATTACTTAGTCGGAAAAGTGAAATGTGTCGGCGGTAATTTTAAACAGTATGAAGAAAAAAAATTTACCGCCCAAAGGATCAACTAACCTTATGATTGATTTTTCATGTATAGATAAGTAGACAAAATTTTAGTCGAGTTGCCAGCCCAACGATGATTATTTTTTATGTATAACTTATACAGGCTGTTGTAATGATCAGAATTTATTTATTCTTGCGACAGCTTGTACTCTAGATCTGATTGTACAATTTTCAAGGCTTTCAGAGCTTGAGCTGGGTCGATGTTATTCACTTCTAGCAAATAGATAATATCTACCGCTAATTGTGTTTCTTTTGCGGCATTTTCTAAAGATGGTTGATCAGACATTATTGGTTTTTTTCCCTGTAGGTAATTTGATTTTCTAGTTTAAGTAAGGCGGCTTCACATCGTTCTAGTCTTTTTTCTGTTGCCAATAAAACATTTTGTGCTTCTGTTTTATTGAATCCCGTCGATGCACTAGCCGCAATTTGTTTTTCTATCACTAGTTGCCTTAAACGACGAGCCCATTCTTGATGCTGTGCCAACTCTTGGTATAAGACATTAATTGGTTTTCTAAAGTGACTGCTATGTTTAATTTCACCTTTGCGTAATCTTGTGGTTGAAATCTCACGTTGTATAGCTGAAATTTGCGCAACCAAACGTTCGGTTAAATAATCTGCACGAAGTAGTGTGAGTTTATTTTGTTCTTTTTCACGCATGATGCTATCAAGTGTTGCACATGTTTCCTTAACACAAGGCACAAGTAAGCGTGAACGGCAACTAAACAGACGTTCATCAAAAAGCGGTACGTGATGTTCACCACGCTGGCGATCTAGTATGGCTGCCTGTTTAGACATTCCCTCTAAACTTTGTGCAAGTTGCTTTAAATTCATGATACACCCGTAAACCAAGCGTTATAAGCCAGTTTGATTGCTAATATACTGACAACTGTGACAAAAACAGGACGAATAAACTTAGCGCCAAATCGAATTGCTGAATGTGCGCCAACAAAAGCGCCTGCCATCAGACATAAGCCCATTGTTAAGCCTAGCATCCAATTGATATGACCCAGCACGGCAAAGGTGACTAATGAGGTAAAGTTGCTGGTAAAATTCATTGCCTTGGCCAAGCCTGAGGCAAGAAGAATGTTGAGACGATACAAGGCCATTGAGCTGACTGTCCAGAAAGCACCCGTACCAGGTCCAGCCAGTCCATCATAAAAACCAATACTTAAGCCTTGCAAGTACTGTTTTTTATGAAGTTTAGGGCAGTCTTGAGGAATTGGGCTTTGGTTAGCATCAGAAGGCATTTTGTGAAACACGGTATAAAAGGCTGCAGCAAGAATGATCAGTGGTAACACTTTTTCAAGCCACTCTGTGCTGATAGCATCGACAAAAAGTGTTCCTAATGTCGCGCCAATTAACGTTGCGACAAATGCTCTTCCCCAACACCGTGGCTTAAACAAACGCTTTTTGTAATAGGTAAATGCAGCGGTCGAGGAAGCAAAAGAGGCGGCAAGTTTGTTGGTACCCAGTGCCATATGAGGTGGGAGTCCAAGGGATAACAGAGTTGGAACGGTTAGCATGCCTCCGCCTCCAGCAACGGCATCGATGAAACCAGCAATAAAAGCGACGAGAGCTAATACCAACAACGTGGTTGGTTCAATCATTTCCATAAAGGGTTATTCTTCTAATATTCAATTTTACGTTTGAAAGGCGGGAGTGACTCTATCAAGGCTTGTCCGTAACGCTTGCTGATTAAGCGGCGATCAAGAATCGTGACTCTACCAGAATCTTGCTCTTTACGCAGTAAACGTCCGACACTTTGAATCAGCTTTTTACTCGCATCTGGTACGGTAATCTGCATGAAAGGGTTACCGCCTTTTTTTTCTATGTATTCTGAATGAGCTTGTTCAACAGGTGACGTAGGGACGCTAAACGGAATTTTAGTGATCACTAGGTTTTCTAATAAGTTTCCAGGTAAATCAAGACCCTCCGAGAAGCTGCCCGTGCCGAATAGAATACTGGTTTTTTGCGATTCAATCAGCTTCTTGTGTTTTTTTAGGATTTCGGCCCTTGAGCTTTCTCCTTGAACTTGTAACGCCCATCCGCGAGAGATGAAATCACTGCTGAGAGCTTTCGCAACTTGGTTCATTTGCCAATAAGAAGAGAATAATACTAAGTTGGCTTTTTTGTCTTGCAAATACTTAGATAAGATTTCGATAAGATATTCTGTAAATTGAGGTGCTTGAGGCTCATATTTCATAGCTGGGATCAGCAACTCAGCTTGATTTTGATAATCAAAAGGAGAGGCTAAAGCTAAGAATTGTGACCCTGACTCTGGTCTTGCATCAATCCCGACCTGATGACAAAAGTAGTGGAATGAATTCAGAGCTCGCATGGTGGCGGAAACTAACACGGCTCCGATACAGCGACTCCAGATCTGTTGATCTAATTGCCAACCTACTTCCAGTGGTGAGACATGTACCACGAAGTCCCCTTCTTGATCGGGGTGAGTTTCTAACCAGCGGGCAAGAGGTGCCCCTTTGTCTCTGGTTGGCTCTGCCATTAAGTGCCAAACTTGTGCGAGGTTTTCTAAGCGTTGAATATAAAAGCCTAACTCAGCGAGGGCGGGCTCTGCCAATCGAGATGAGAGCTCCCCATCTTTCACTTTTTCTGCTAAGAGATCGGCGATTTTATTCGTACTTTGGCTGGCTTTTTTACTCAGTTGTTTGAGCTCTTTAGCTTGGTTTTCCAGCCAAGTCGGTAGCTCACCATGCTCAAAGCGATAAATCCCTTCTTCAAAATGCTCAGGGCTAAATTGTTTTGCCAAATGATTCAGAGAAGGGATCATTTCTTGAACCGCTTCCTGAAGTTCTTGACGAAAACGGCCCACGCGTTTTTCATCCGCCAGTGAGGAAAACTTATTGCTTGATTGATTGAGTTTTTCCAGCCAAGCCGCCGCTCCTTTTAGACTTGCTGCGGCAGAGGCATGATCACGAGCGACATGAGGCAGATGATGCGCTTCATCGAAAACGTAAATGGTGTTTTCCGGTTCAGGTAGGATCACACCGCCTCCAAGATCTGCATCAGCCATCACAAGTGAATGGTTAGCAATAATGACATCATTTTTGTCCAGTTCAGAACGTGCCTTTTGGAAGGGACAGTGACGGTGTGACGGCAAACTGTTATTGCAGCTGTGTTTGTCACTGATGATTAACTGCCAAATATGGTCATCAATCGGTTTTGGCCAATTATCTCGATCGCCATCCCATTTACCTTGAGCCAGTGAGCGATACAAGGTTTCAAGAAGTTCTATTTCTTTCTTTTTTGGTTTCGTTTCAAACATCGCAAGCTGCCCACCATCGACTCCGCTGGCTATGGCTAACTTCTCAGCACAGCAGTAGCGTTGGCGACCTTTGGCTAAGATAAAAGAAAAATCGAGATCGGTAATACGACGGAAGAGCGGCAAATCTTTATTTACTAACTGTTCCTGAAGCGCCACGGTTGCGGTGGAGATAACCACTTTTCGATTATTATGAACAGCTACAGGGATAGCGGCCATAAGGTAAGACAGAGACTTTCCAATCCCTGTTCCTGCTTCAGCAACTAATAGACGATTCGAGGAGTGGTATTGGCCACAGAGTGTTTTGGCAATTTCCGCGACTAAATAGTTTTGAGCTCTACGAGGAACAAAGTGCTCTAGCTGGGACTGAAGATTTTGATAGCTGGTACGAATCGATTTCTGAATATTACTCGTTAGCATAAGCACCCCGGATACAATGGTGGCGCATAATATCACACAATGTTATCAGTACAGTAGTTCGTGAAAGATAATAATTTCAATGAGAATGTCGATCCTGTTCACAAAAAAACATTGAACTTATTATTCTTAAGTAACATCGGCGGAATCATGTTTTTCATATAGTTATAATCTCTAAATCTATAGTTATTATCGCTACAATATTTCAACCTATTGTTTTTTTATAGGTAACTATTTCTTTATCTACTATTTTTGTTACAAAAAGTAACATTGGTTTTGTGCTTTACTTTGTGGGTTGTTTTTTGCTTGCTGACTTTAACTTCTTGTTTAATTGGCTCTTTTTTTGATTTTTGTTTTTTTAAAGGTGATTTGACACTGAAGGAAATCTTTTGCAGTCTTAAAAACAGATTTTTCGAGGTAATGAATTTTACATTTAAAAAACATTTAGCTCGAAAATATATAAAAAGGGAACCGGAAATGGATATCCCAAATTAAGAAAAGGCAGTGGATTAACTATGAAAAAAACTCTTTTAGCTCTTACTATGGCAAGCATTTCAGCTTCATCTTTCGCAAACCCTTCTGAAAATGCAAAACCTAAATTTGAATTTGAACCCATTCATAAAAAACACTTCTCAGTATCAGGTGCCTTTGGTATCGGTGGCTACTACGATACTAAAACAAAAGCAATGTATGATGATTGGGTCACTGCCATAACTGTTGCTGTAAGCTACGAAAACAACTTTATTCTTGGTTATCTAGAGACAGATTTAGAACTCAACTGGACTACAGATGAAGACAGAACAAAGTCTATGGATATTGACAATGAATTTGCTACGGATGTTGATAAAGCTTGGCTTGGTCTTAACTCTGGCTTCGGTATCTTCTCATTCGGTTGGGAAAACGATACTGCACTTGACAAAGTCGATGGTGCTGGTGACTTTACCTATGAATTCGGTAACTCTGCAGCAGATGCTGCTGATGCATTTGATGTAATCAAGTTTGAAGGTTCTAATTCTGGTATTGCTTACGGGGCTTCTTACTACTCAGTAGATGAAACTAATGAATATAAAGGTGCCAACGGTTACCTTGGCTTAGAACAAGGTATATTTAACGTTTACGTAGGTTATGAATCTCGCGAAGACTCTAAGAATGATAAGAAAGACTTCGATGTTATTTCACTTTCAGGCAACGTAGCTGTGGGTGATTCTGTGCATTTGGGTGCTAATGCTTGGAAAAACGAAAAAGAAGACGTAAGTGAATCTACTGGTTTCTACCTATCTGGTAGCATGGCTATGAACGAAAAGCTCACTTTGGCTGCCGGTTATAGCTTCAATCAAGAAGACTTTACTGCAAAAGCTAAAGCCGACGAAGATACGTCATACATGAACGTAGCAACGATGTATGCATTCAGTGACCGCTTCAGTGGTGGTATTGATATCAAACAAGATTTAGAAGCAGCGGACGGTTCTGATAAAGAGACCTCTGTGTTTGCTGCTGCATTCTACACGTTCTAATTGATTTAACCTAGTTTTAAACCCAAAGTTCTTGGTTAAATTCAAAGCTTTTAGATGAAAGTATAAATGAGGCGCCCTTTAAGGGCGTCTCATTTGCCAACGTTGCACTTACTATATACATTATTCCAGTAGGCCTGTATGCAGATTTTTGGTTAATTTAGCGGGAGAGTGTGCTGATTTTTTTTATCTCTTTCCATTCTCCTGGTTGGAGAGTATCTAATTTAACGTTCCCCATAGAATAGCGAATTAGTCGTAATGTAGGGAAACCAATATGAGCCGTCATGCGTCTGACTTGCCGATTTCTTCCTTCAACAATAGTAATTGCTAACCATGTAGTTGGGATATTTGCCCTAAAGCGGACAGGTGGTTCTCTATCCCAAACTGTGGGCTCAGATATTGTTTCGATCTGTGCTGGTAGCGTTAATCCATCTTTCAGCTCCACACCTTTACGTAGTTTGTCCAAGTCAGCTTCTGCAGGGGAACCTTCCACCTGTACCCAATAGGTTTTAGGCATTTTTGATTTTGGTTGGGTCAATCTTGCTTGTAACACGCCATCATTGGTTAAAATCATCAAACCTTCACTATCTCGATCCAGTCGGCCTGCTGCATAAACGTTCTGTACTGGGATGTAATCAGCTAATGTTTTACGTCCTTCGCTATCTGTAAATTGGCTTAGTGTGTCGTAAGGCTTATTGAAAATAATGATTTTACGATCTTCTAGAGCGACTTTTGATCTTGAGGGGCTTGATGAGCGGTTTGAGCGAATTTTTTTCCGTCCGGTAGCAGCGCTCGTCTTTTTGGAAGAGGTACGATGAGTGCGCGGAGAAAGTGATTTATTGCGATTTTTTTCGGTGCCTTGGTGAGATGACATGTTAACTACCTTGCAAAAATGTAAACAAGCTGTGCTTGAAAGTGTTATATTTTTTAGTTATCGGCTATTATTGTCGGCCCAAAACGAATAAAAGCAAACGCAATAATAGACTATTTCGTGTTAATTGTTTAATGATATAGCAAAGCAGTTTTGGTGTGACTGTTATCATTCAAATGATGCCAAGAAGCACCAAAGTGTTTGTTAAAACCGCGCACTCTGTAATTGAGCCCAAGATCTCACTGTTATAAAGCTTAACGTTATACATAATGAGTGCGAATCGTGCCTATGCTAGCAGGGATTAATTCACCACTGACAACATGGTGGCACGTCAATTCAACAAACTCAGTTGTTTTTATTACAACATTGAGTAAAAAATAGGGAAATTTCATGCCTACAGCAAAACCGACCATTATCTATACTATTACTGATGAGGCTCCGGCGCTCGCAACTTACTCATTACTGCCAATTATTCAATCCTTTACTCAATCATCAGGCATTCATGTCGATACTCGTGATATCTCACTAGCAGGCCGAATTATTGCTAACTTCCCTGAATATTTAAAGCCGGAGCAACGCATCGGTGACGCTCTATCTGAGCTAGGGGAACTTGCTAAAACACCAGAAGCCAACATTATCAAACTGCCGAATATTTCTGCCTCAATACCTCAGCTCAAAGCCGCGATCAAAGAACTACAAGCCAAGGGATACACTCTGCCGGATTACCCAGAAGAGCCAAGTGATCTAGAACAAGAGGCGATTAAAGCGACTTACGATAAGATTAAAGGCAGCGCGGTCAACCCTGTGCTTCGTGAAGGTAACTCAGATCGACGTGCGCCGCTATCAGTGAAGAACTATGCGAAAAAGAACCCACACTCTATGGGAGCTTGGTCAGCAGAATCAAAATCTCATGTTTCAAGCATGGCGGGCAATGATTTCTTTGGTAGTGAAAAATCTTTGACCATTTCTGGCGAGAAAGAAGTAAAGATTGAGTTTGTTAACGCTGATGGCAAAGTGACCGAGCTAAAGGCCGCCTTCCCGTTGCAAGACAAAGAAGTGATCGATTGTTCCGTCATGAACAAGAAAGCCTTGGTTGCATTTTTCGAGCAAGAAATTAAAGCGGCCAAAGAACAGGACGTTTTGCTTTCTCTTCATATGAAAGCAACCATGATGAAAGTCTCTGACCCAGTTATTTTCGGCCATGCGGTTAAAGTTTATTACAAAGAAGTATTTGATAAATACGGTCAGCTGTTCGAAGAGCTCGGAGTTGATGTTAACAACGGCCTAGGTGATGTTTATACCAAAATTGCTACATTGCCTAGCGAACAAAAGCAAGAGATTGAAGATGCCATTGCGGCGGTATACGAAACTCAACCTGCATTAGCAATGGTTGACTCAGATCGTGGTATTACTAACCTGCATGTTCCAAGTGACATTATCGTTGACGCTTCTATGCCTGCTATGTTGCGAGCGTCGGGTCAAATGTGGGGACCAGACGGTAAGCAAAAAGATACTAAAGCCATGATTCCAGATCGCAGCTACGCGGGTATCTATCAAGCGGTTATCGACTTCTGTAAGCAGTATGGTGCATTTGATCCAACAACGATGGGCAGTGTTCCAAACGTTGGTTTGATGGCTCAAAAAGCTGAAGAGTATGGCTCTCATGATAAAACCTTTATTTTAAAATCAGACGGTATCGTCCGTGTGGTTGATACTGCTGGTAACGTTTTACTGGAACAAAACGTTGAAGAAGGTGATATCTTCCGTATGTGTCAGGTGAAAGATGCGCCAATTCAAGACTGGGTCAAATTGGCTGTATCACGAGCTCGTGCAACAGGAGCTCCTGCGGTATTCTGGCTAGATGAAAATCGTGCACATGATGCAGAGTTGATCAAAAAAGTTAATGCGTATTTACCACAACACGATACAGCTGGCTTAGAGATTAAAATTCTATCTCCTGTCGATGCTTGTCAGTTCTCATTGGAGCGCATTAAAGAAGGCCTTGATACAATATCGGTAACAGGTAACGTTCTACGTGATTATCTCACCGATTTATTCCCAATTCTTGAGCTTGGTACGTCGGCGAAAATGCTGTCTATCGTTCCTTTGATGAATGGTGGTGGTTTATTTGAAACAGGAGCGGGCGGGTCTGCACCGAAGCATGTTCAACAAGTAGAAAAAGAAAACCACCTTCGTTGGGATTCGCTAGGGGAGTTCCTAGCTTTGGCGGCATCCTTGGAGCACCTTGGCCTCACGACAGGTAATGCTAAAGCCTTGGTTCTTGCTAAAGCATTAGATAAGGCGACGGGTGAATTCCTTGATAACAATAAGTCCCCTTCTCGCAAGGTCGGTGAATTGGATAACCGCGGAAGTCACTTCTATCTTGCTTCTTACTGGGCAAAAGCTTTGGCGGAGCAGGTTGAAGATGCAGAATTAGCGGCTGAATTTGCACCAATTGCTGAGATTTTGAGCAGCAAGGAGCGAGATATTGTCGCTGAGCTAAATACTTCTCAGGGTGTGAAAGGTGAATTGGGTGGCTATTACGCACTTGATGACTTATTGGTTTCTACTCTGATGCGTCCAAGTCATATACTCAACTCGATTGTTGATAAGCGTTAATCTTATCTACATTTTGAAAAGAAACCCGCTTACTCAGCGGGTTTTTTGTACCTATATTGGCACGCCAACAGTTTCACAAAACTAACTTGAAAGGTTGATATTCAAAATGAGTTATTTAGCTAGACTCTCAACAGGAACGACACTGCACGCATGAGATCCCTTCGGGCCTTTTTCAACCTCATATGAGACTTGTTGGCCTGCTTTCAGTGTACGATAGCCGTCCATCTGGATTGTTGAGTAGTGAGCAAAGATATCGCCCTCCTCTTCGTCTGAACAGATAAAACCAAATCCTTTGGCATTGTTAAACCACTTTACTGTACCTGTAGCCATGCTTTTACATCCCTCATACTATTTTCACTGAAAGCGAATACGTTACCAAAGCTTGGGTTCGTGTCGCTTTATAACTAAAACGCTTAGTTTGGTAAGTTGGAGCACAAGCACTGTATGTGCGGTTATTTAAAACCATATTACTCAGTTCTATATGCACCCACACATTCCAATGTAGTCAAGGAATCGCTACAGTCAATAGTAAAAAAACAACTATCAGAGACAAAATTGATTAGTAATTAGTTTTGCTTTTAGTAAGGATGTCAGCATTTTTTATTCAAATCCTTGTTTAGTAGTTGAACAGTCTGTGTGTATCTGATATTTAAAAAATAGTATGGTTTGATTTAATAGTTTTGGTCAATTGTACTAAATGCATAATATGTGACTTTTAAAGTATATTTACCCATATATTTTATTGTTAAGCGCTCAAAGCAAGTTTTAAAGATACGTATCATAGAGTCGTTCGATAAATAGTTAGGTTTGCTAACAAAAAGAGTTGTGTGAAGATAAAGATCTTTTATTTGCGCCTATGCCATAGGTGGATTAATCTTTATTTAAAGGAAGCAATTTTATCGGTCATACATCATAAATCATCTGGCTTACTACATCTGGTGATGAGGTTGTGTTAGATTGTGTTAACAAGATTAAACATTCTCTCTTTGACAAGATATTTTGAATTGCTATGAGTAAAAACTTTGAATGGGTGACTCCAGACTCCGATATTCTGGAGAGAGAAAGTACAAAAGTAGAGCCGCCAAAGCGGTATCACGTTGTACTTAGCAATGACGATTACACACCTATGGATTTCGTCATAGAAGTACTAGAGCGTTTTTTTGCTCATGACATTGATAAGGCAACTCAAATAATGCTCAAGGTACACTATGAAGGAAAGGCAGTCTGCGGAACCTACAGTGCCGAGATTGCTGAAACGAAAGTAGCGCAGGTTACGATGTATTCAAGGGAAAATGAACATCCGCTACTGTGTACGATGGAGCAAGCGTGATTAAGAAGACTTGCTCGAGCAACCCAAGTTGTTCAATCGGGAGGTACCTATGTTGAATAAAGAATTAGAGTCAAGCTTAAATAGTGCATTTGCACGCGCTCGAGAAAAACGTCACGAGTTTATGACTGTTGAACACCTCCTACTTGCATTGCTAGAAAATGATGCAGCGAAGGAAGCGCTTTTAGCTTGTAAAGCGGATCTAGACGCCTTACGCAATGAACTTGATACGTTTATCGATCAAACCACGCCACTTATCCCTGCTGACGATGAAACCAGGGAAACTCAACCTACACTTAGCTTTCAGCGAGTATTACAACGTGCAGTATTCCACGTTCAGTCTTCTGGACGTAATGAAGTCACAGGAGCGAACGTTCTTGTCGCTATTTTTAGTGAACAGGAGTCTCATGCTGCTTATTTATTGAAGAAAAATGATATATCTCGACTAGATATCGTCAACTTTATCTCACATGGAATTACTAAAGCTTTAGGTTCATCATCATCATCATCATCATCGTCTTCATCTGAATCGTTCAATTCGGCTGAAGCACCAGATGATTCAAATTCAGAAGAGCGTTTAGAAAATTTTGCTTTGAACCTAAATCAGGTTGCAAAGGACGGTAATATTGATCCTCTTATTGGACGTGATAAGGAATTAGAACGCACTATTCAGGTTTTATGCAGGCGCCGTAAAAATAACCCGTTATTGGTGGGTGAAGCTGGTGTAGGTAAAACCGCAATTGCTGAAGGCCTTGCATGGCGAATTGTGGAAGGTCAAGTACCTGAAGTTATTCAAAATAGCGTGATCTACTCACTCGATATTGGGTCACTACTTGCTGGTACTAAATACCGAGGTGATTTTGAAAAACGTTTTAAATCAATACTCAAACAGCTTGAAAAAGAAGAAGATGCAATACTTTTTATCGATGAAATCCATACCATTATCGGTGCAGGTGCTGCATCCGGCGGGCAAGTCGATGCTGCGAACTTGATAAAACCATTGTTGAGTAGTGGAAAACTACGTTGTATTGGGTCAACAACTTACCAAGAGTACAGTAGTATTTTTGAAAAAGAGCGAGCTTTATCAAGGCGTTTCCAAAAAATTGATGTAGTCGAGCCATCTTTAGATGATACGACTAAGATTTTAATTGGCTTGAAACCAAAATATGAAGCACATCACGAAGTTCGTTACACCAATAAGGCCCTTCGTGCTGCAGTTGAGCTTTCAGCGAAATACATCAATGAACGTCACTTGCCAGATAAAGCTATTGATGTGATTGACGAAGCAGGTGCACGTAGCCGCCTAGCGCCAGCGAGCCGCCGTAAAAAAACAGTTGGTGTTGCCGATATAGAGGCGATGGTAGCTAAAATGGCTCGCATCCCAGAGAAATCTGTATCGTCCTCTGATAAAGATATTTTAAAGAACCTTGATGGCAAAATGAAGATGCTGGTCTTTGGACAAGATAATGCTATAGATGCCTTGTCTGAGGCGATTAAATTATCTCGTGCTGGTTTAGGTGTAGATAATAAACCTGTCGGTTCATTCTTATTTGCTGGCCCTACAGGAGTCGGTAAGACAGAAGTAACGGTCCAACTTTCTAAGTTGTTAGGGATTGAGTTACTTCGATTTGATATGTCTGAATACGGTGAACGTCACTCAGTGAGTCGGTTGATCGGTGCCCCTCCAGGCTACGTTGGTTATGATCAAGGCGGATTATTGACCGATGCCGTCCTTAAACAGCCTCATTCGGTTGTGCTTCTTGATGAGATTGAGAAAGCGCATCCTGATATTTTTAACTTACTTTTACAAGTAATGGATAACGGTACTCTTACTGATAATAATGGTCGTAAAGCTGATTTTCGAAATGTTATTTTGGTTATGACGACCAATGCAGGTGTTACTGAAACAGAGAAAAAATCAATTGGTTTGATTCAGCAAGATCATAGTCATGATGCCATGGCAGAGATCAAAAAAGTATTTACGCCAGAATTCCGCAATCGTCTTGACAATATTATTTGGTTCAATAGCCTTGATGAAGCAGTTATTCATCAAGTTGTCGATAAATTTATCGTCGAATTACAAGTTCAATTGGACGCCCGTGGTGTTTCAATGGAAGTATCACAAGATGCACGTCATTGGTTGGCACATAAAGGGTACGATAAAGCAATGGGTGCAAGACCGATGGGGAGAGTCATACAAGAAAAACTCAAAAAGCCTTTGGCAAACGAACTGCTGTTTGGTTCATTGGTTAATGGTGGCACCGTAAAAGTTACTTTAGTAAAAGACGAGCTCAAATTTGAATACTTTGGCGAAAAGGAAACTGCGGTTCACTAAATTAACTCTACGAGGTCGTAGATAAAATCGAAATGCCCTATAGATAAAAACACGAGGTTAACCTCGTGTTTTATTTTAAAAGCTTCTTAGCTTTGAATTCTGACTTATCAAATGAGCTGTCATTTATGACACCTAAGTTTTTTTACTGAATGCTGTTTTTACTTAAAGAATGAGTAGATACTTATCCACCGGACAGATAATAAAAAACGGAGCCAAGAGCTCCGTTTTTTATTTGCATCCGAAAATCTAAGATTAACGAGCGCGGAAGACGATGCGTCCTTTAGATAGGTCGTATGGTGTCATCTCTACAGTTACCTTATCGCCGGTAAGGATACGGATGTAGTTTTTGCGCATCTTGCCAGAGATATGTGCAGTCACAACGTGACCATTTTCAAGTTCAACACGGAACATAGTGTTTGGTAGAGTGTCAAGCACAGTGCCTTGCATCTCAATTACGTCTTCTTTAGCCATTTAATCCTCTTTAGAAATTAGGCGTATTAGCGAGCTAAATGTGCCGCTAAACAGTAATTATGTAAAGTTGTAGCGTATTCTACCCTTGCCAACGCTGATTTACTAGCTTTTGGTGTCTTTGAAAGCGAGTTTTATAGCTCATAGCTGGACATTCATCAATTTGATAGCCTAAATAAAGCCAATGTTTATTGCTTTTTTGACAGTATTCAATCTGATAAAGAACTGCTAAGGTCCCAAGAGAAAGTGTATCATCGGGGTCAAAGAAAGTATAAAACGAGCTGGCACAATGTGACATAATGTCTGTAATCGCAATCGCAAGCAATTGATCATCATCACCGTAAATGTGCATAAACTTAGTGGTTAACCAAGAGGTAGCAGCAAAACGCGAAAATTCATCATCTCTAGGTGGATACATCGTTCCTTTTTTATGGCGCTGGCAAATATAACGGCTATAAAGCTCAAACCAGTTGTCATCAAGGTGATCTTTTATTTCCCAGCGTAAATTTCTTGCCCTATTGAGTAAGCGTTTTTGACTTTTGGATGGAATAAAATCCTGAATAGCAACACGAATTGGTTGGCAAGCAGTACAGTGATCGCATTGAGGTCTATAGATGGTATCTCCACTGCGCCTGAAACCATTAGCCATGAGTACCTGATAGTTCTGTTCTGTATGTAGTTCTTCGTCGAGGGCAACTGCAACTTTTTCTTGGCGTTCGGGTAAATAGCTGCATGGATGGTTAGTCGTCAGTCCAATACGAATGTGCTGGAGGTCTGTACTCATAATTTCGTCCCTCGCAAAACTTGTGGTTGAAAAGTACCCAAAGCGGAGTTGTTATTTCTTAAAGATAGTAGTTTTTCCATAAATTGGTCACGCTCGATCTCAATAGCTCCTAGGGATGAGAGATGTGGGTTTATTACTTGACAATCAATTAATTGAACTTGGTGTGAGGCGAAGTGTTCACACAAATACCACAGTGCGACTTTAGAAGCATTGTCTTTAAGGCTAAACATGGATTCTCCGCAAAAGACTTGACCAATACTGATGCCATATAAGCCACCAATGAGCATATCTTCTTTCCACACTTCAACTGAGTGACAATGACCTTGTTCTGCTAGGGCCATATAAGATATTTGCATGTCTTCATTTAACCAAGTTTCTTCTGCTGGACGTGTCGCAGCGCATTGCTTGATGACTTGTTGTGTAGCGTAGTTTAAAGTGACTTGATATTGATGTTTACGCTGATATTTCTTTAAACTTTTAGCCGGTTTAAAAGTATTAGGCTCGAAGACAGCACGTGGTGAAGGGCTCCACCAAAGAATAGGTTCATCAGCCCCATACCAAGGAAATATACCTTGTTGGTAGCCACTTATGATTCGTTTCGGACTGAGATCACCTCCGAAGGCCAGCAAGCCATTCGGGTCTTTTAATGCTGTATATGGGGATGGAAAAATGTGTGAGTCTCCGAGTTCCGGTAAACAAATAGCCATAAAGAAATTTTACCAACATAGAAGGTTCATAGGAGCCAATAATGACCAAAACAATTTTAGCTTTAAAGCGTTACTTGTGGATAATACTGTTTTTGCCCTTTATCGCCAATGCAACTTACGAAAGAAATGTCGCTAAACCAGTTAATAGTGTTATCTACGGGAAAGTTGACTCTGTCCGATACATTACCAAGAAAGAAATCCAGCAATCTCAAGGAAGTGGTTGGCAGACATTACTAGGGGCGACAATTGGAGGTTTAGTTGGGCATCAGTTCGGCGGTGGGACAGGTAAACAAGTCGCAACGGCCATTGGAGCATTAGCAGGAGCCGCGATAGCCAGAAATCAAAGTCAATATGGGTATACGGTTGAGTGTAAGCTAGTGGAATTGCTGATTAAAGTGGATAGTGGAAAGCTGATCAATGTCATTCAAGATGTTGATAATACAATGTTGTTTACCCAAGGGGATAATGTTCGAATTTTATATTTTGATGATGGTGTTCGAGTAGATATCGTTTATTAAATGACAGAATTTAGATTTGTACTGGTTTTGTATTGTGTTTTTCGTTAGTCTGATTTCACGAACAATTATTTCGCTCTTAGTATACGGCCTGCGTTCGATTCATCATTTTGAATCACAACACTGATCAAGTGGTATCAATAATGCCGCGGTCTTCAGACATACGATTGACTTAAAACATACAATGAGCAAAAAGGATGATTAAGTTTTAATGGAAAGCCTAACCTTACAGCCGATCAATAAAATTCAAGGGGAAGTTAACCTTCCTGGTTCTAAAAGTGTTTCTAACCGCGCTTTGTTACTTGCAGCGTTAGCAAAAGGTTCAACGCGTTTAACCAACTTACTTGATAGTGATGATATTCGTCATATGTTGAATGCGTTATCAAAACTGGGTGTGAGTTATCAATTATCAGAAGATAAAACAGAGTGTATCGTCGAAGGTTTAGGTCGACCATTCTCAGTTTCTGAAAAGGTTGAACTGTTTCTTGGCAATGCAGGTACTGCGATGCGACCATTGGCTGCGGCACTATGTCTTGGTCAAGGGGAATATGTTTTGACGGGTGAGCCTCGTATGAAGGAGCGTCCAATTGGCCACCTTGTGAGCGCATTACAAGCCGCTGGTGCAGACATTGAGTATTTAGAAAATGAGCACTACCCACCGTTAAAAATTACTGGAACAGGTTTAAAGGCTGGAACGGTATCGATCGATGGCTCTATCTCAAGTCAATTTTTAACCGCATTTCTCATGTCAGCACCTTTAGCTGATGGTGAAATACGAATTAAAATAGAAGGTGAGCTGGTTTCTAAGCCATATATTGATATTACGCTAAATATCATGCAGCAATTTGGGGTTGAAGTATTGAATAACAACTACCAAGAGTTTGTTATTGCCGCAGGCCAATCCTATGTTTCTCCGGGGGATTTTCTTGTTGAAGGCGATGCTTCTTCTGCTTCTTATTTCCTAGCAGCTGCCGCAATTAAGGGCGGTGAAGTAAAGGTGACAGGAATCGGAAAAAATAGCATTCAAGGTGATATTCAATTTGCTGATGCTCTCGAAAAAATGGGCGCAGAAATTGAGTGGGGTGAAGATTACGTGATTGCCCGTGTCGGTGAGTTGAAAGGGATCGATATGGACTACAATCACATCCCTGATGCTGCGATGACGATCGCAACGACGGCACTATTTGCTGAAGGAACAACCGTGATTCGAAATGTCTACAATTGGCGAGTAAAAGAGACAGACCGTTTATCGGCTATGGCCACAGAATTACGTAAAGTAGGGGCAGAGGTCGAAGAGGGCAATGATTATTTGATCGTTAAGCCAGTTGAGCAGTTAAAGCATGCTGCGATTGATACTTATGATGATCATCGTATGGCGATGTGCTTTTCATTGGTAGCGTTGAGTAATACACCTGTAACAATTAATGATCCTGGCTGTACCTCAAAAACTTTCCCTGACTATTTCACTCGTTTAGCTTCCTTAAGTCTTTAATTACTATACCCTAGTGCTCAAACACTAGGGTTTTACTACTTTTGAGCTTGAGATACTGTTTTGAAGCGAAGTGTCACTTTCATGCTCCGCCTTCATATCTAAATGGGTGCTTGAATGTTATTTTGTAAGAGTGAATTGCTTTGATAGTTGGTGAGCTAGGTATTTAAATAGATTAAATACTATAGGTGTTTGGGTGGTTGGTAGGCCGCGTTCATCTAAAAAGTAATCGCCTTTGAAGATCAGTATCTCATCTTTTTCTTCTACAGTTGTTGCACGGATACCTTCGATATAGTCTTCATGTTCCTGTAAAAGCTGGTTTGCAATTAAGAGTAGATTGAATTCTTCGATGTATTCTTTATGGAGCATAATTTCCTCTTCAACTGATGACTTAAAGGCAGTATGGCTCATACCCAGTGATTTGAGGCATGTAATCATTTGAGTATTTAGAATAGAGTTTGATATGAAAATCGAAGATTGTACACCTTTTGTCTTAAATCTTTCACATAGTACCGTCGTTATATTTTGTGATGAAAGGCAAATATTGATGTTTTTGACTAGCGAGTGAAAATAATGATTGCGTAGTATTAAGCGGTAAAGTCATAAATCTTAACGTTGATATAAGGTATTGGAGCGATGAATTGTCAACCAGTTGGATCCGATTTTAAAAAAAGCAGTTGATCTTCTTCTCATCTCGCACAATAGTAAAAAAAGAAGCAATGTATTAGAACACTATGCGGTTAGCTCTATGTTGAGCGGCTAAGCATTAATAGTAAGGACGTTAGAGTCAGTTATGGGTAAATCACTCGTTATCGTGGAATCTCCAGCCAAGGCAAAGACGATAAATAAGTACCTTGGTAAAGACTTTATTGTAAAGTCTAGTGTTGGTCATGTTCGTGATCTTCCTACTGCCGGTCAAAGCACAGGTGAAAAGAAATCTGCTGCCATTTCGACAAAAGGCATGTCACCTGAAGAGAAGGCAAGAGTCAAGAAAGAAAAAGATCGCAAAGCATTGATCAAGAAAATGGGGATCAACCCATACGACGATTGGACGGCCAATTATCAGATTCTTCCGGGTAAAGAGAAAGTTGTAAACGAACTGCAAAAATTAGCTCAAGACGCTGATTTTGTTTATCTCGCAACCGATTTGGACCGCGAAGGAGAAGCGATTGCATGGCACCTACGCGAGATCATTGGCGGTGACGAAGAACGTTATAAACGAGTTGTTTTTAACGAAATTACTAAAAATGCTATCCAGCAAGCTTTCCAAACGCCAGGTGAGTTAAATATGGATGGTGTTAATGCTCAGCAAGCTCGTCGCTTTATGGACCGTGTTGTGGGCTTTATGGTCTCTCCATTATTGTGGAAAAAAGTTGCTCGAGGGTTATCCGCTGGCCGAGTACAGTCTGTTGCCGTTAAGCTTTTAGTTGAGAGAGAGCGTGAAATTAATGCATTCATCCCAGAAGAGTTCTGGGATATTCATGCGAATACTCACACCAAAGATAACACTCCGTTCAAGCTACTTGTGGCGCAAAAAGACGGTGTGGCTTTTAAACCGGTTAACGAAACGGAAACCCAATCAGCAATGGCTGTATTGGAAAAAGCCAGTTACGAAGTATGTAAGCGTGAAGACCGCCCAACGAAAAGTAAACCATCAGCACCTTACATTACATCGACTCTTCAACAAGCTGCGAGTACTCGCTTAGGCTACGGCGTTAAGAAAACCATGATGTTGGCTCAGCGTCTGTATGAGGCGGGTTACATTACCTATATGCGTACTGACTCTACAAACCTAAGTGCTGAAGCTGTTGATGCAGTTCGTAGTTACATTGACAGTGAGTTTGGTAATAAATACCTACCTACGAGTCCAATTACCTACGGTAGTAAAGAAGGCGCACAAGAGGCTCACGAGGCGATTCGCCCTTCTAGCGTTGAGGTGCTAGCAAGTGATCTACAAGGCGTTGATGCTGATGCCCATAAACTTTACTCGCTGATTTGGAATCAATTTGTTGCTTGTCAAATGACACCTGCAGAATATGACTCAACGACCATCAGCGTTAAAGCAAATGCATATACGTTGAAAGCGAAAGGTAGAATTCTGAAATTTGATGGTTGGACACGTGTACAGCGCCCAATGGGTAAGAACGAAGACACGATACTACCGTCGGTTCAAGTGGGTGAGATGCTCGATTTGGCAGGCTTAGAGCCAAAGCAGCACTTTACCAAGCCACCTGCACGATTTACGGAAGCTGCCCTCGTTAAAGAGCTGGAAAAACGTGGTATTGGCCGTCCTTCTACCTATGCATCCATTATTTCCACTATCCAGGATCGTGGTTATGTAAAAGTGGACCAACGTCGTTTCTATGCGGAAAAAATGGGTGAAATAGTATCAGATCGTCTTGATGACAGCTTCAATGACCTGATGAACTATGACTTTACTGCACGTATGGAACAGAAACTAGACCAGATTGCTGAAGGTGAAGTGAACTGGAAGTCGGTTTTAGACAACTTTTTCACCGACTTCACAGGTGACTTAGAAAAAGCGGAACAGGATGAAGCTGAAGGCGGTATGAAGCTGAATCATATCGTAATGACAGACATTGAGTGTCCGACATGCCAACGCCCTATGGGGATTCGCACCGCGTCTACAGGCGTATTCCTTGGCTGTTCTGGTTATGCATTGCCTCCTAAAGAGCGTTGTAAAACAACCATTAACTTAGGTGATGAAGAAGGCATCATCAATGTTCTCGAAGAAGACGTAGAAACTGCTGCGCTTCGTGCTAAGAAACGTTGCCCAATTTGTGAAACGGCAATGGACCCTTACCTGATTGATGACAAGCGTAAAATGCACGTTTGTGGTAACAACCCAAACTGTGAAGGCTACTTGGTTGAGTTTGGTGAGTTTAAAGTCAAAGGGTATGACGGGCCTGTTGTTGAATGCGATAAATGCGGCTCAGATATGGTGCTTAAGAACGGCCGATTTGGTAAGTATATGGATTGTACGAGTGAAACGTGTAAGAACACGCGTAAGATTCTGAAAAATGGTGAGGTTGCGCCACCTAAAGAAGACCCTGTTCATTTCCCGGAGCTTCCATGTGAGAACTCTGATGCCTACTTTGTCTTACGTGATGGTGCTTCAGGTTTATTTATGGCGGCAAGTAACTTCCCTAAATCAAGAGAAACACGAGCTCCGCTTGTGGCTGAATTAGCGCAATACGAAGAACGTTTACCAGAGAAGTTTAAGTACCTGGCTACCGCACCTAGTGCAGACCCAGATGGTCGGCCAACTGTTGTTCGCTTTAGTCGTAAGACGAAAGAAAATTATGTACGTACTGAAGAGAATGGAAAACCAAGTGGTTGGACTGCTTTGTACGTTGATGGTCGTTGGGAAGTGACTGATAAACGTAAAAAAGTGAAATCATAACTTTAAATAATTTAATGATGATTCTAATCGAGCGATCTTATCTGACTCGATTAGAATCAAAAATGAAAGCCTACATTATTGTTGATGTGCCAAACTGAGTTGTCGTAAGGCTCATGATGAGTCGCACTGTTATCCTTATGAACTTTAGGAAGTGGCATTTTGAGCAAAAAATGCTTTTGCGCTCGAAAAATGAAGTTCAAAAATTCTTTCGACCAATATCATTTTTCCTTATCTGATATTCATCAAGATATCATACTTTTATCCAACCTCATCACAAATCTAAAACTCTGTAGAGAAAGAGTTTGTAAAATGTTTTCAATATGTTGACCTACATCTTCCGATTATGTGACCAATATACCGTATTGAGTAAGCAACAACTGTATTCGTGACAGAACGCCATATTTTAAATTGTAATTTAGTTCTAGTTCTATAACTTAGTAGCCAGAGAGTGCAACTGTATGCCTTTGCTTGAAATCAGAGTATAGCTGATGAGAGTAGGAACATGCTGAGCAATGGTTTTATTACTGTGAAGGTTCAGAGAAACCTATCGGTGAATACTTATTAACGGATTCGCTTGAAATAACCACTAAAACGTTATCAAGCGTAATACAATTTCAAGCTATAAGCATATGGAGAATAACGAATGGCTGGTGTTTTGGGAATGATTCTTGCTGGTGGCGAAGGATCTCGTTTAAGGCCTTTAACAGAATCTCGCAGTAAACCTTCGGTGCCTTTCGGAGGAAGTTACCGACTTATTGATTTTGCACTTAATAACTTTGTCAATGCAGATCTAATGCGTATTTATGTATTGACTCAGTTTAAGTCTCAATCACTCTTCCACCACCTTAAAAAGGGATGGAATATCAATGGTATTACTGACCGTTTCATTGACCCAATACCCGCACAAATGCGAACTGGTAAACGATGGTATGAAGGGACAGCTGATGCTATTTACCAAAACCTACGTTTTATGGAATTAGCAGAACCTGAGCAAGTATGTATTTTTGGTTCTGATCATATTTACAAGATGGATATTCAACAGATGTTGTCTTTCCACAAAGATAAGGAAGCTTCCCTCACGGTTTCTGCCTTACGCATGCCTTTGTCGGAAGCCTCTCAGTTTGGAGTTATAGAAGTGGATGTTGAAGGGCGTATGATTGGTTTTGAAGAAAAGCCCGTTAATCCTAAGTCTATTCCTGATGATCCAGAATATGCGCTTGTTTCTATGGGAAACTATATCTTCGAAGCACCAGTACTATTTGCCGAGTTGATAGAGGATGCAGATAATGAAGCTTCTTCTCACGACTTTGGTAAAGATATTATTCCAAAAATGTTTCCTCGTGGCGATGTGTTTGTTTATGACTTTAGTACTAACTTTATTACTGGAGAGAGAGAGGAAGTTTACTGGCGTGATGTAGGTACTATTGATGCTTATTGGCAAGCGCATATGGACTTACTTGAAAAAGATGCACCGTTCTCCTTATATAATCGTAAATGGCCGTTGCACACGTATTATCCACCATTACCACCAGCAACCTTTACTGACTCTGATAATGGTCGAGTTCAAATTATCGATAGTTTAGTATGCAATGGAAGTTATGTTCGAGGCTCGCGTATTGAGAAGTCCGTTCTTGGATTCCGCAGTAACATTGCGTCAACCTGTGACATCAGCGAAAGTATTCTTCTAGGTGATGTTAAAGTAGGTGAAGGTTGTGTCCTTCGTCGAGTTATTATTGATAAGAATGCAGATATTGCACCGGGAACTCAAATCGGTGTCAATCTTCATGACGACAAAAAGCATTATCATGTTTCCGAAGAAGGCATTGTAGTAATTCCAAAAGGAGCGCGTGTTGGATACTAACCCTCTTTCGGTGTTATTCGTTGCATCAGAAGTTGAAGGGCTAATCAAAAGTGGTGGCTTAGCTGACGTTGCCAAAGCTCTACCTGAAGCGCTTCAACATATGCAGCATGATGCGAGAATTTGCATGCCAGCTTATACTGGTATTTCCAATCTTTCTGCAGCCGAAATGGTGCTGGAAACAACCTTAGATAGCTGGCCGCATACCGCTTATCAGGTTTTTATGTTGCACCTTGGCGATAACCCAGTTTACTTAATTGCCTGCTCGTCGTACTTTGATCGTCCTTCAATGTATGCGGAAAATAATCAGGCATATACGGATAATGGTGAACGGTTTGCCTTTTTTAGTGCGGCTTGTTTAGATATGTTGCCAAAATTGGGTTTCCAACCGAATATTATTCACGCCAATGACTGGCATACCGGATTGGTCCCATTCTTGCTGAAAAAACGTTATGCTGATAGTCATTTCTTTGCTAATACGCGCAGTATTTTGTCGATACACAATGCAGTCTTTAAAGGCGTCTTTAGCTATGATGATGTGCAATGCCTTCCAGAATTTCATAATCGTAATGTTCCACTGGCGGCAATAAGTACTAGCCATATTGCGATGTTAAAAGCGGGAGTGATGACAGCAGACAAGATCAATGCGGTTAGCCCAACATATGCTTCGGAACTGACAACAGAGCTTGGCAGTCACGGTATGGCTTGGGAGTTTCAGCGGCGTTCAGATGATCTAGTGGGTATCCTCAATGGTTGCGATTACAGTAGTTGGAGCCCCGAAAATGACAAGTATTTACCAGTCTATTATGCAGCCGATTATGACAGTATGATGGAAGGAAAACGTATTTGTAAGGCTGCTTTGCAAACTAAGCTGAATATGAACGTAGCCGATTGTGCGATGTTTGGTATGGTCTGTCGTTTAACACAGCAAAAAGGTCTCCAATACTTGCTGCCTGTGCTGAGAGAATTCCTAAAGCATGATGTTCAATTAGTCATTGTAGGAACAGGTGAAGCCACTTTAGCGGAGCAATTAAAGGCCATTGCAACTGAATATAAGAGCAAGTTTGTGTTTGTCGAAGCTTATGACAATGAATTGGCGCATTTAGTCGAAGCAGGGTCGGATTTCTTTCTTATGCCTTCTGAATTTGAACCTTGTGGTTTGAACCAGATTTATAGTATGGCCTATGGTTGTCTCCCTATTGTCCGAGGTGTTGGTGGTTTAAAAGACACAGTCAATGACTATGATGCGGACCCAGCATTGGCAACAGGTTTTGTATTTGCAGAGCCTACTTCGCAAGCGTTATTACTTGTTATGCTAAGAGCACTACTGCTGTACAGTCAAAATAAAGAAGAAGTGACCCGTGTTCAGCTTTATGCGATGCAGCAAAGGTTCAATTGGGATTGTGCTGCAAAAGAGTATGTACAGCTGTATAAAGCGGCTTTACTCAAGCCTGCTTGATGACAATTGATCAGGGCTTGTTGTTGTTCACAAGGCACCTCATTGGCTGCCTTGTGAATTTTTGGACATATATCCAGTCATCTCAAGATGTTATGTTCAGCGAGCTCGCTCTGAACCAGACATCTTTTGGTCATTAGGTTGTGTATGTATTAACTAAGGTATGTGTTAAGATATACCTTATGCTATACAAATATCATACTGCCCACTTTTTGAACAATAAGCGATGACTCAACCAATTCTCTTTCATAAAACGTATTTGCACTCAACCAGTCGTGAGTGGGTGGTATTTGTGCATGGGGCTGGTGGCAGTTCATCAATATGGTTTAAGCAAATTAAAGCATATAAGCAACATTTTAATTTGTTGTTGATTGACTTAAGAGGTCATGGTCAATCAAACCAGCTACTTAAAGAGTTAATCACCAACCGCTACACTTTTTCTGATGTGACTAAAGATATTGTTCATGTATTGGATCACCTCAAAATTCAATCAGCACATTTTGTTGGGATGTCTTTAGGGACTATTATTGTCAGAAACTTGGCTGAATTGGCTTCTGAGCGTGTCCGCTCAATGGTATTGGGTGGAGCGGTCACACGATTAAATACGCGTTCACAACTGCTTGTGCATATGGGTAACTTAGTCAAACACATCATGCCCTATATGTGGTTATACAAGCTGTTTGCTTATATTGTCATGCCTCAAAAAAACCAGAAAGAATCAAGGCATTTATTTGTTCGTGAGGCGAAAAAGCTGTGTCAAAAAGAGTTCAAACGTTGGTTTATTTTAGCTGCTGATGTTAACCCTCTGATGAAATATTTTAAAGAAAGAGAGCTGCCAATACCGACCTTATATCTAATGGGCGAACAAGATTATATGTTCATTAAACCGGTTAAAGAAATGGTTGCGGTACACAAACTTAGTACTCTATATGAAATTCCTAATTGTGGTCATGTCTGTAATGTTGAACGAGCAGAAGACTTTAATCACCTCTCTATTGAATTTATTCAGCAACAAAATAGAACCAATCTATTGTGTATTTAATTTCGCTATTTCCAAACTTAGATAAAGACCATTGGGAATACTCTTAACAAATAAAAACGCGGTTTGATGAGACCGCGTTTGTTGTTTTTTTGGCGATATTCAAAGCATAAGCGAATTCATGAGTTCGTTTCTTCTTGAATGGGGAATGACACTCCAATGTGTTCCATTTATTGCCCCTTCAAGAGCCCACAAAAGCTCTAAACTGACTTTAGATGAATGCGTGTCCTGAATGGCTTTATAAGCATTCAATGCGCCTTCTTCTGCAAGTTGCTCTACCGAATCGATGCCCGCTTTTTTTAACATTCTCTCTGTTGCTAAACGCAAATTAGGAAGGTCTTTCAAGCGGTTTGGTTTAGTTATTGCTTGCTGTTGTTTCTCTTTTTGAGCCGTCGCTAAAGATTGACCGGCCACTTCAAGTAAACGTTGGGGGGATTCCCAAAGCTGATTAGAAATTGCATAATATTTCGTAACAACAGGAAAGCCACGTTTTTTGTAGACGTAAGGTTTGAGTCCTTGAGTTTCGAAGTGTGATGAAGCTTGTTGGTCTGCTCTTATATGAAGCTGATTGTTGACAATGAGTGCAAACATTGTTTCATCAGCAAACAGTCCAAAACCACCAAACATTGAACGTGACTTGATCTTGCCAAGTACTTCAAATAGCTTCATTGAATCTTTGAGTATCGGTTTGTCCATGATCTGTTATCTCGGTGTAATTAGTATTACGCCACCAAAAGTCAGGTCCGAGAGTTAAGCAATTACAAGCATGCAAGCTTATAAAAGGTATTCGATTGCAGCCTGCTTGCCATCGGTAACCCCGCTACCTTCCACTTGAAAAATCAGTGCTTAAGGCCGGAAGCTTTGCGTCCTATTCTTTCAAATAGTTTGCCCTGTGCGTGACAATCTTGAGGATACTTTGTATCTTGAATTAACATCACATTGTAAATAAAAAAATGTGATACTGCTTCAGCTAATATACTCGTTTGTATAAAAACTGATGCATATTGATGGTTGGCTTTGGCTCTATTGACTAATATAAAATCTGTATTGAAATTTTCAAGAAAACTGATGATAACATTGGTTTTAGTTATAATTATCATTTTAAAGGGAGGACATATTAACAATTCAATTGTTGCATTGATAATGCTTTCTAAAGATTTTAAGAAAGCATATTCAAGCAGAATTGTTAGTATAATGTGATCGGTTTTGGTGTTTGATGTAAGTGAATAGTCGAGGCAGTTTGGAACATTACTGCCTCGGCAATAGTCAGTAATTATTTTGATTTTAAATTCTTTACCGTGCTTCGTATTATTATTTCCGGCTGCATTTCGAATATGCGCTTTTCATGCTCTTTATCCTTGATACGTTCTAGAAGGATTTCAAAGGCGTTTTTGCCTACTCGGCGTTTGGGTTGGTGAATGGTCGTTAGGGGTGGAGAAAAGTATTCCGCCAATTCAATATTGTCATAACCAATAATGGAAATGTCATCAGGTATTTTAAAGCCATTTTGTTGAAGGCGACTCATTAAGCCTAATGCCATAGTGTCATTGAAGCAGAAAACAGCCGTTGGTCGGTTCTTCATTGCTGTAATTTTATCCGCAGCTAAAACAGCGGTATCACATTCGAAGTTACCTTCAATCATCCATTCGCTGTTTACTGCTAGGTTAGCTTCCACCATGGCACGGTTGAATCCTGCAATGCGCTCTTTACAAGCCGCTTTATCAAAGTGACCACTTAGACAGGCAATATCAGTATGACCATTATCGATAAGGAATTTTGTCGCTATATAGCCACCTTCCTCTGAGTTATCTATTATTTTATCAGCTTGCGAGCTTTCTGGGCCCCAATCCATAACCACTTTTGGGATGTCAGGGTGACGATCGAGCATTTCTTTTAGCTCTTCGGTCAAATCAGAACACATGACTAAAATCCCATCAACACGCTTTTCAGCAAGCATACGGATATAGTCGCGTTGCTTTTCATAGATGCCACCAGTATTACAAAGAATCAAAGTGTATCCTTGGCGGTAGCAATAACTTTCAACACCGTCAATGACTTCTGAGAAAAACAGGTTGGTTGATTGAGTGACAAGCATACCAATAGTACGTGTAGTGTTACATTTCAAACTACGAGCTACCGCACTTGGTGCATAATTGAGAGACTCAACGGCTTTCATCACTTTCTCTTGGGTTGCTTCTGCAACGAACCGTGTTTTATTGATTACATGAGAAACAGTGGTAGTAGAAACGCCGGCTAAACGAGCTACGTCTTTGATTGTGGCCATAAATGAAATCCTGTATCGGGCTATCCATCTTCGAAAAACGTTCTAGCGATAAGCAATAATAGTCGTTGGCTATCTAAACCACAGAAAAGCAATGGGGCTACTCCCTTTCGTCTGTGTGTTTAGCGCTCGGTCTAGGATTGAGTTGAACTATCTATTGGTAACTAATTATCTATTTGTTTTATAAAGAATAAAATTCGTTAGACGAATGGATAAAAACAAAACCGCTTATAAGTAGCGGTTTACTTATACTTAATCGATTGCGCTCACATTTTAGACGTGTGTCAGTGCACTGGCAATATTTTCAGCGATGAATTTGCATGGATTAAGTCATAATTTAATCTGCTTAACGTGATTTTGCTATCAAGTTAACGGTGAATGAGTGAACAAATAGGAGCTTAAATGAATAAGCTCCATAAAACTACCACTAATTATTCACCAATAAGGTAGGTGCTGTCTAGTTTACAAAATGAAATGAGTAATTGAGAAATGCTGCTATAGAAGCCAAATTCATCAAACTTTTGACATTTAGCATCAAACTGCGGCAACCAACTTAATAAATGTTGTTGAATAAAGTCATTTTGATCTGAAAATGCTTGTTCTATTTTCTGTTCGCATGTTTCTTCATTGGTGCGGATTATCATATTGCCGAGAAAATCAAGCTCAATGGCAAGATGGTCAGCTGGCTCTTTTAAGTTTTTATCGACTTCAACGCCGAAATCAGCCATCAGTTTTTCGATATTTTCTGCAGGTTTATCATTAAGCAAACCGGACTCACCGATATACATTGAAGCATAAGGGAGTGCACCATACTTCTCTGTTTTTAGAAACAGATCGCAAAAGTCAGCAGCTAGTTCAAGTTGGGCATCTTCGCGTTCTTGTAGACGGTTAAGTGCATCAACAACGAGAGAAATTGATGGCTTGAGTGATTCGTTACTACCAAGTCCAGTTAAGAAGCTTCGTATTTCGACACCATGATAAGTATCAAGTTCTTTTTGAGTGAGCTCTTTGGCGAAAAGGCTTGAAAACCACCAGTAGATTTCTGCACGTTTTTCATTGAAAGCTTGGATGTCTTGCATTTTATTACTCCTTAATGATCCCGGGTAAATTGTATACCTAATTTTCTTTGAAGTTCTATATTCAGAATCAAGGTTAAGTGCAGATAAATAAGATATATCCAAATGCTGACAAAATGTCCAAATAATAATAAATGTTATGTTTATTGAGGGATAGGTTAAGAAAGTGTTCAGGTAAATAATGAAAATATGTACCTTGGCTTTTAAATGATAAATCAGGAGAATGTTTTATATTCAACACTTTGAGTTGAATTTTGGATGTAACTGATGCCAATAGGATCGTGATTTTTTATACTTTAAGTGATTTATGACTAGAAGTGTTACGGAATATGAATAGAATAGACATTTGAAAATAATAAAAACAGAAGTGGTGTACATGAACTATCACGTATTAGTCGTAGAAGATGATGTTGTAACTCGCAGCAAATTAACGGGTTATTTCCAAAATGAAGGCTACAAGGTGAGTGAAGCAGCGAGTGGTGCAGAAATGCGCGAAGTGCTTCAAGGGGGGGGCGTTGACCTGATAATGTTAGACATTAATTTGCCTGGTGAAGATGGTCTTATGTTGACTAGGGAATTACGCAGTCAATCTGACATTGGTATTGTATTGGTAACAGGACGAACTGATAGTATTGATAAGATTGTTGGCCTTGAAATGGGGGCTGATGATTACGTTACAAAACCAGTTGAACTTAGGGAGCTTTTGGTTCGAGTTAAAAACTTATTATGGCGTATCTCTGCTGCTCGTGGTGGATCACAAAAATCTGCTATGGAAACTAATGATGTTCACGTTGTTCGCTTTGGTGAATGGACCTTTGATATTCAGCGCCGTGCGTTAAGTCGTAATGGGGAGCCTGTTAAACTCACAAAAGCTGAGTATGAGTTGCTTGTTGCTTTGTCTTCACATCCTAATCAAGTGCTGAGTCGAGATCAAATTTTGAACATGATCAGTCATCGAGTGGATGCTCCTAATGATCGTACTATTGATGTATTAATCAGGCGTATGAGAGCAAAAATGGAGTTTGATCCTAAGAATCCACAGATTTTTGTGACAGTTCATGGTGAAGGTTATATGTTTGCCGGGGATTAAATGTTGTCTTTAAGATGATATTTACATAAGGAGAGCCTTTGCTCTCCTTTTTTGGAAATCTTGCTTAAAAATTAGATTTCTGTGTTGCTGTTCTGGTAATTAATGTTCAGTGTAGCCGATCTTCTTTAGTAAATACTGCCAAAAAGCACCAAGGGATTCATGCCAGTAGAGTTCCGTTTGTTCTAAATAATGCGATCTTGGCGCATATTTTTGCCAAGGTTGGTCAATCTCTTTTATCGCCAAAAAATTAGTTGGTGCAGGTATCGGTGTAATCCCAGCGGCATTAAACTCAGAAATAGCACGTTTCATGTGGCTTGCAGAAGTGACTAGAACGACCTTTTTTTGATTAACAAATGCAGCAGACTGGCGAGCTTCTTCCCAAGTATCTTTAGCATCTTCTAGTAATATGATATCAGATTTTGAAACGCCGAGAGCGAGAGCCACATTGGCCATCATTCTCGCATGACTAACTTTAGAGCCGCCCGCATAACCAGAGAGAATCAGCTTGGCTCCAGGGTACATTCGTAAGATTCGAATCCCTTCAGCAAGACGCATTAATGCTGTTCGGCTTAGCTGCGATGTGGGAGGGAGTTCATCATCCACCACATGGCCATTACCTAACACCATCACGTAATCTACGGTCGATTGTGTGGGTAAAAAAGCCTTATACTCGCGCTCCATCGGCATAAGTAACTTACTTGATATGGGTTGGAATGCAGCGAGAAAAATACCAGAAAGAGAAAAAAGGATAATGAAGCACCCAGTTTTACGTTTGGTGGTAAAACTGACCAGAATCAGTCCCAATAACCCAATAATGAGCAGCGCGGGTAAGGGCATCAGTAGTGTAGATATTACTTTTTTCAGCTCAAACATACATAAATAGTCCGAAAAAACATCAATTGATAATAAAAATAAGGGTGACACTCTTTATTCCTGCCTTCCTTGTGCCAGAATAGCAAGATAATCCGTTATCATAACCTAGTAAAAGTGACTGAAGACCGCAATTTCGACGATATCGCCCACAAATTTGCAAAAAATATTTACGGCTCCGATAAAGGAGAGCTTAGAAAAATTATTGTATGGGAAGACTTCCAGAGAATTCTAAATGAATTGGAGGCTCACCAGCAACCCTTAAAAATACTTGATGCGGGTGGTGGTTTGGCTCAGTTGTCGCAAAAGCTTGCCGCTCTCGGGCATGAAGTGAGCTTGTGTGATTTGTCTTCAGAAATGTTGCAGCTAGCAAAGCAGGATATAGATAAAAACGGTTTACTGGAACAATATCGGTTTATTCATGCTCCGATTCAATCTATCGATAAACATCTATCAACACCCGTTGATTTAGTCATGTTTCATGCGGTTATGGAGTGGCTCGTTGATCCAAAAGACGCACTTGAAAAACTGCTGACTAAAGTAAAAGCAGGGGGTGTTGTTTCAGTTATGTTTTATAACTATCACGGTTTGGTTTACAAAAATGTGGTTTGTGGCAATATTCCACATGTATTAAACGGTATGCCTCACCGGAAACGATTTAAATTACAGCCTCAACAAGGCTTAAAGCCAGAAGATGTCTATCAATGGATAGAAAACGCGGGTTTTACTATTTGTGGTAAGTCCGGTATTCGCTCATTCAGTGATTACATCGGTAATCAGCAGTATATGGGTGACTATGAGTTTGAGGATGTGTTGGCACTAGAAAAACAACTTTGCCGACAAGAACCCTATCTCTCATTAGGCCGTTACATACATGTTTGGGCCAAGAAAAATGATAAACAGGAATCACAATGAGTGAGATAACTCTTAATGCGGCCGATCAACCGATTGATGAATTGGTGGGTTGGGTAAAGCAGAATGACTTCTCGTTGAACCTGACTACAGAACGTTTGGCGTTTTTGATTGCTATCGCTGTACTGAGTAACGAAAGGTTCGATGAAGAATTGGGAGAAGGTGAACTACATGACGCATTTGCCATCGTGACTCGCCTTTTTGAAGCCACTGGAGAAGCGTCGGCTTTCCGTGCAAACAATGCTATTAATGAGATGGTCAAACAACGTTTGATCAGCCGCTTTGTCAGTGAAATGACAGATGGTGTGAGTATATATCGTTTATCTCCCTTAGCGATCGGCATTACCGACTACTACGTTCGCCACCGTGAGTTTTCTAAATTACGCCTTTCTATTCAGCTTTCTATGGTTGCTGATGAGATGGCGAAAGCGATTGAAGCGGCTCAAAAAGGCGGAACACCAGGACATTGGAAGAAGAATGTTTATGGCGTTTTAAAGTACTCTGTTGGTGAAATCTTTGATCAAATAGATCTTAACCAACGAGTGATGGATGAACAGCAGCAGTCCGTAAAACAGCAAATCGCAGACCTACTAAATAAAGACTGGCGCGAGGCAATCAATAACTGTGAAGCGCTGCTTTCAGAAACATCAAGTACACTTCGTGAGCTGCAAGACACCTTGCAAGCAGCCAGTGATGAATTACAAACACAACTTTTGGATGTTCAGGGCATTGTGTATGGTGATCCTGAGCTAGAATTTATTGAAGAAGCATTGTTTGGCTTACAGATGAAACTCGATCGAATTACCAGTTGGGGCCAACAAGCGATTGATCTCTGGATCGGATACGATCGTCACGTGCATAAATTCATTCGTACTGCGATTGATATGGATAAAAATCGTGCCTTCAGTGCTCGTTTACGCCAATCCATGACGGATTACTTCGATATGCCTTGGTTCCTCACCTATGCCAATGCCGAAAAACTCTCTGACCTTCGTGATGAGGCGCTTATTCTCCGTAACGATGAAGTCACGGGACAAGTTCCAATGGAAGTGGAGTATGAAGAATTTCAAAAAGTGAATGATGAGCTCTCCGAAACAATTGGTGAGATGTTGAAAGCACATAAAGAGCAAAATACGCCGCTCGACTTAAGTGCGGTGCTAAAAGATTACCTTTCACAGCATCCGCATACTCATCATTTTGATTTAGCCCGTATTGTTGTTGATCAAGCGGTCCGTCTTGGTTACTCGGAATCCGACTATCAGGCTATTCAACCAAACTGGAAAGCCATTAATGAATTTGGTGCAAAGGTACAAGCAAATGTCATCGACAGATACTAATGAATATATGCCAGATAATCTGGTTAAAGCCATAGCAAACCCTTTATTTCCTGCGCTGGACAGTATGCTTCGTGCTGGTCGACATATCTCTTCTGAGGATCTCGATAATTACGCTTTGTTGTCAGATTTTGAAATAGAACTTTCGTCATTTTATCAGCGCTACAACACTGAGTTAGTTAAAGCCCCTGAAGGGTTTTTCTACCTTCGACCTCGCTCAACCTCACTGATTGGACGAAGTGTTCTGTCTGAGTTAGATATGTTGGTTGGTAAAGTGTTGTGTTTTTTATATCTCAGCCCTGAGCGCCTTGCTCATGAAGGGATTTTTACTAATCAAGAGCTGTATGAAGAACTGCTGGCTTTGGCTGATGAAAACAAACTGATGCGACTGGTCACCAACCGTGCAACAGGTTCGGATCTTGATAAAGAAAAGCTGTTTGAAAAAGTGCGAACGTCTCTACGTCGCCTGCGTCGATTAGGCATGATTATCAATATTGGTGAAACCAGTAAATTTAGCATCAGTGAATCGGTCTTCCGTTTTGGTGCTGATGTTCGATCGGGTGATGATATGAGAGAGGCACAATTACGCTTGATTCGCGATGGTGAAGCAGTCGTTCATACGAAAGAGCCGAGCCAAGGCAGTTTATTGACTGAAGATGACCAAGCTGAAGAGCACACAAATGAGGGTGAAGTATGAGCATGATTGAACGTGGTAAATATCAATCGTTGACCATGGTTAACTGGAACGGCTTCTTTGCCCGTACGTTTGATATTGATAATTTAGTTACCACACTGTCTGGCGGTAACGGTGCAGGTAAGTCAACAACAATGGCTGCATTTATTACCGCATTAATCCCTGACCAAACACTATTGCATTTCCGTAATACTACGGAAGCTGGCAGCAGCCAGTCATCTCGCGATAAAGGTTTGTTTGGTAAATTACAACCAGGTGCCTGTTACGCTGCTCTAGATGTCGTCAATTCTCGAAACCAACGCCTATTGTTTGCTGTTAAGCTACAGCAAGTTGCAGGGCGTGACAAAAAAGTAGACATCAAACCCTTCGTTATCCAAGGCTTGCCGAGTGACGTGAAGCCGACAGATATATTGATTGAAAGTGTCTCTGCAACCCAAGCCAGGGTTAGACAGATTAACGAAGTCAAAGAGGCTATTGGAGAATATGAAGGTGTTCAGTTTAAAGCCTTCTCTTCTATCGTTGACTACCATGCCCAAATGTTTGAATTTGGTGTCGTTCCAAAGAAATTACGTAACTCGGGCGATCGTTCGAAGTTTTACCGTTTGATTGAAGCTTCATTATACGGTGGTATTTCAAGTGCTATTACCCGTTCATTGCGTGACTACCTTCTGCCGCAAAATGGTGGTGTAAAAAAAGCGTTCCAAGATATGGAATCTGCTTTGCGCGAAAACCGTATGACGTTAGAAGCGATCAAAACCACGCAAGCAGATCGTGACCTCTTCAAACACCTGATCACCGAATCAACAAACTACGTGGCTGCTGACTACATGCGCCATGCTAACGATCGTCGTAAAAAATTAGATAAAACCCTTTCACTACGTTCAGAACTGTTTGGATCACGGGAAACTTTGGTTGAACAAAACAACTTACTTAACCGTGTTCAAGAAGAATTAGCTTTATTGCTCGATTCGGAGTCAGCGTTAGAACAAGATCATCAAGCCGCGTCTGATCATTTGCAGTTAGTACAAAATGCGTTACGTCAACAAGAGAAGATTGAACGCTACCAAGAAGATCTTGAAGAGCTAAGTGAACGCTTTGAAGAGCAGATGATGGTGGTGGAAGAAGCGCAAGAACGCGTCATGATGGCGGAAGAGCAAGCGACCGTAGCGGAAGAAGAGGTAGACAGCCTTAAAACGCAACTTTCGGATTACCAACAAGCGCTTGATGTACAACAAACTCGTGCTCTTCAGTACCAGCAAGCTGTTCAAGCGCTTGAAAAAGCGAAAACTTTACTCAAAGATGAAAGTTTAACCGCAGAATCCGCACAGCAATTGGTGTTTGAACTTAAGAATCAAGAAGCTGAAAATACCAATGCTTTGTTAGCGGTTAAACACAAGTTAGACATGTCATCTGCAGCAGCCGAGCAGTTCGAAATGGCTTTGACATTAGTCCAAAGTATTGTCGGTTCGGTAGAACGTAAAGAGGCCTCTCAACAGGCCAAAACCATTCTTTTGAAAGCGCGTGAGTCACAGCAAGTGGTTCAGAATGAGCAGCAATGGCGTGCACAGCATCGTGATCTTGAACGCAGCTTGAACCAGCAACGTCAAGTACGCGAGCTAGTTACTGAATATCAAAAGCAATTTCATGTTGAATTAACGGATGAAATTGCTTTTGAACAAGAACGTGAACGTCATACGATGCAAATTGATTCACTTGAAATGTCGCAAGAAGAATTGCGTGAACTACGTGGTGAACAGCGTCGTATTGAGCAAGATGCCGCAGCGGAAATCAATAAACTGGAAGCCATTGCCCCTGCTTGGATTACCGCAAATGATGCACTAGAAAAGCTACGTGAGCAAAGTGCAGCGCCGTTAGAAGACAGTCAAGCGGTTATGAGCCAAATGCAAGCTGTACTTGAACAAGAAAAAGCGCTCTCTATCGCCAAAGACAAGTTGTCAGAGCGTCGCAGCCAGCTTGAAACAGAAATTGAGCGCCTTGCTTCACCTGGCGGTTCAAATGACCCTCGTTTGAAAGGTTTAGCCGATACTTTGGGTGGTGTACTGCTCTCTGAGATCTACGATGATATCACCATTGATGATGCCCCATACTTTAGTGCCATGTATGGTCCTGCACGTCATGCTATCGTGGTTTCTGATCTATCCGATATCGAAGAAAAGTTAGTTGAATTAGATGACTGTCCTGAAGACTTATACATTATTGAAGGTGATGTAGATGCATTTGACGATAGTTCATTTAATGCTGAAGAACTTGAGGGTGCAGTATGTGTTCGCATGAACGAGCACCAAATGCGTTACTCTCGTTTTCCTGAGATTCCTTTATTTGGTCGTGCGGCTCGCGAACAACGCTTAGAGCTTCTTCGTAATGAGAGAGAAGAAGTGGTTGAACAGCATGCGAAGTCTGCTTTTGACTCACAGAAAATGCAGCGTCTATACCAGGCATTCAATCAATTTGTTGCACAGCATATTCAGGTTGCTTTTGAAGCTGATCCTGAGCAGGCGCTGGTGGTTATCCGCGACAAACGTAATCAAGTCGTTCGTGTCTTAGCGGACTTAGATAGTAAAGAGCAACAGCAACGCTCACAATTGCAAACCAGTAAGCAAGCGCTTTCTTCTTTGGATAAATTGGCCGCAAATATTATTCTCATCGACGATGATACACTGCAAGCTCGTTTTGATGAGTTGGAAGAGAAAATTGCTCTGCTTTCTGAATCAAAACAATTCTTAAATTCACACGCGAAGGCGGTTGGTGAGCTAGAAAAAATAGCGGTTGCATTAGAAGCGGATCCAGAGCAATTTGATGCACTTGAAGCTGAGTACAAAACGGCAGACGAACAACTACAAGAGCTTAAGAAGCAAATATTTGCTCTTTCAGATTTGGTCGAGCGTCGTCATTACTTCGCTTATGCTGACTCAATGGAGCTGTTAAATAAGAGCAGTGAACTGAGTGACCAATTAAAAGCAAAACTGGTTCAAGCAGAGCAGATACGTACGCGCAGTCGTGAGGAACTGAAGCAGTCACAAAGCCAAATGAACCAATACAATCAAGTATTGGCCTCTTTGAAAAGCTCACATCAAGCAAAATTGGAGACGGTTCAGGAGTTCAAGCAAGAACTACAAGAATTCGGTGTGAATGCCGATGAAGGGGCAGAAGAGCGAGCAATGCGTCGCCGTGATGAGTTACACGAGCGTCTTCATACTTCTCGAAGTCGTAAGAGCGAGTACGAACGTACCATCACCTCTACCGAATTAGAGATGAAAGGCTTAGCCAAACGCATGAAGAAGGTGCAGAAAGAATACGTGGAGCTACGTACTTTTGTTGTCGCAGCAAAAGCAGGCTGGTGCTCAGTTCTTCGTCTTGCACGTGAAAACGATGTCGAACGTCGCCTACATAAACGTGAATTGGCTTATTTGTCAGCCGATGAGCTACGTTCTATGTCGGACAAATCACTGGGTGCGTTGCGTCTTGCTGTGGCTAATAATGACGATTTACGCGATGCATTACGCTTATCTGAAGATAATGCTCGTCCTGAACGTAAGGTATTGTTCTATATCGCTGTTTATCAGCATCTACGTGAACGCATTCGTCAGGATATCATTCGTACCGATGACCCAGTAGAAGCAATCGAAGAGATGGAAGTGGAGCTGGCCCGTCTAACCGAGGAACTGACGCAACGTGAACATCGTCTGGCAATCAGTTCCGAGTCGGTTGCGAGCATCATCAAAAAGACCATTCAACGCGAGCAAAACCGCATCCGTATGCTGAACCAAGGCTTATCGAATATTTCATTTGGTCAGGTCAAAGGCGTACGTCTAAATGTGAAGATTCGCGAGAGTCACGAGGTTCTTTTAAATGGTCTTTCCATTCATCAAGAGCAGCATAAAGATTTATTTGAGTCTTCTCGCTTTACCTTCTCTGAAGCGATGGCAAAACTGTTCCAGCGAGTCAACCCTCATATTGATATGGGTCAGCGTTCTCCACAGATCCTTGGTGAAGAGCTATTGGATTACCGTAACTACCTAGAGTTGAGTGTTGAAGTAAACCGTGGTTCTGATGGTTGGCTACAAGCGGAATCTGGGGCACTATCAACAGGTGAAGCGATCGGTACAGGTCAATCTATCCTATTAATGGTTGTACAAAGCTGGGAAGAAGAATCACGTCGCTTGAGAAGTAAAGACATTGTGCCTTGTCGCTTGTTGTTCCTCGATGAGGCAGCACGTCTTGATACGAAGTCAATTTCGACTCTATTTGAATTGTGTGACCGACTGGATATGCAGCTGCTTATCGCGGCACCTGAAAATATCAGTCCAGAAAAAGGCACCACCTATAAGCTTGTTCGCAAAGTGTTCAAAGATCATGAACATGTTCATGTGGTTGGCTTACGCGGTTTTGGGCAAGCTCAGAGACCAAATAACGACGCTCAAGCAATCATGGAAGCGATTGAATCATAATGATTGAAGCGATAAAAAACGGCTTATCTGTGTGATTGTTAGTATGAACCAAAAAAGATAGTATGAGTCAGAAAAAACGCCCGCAGATTGAAATCTGCGGGCGTTTTTTTATTAGAGGTATTAATTAGGGATATTTTAAAGCCCACTAATTTTCATCGCTAAACATTCAGATGTTTCGGAGCTGAAGCCAGAGCTTAGAATTGGGATTTCACACCAAATTGTTCAGCTGCGTAAGCGACACGTTCTTTGGGCTTAGGGTATTCGGCTTGCGTGCCTAGGTTTTCAATGTGTTTGAGTCTAGGCAGTAAACCTGCACCATTAGCGATTTGTATTGCTAAACCAGGACGTGCATTAAGCTCGAGAACCATTGGCCCTTCCTCTTTATCCAGCACCATATCTGTACCCATATAGCCTAGACCAGTCATTTCCCAAGCACTAGAAGCAAGTTCTAATAGTCTTTCCCAATGAGGAACCTGAAGCGTTGATAAGTCTTTACCAGTATCTGGGTGATGCGTGATCGGTTGATCAAATTGCACCGCACGTATTGCTTTACCTGTCGCAATATCAATACCAACACCTACAGCGCCTTGGTGTAGATTGGCTTTTCCATCGGAAGTTGAAGTAGAGCAACGCATCATCGCCATCACAGGGTAGCCTTTAAAGACGATGATACGGACATCAGGTACTCCTTCGAAACTGAACCCTTCAAAGCAATCATCAAACTTAATTAAGTTTTCCACCACCGCGACATCATTTTTCCCACCAAGAGAGAACAAACCAGCCAGAGCGTTACTGATGTGGCGTTCAACTTCCTCTTTAGTGATGGTAGCCCCTGATGGCTTTGTGTAGACACCATCTTTATGAGAGGTCACGACAAGGATTCCCTTGCCGCCACTACCTTGTGCTGGTTTGATAACGAAACCCGGCCAGTTTTGTACCATGTCGTGGATCTTTTTCACTTCTGCTTGGCTTGAAATAACACCAATCAAAGTGGGTACTGTCGCCCCAGCAGCTTCAGCTATTATTTTGGTTTTTAACTTATCGTCAACCAGTGGGTATTTAGAACGATCATTATAGCGACCAATGTAGCTGTGGTTGCGTTTGTTCATACCCATAATGCCTTTATGGCGTAGCTTTGCTGGCGAAGTAAAACGTTCAAACATCATTAATCCTCCGCAAGGGGTTTAAAGCGGCGTAATTCTGTTAAGCGATAACCTGTGTACGTACCAAGAAGCAGTATGATGGCAAGCACGACCAATTGCAGTCCAAAGAAGTTAAACGTTAAATGCTGGATGTATGGGTTAGTCATCGCCATATAGACCAGAATTGAAGTAAGCAGTGAGCCACCACCTTGTAGTGCGACTTCTTTTGCTCCTTCTTCTTCCCATAGAATCGACATACGTTCGATAGTCCAAGATAAAATGATCATCGGGAAGAAGGTAATCGTCAGGCCTTCTGTTAGTCCAATCTTAAATGCCACAACGGTAAAGACCGATATGATCATGATGACGGTAATGATGACGGCAGAAATCCTGGCGACTAATAAGAGGTTGAGCCTAGAGAGGTAACTTCGAATGATCAGTCCCGTTCCTACTATGAGCAAAAAACCGACCACGCCTGTGATCAAAGTCGTTTGCACAAAAGCAACCGCAATGAGCACTGGCATAAAAGTGCCTGATGTTTTTAGGCCAATGATAACGCGAAGGAAAACCACAATTAATGCCCCGATAGGAATGAGCATAATGGTCTTGAACATCGCTTGTTCTTCAAGAGGCAAGCTATGGATAGACAGGTTTAACAGGCCATCGGCGGCAACTTTGTTATCTGTCGCTTCTTTTGGTGTCAGTTGCTGCTTGATCATTGAAAAATGAACTTGGCTGTTTTTACCGCCCATAAGATCAAGTAACGAAATATTAGATTCATCCCAAACAAGAAGGTTGGTTTGTGAGGCTGCTTGCTCTGAATTAGGTGAGAAAAGCACCCACTTGTTATCAGACCAAACTTGGACCATAGGTTGAATCATTTGTCTGCGACGGCCATCTTCCAATTCGATCACACCAACCACTTTGCTGTGCACTCCGGCCGTTAGCAAAAGGTTTTGTAAGGCTTCGGTTCGATCAAAATCATTGAGCATTAAAGCTGCATTTTGACTATCGGGATCATTAAGTATCTTGATCAATTCACGGGTAAAAGTCTCATTATCAGCAGAGCGACTCATTGCTCGTTGAATAAGTGCCTTCGCGGCAGCTTGTTGTGGCGCAGAAAGAGTAGGTTTCACGATATTATCTGCTGGCGGCTCTTGGTCAAATTTTGCTTGTGGGTCGACTAAAAACTGAGCCTTGTAATAGATAGTCTGTGGACCGCTTGCTTGGCGTATGGACCATTCTGCACGTCGACCTGCAGATGAATCAACATAGGAGATACCATACCCAGGAGAAGAAGCTGATTCTCCTATAAGAGTGAAATCTTCCTGAGTATGTGGAGCAGCAAGTGAGGCTTTCACTTCTCCACCATTGGCGGTAAATTCGATACGAGCTTCAACATCCCAAACTTGACGTTTTTCACCTGGTGTCCATGGAACACCATAACTTTCGTGTCTAGTAACACTTAACGCAATACCTGCAGCGATCAGAAGTAGTATGGTGAGATAAAATGTAATTCTTGACGTCATAATCTACCTTATTAATTCTATTTTTTTGTTTGTATGTATTGACGACTAACATCAACAACAGCGATGTCACGAATGAAAGCTTTACCTAATAAAATCGGTTGTGCCGCTTTTTTGTCATTAGAGACAGTAAATTGCGCTTTTTCATGAATTTTGCCTACACGCACCCATAGTTCTACGACCGGAAGACGTTTCAGTGCTGAAGCTTCTGTCTTTCGAGCTTTCACAAAGCGCAAAATTGGCGCTTCAATCCAGAAGTTTTCTTTTTTCTGTGACGGACTGTTGCTTTTCAAGTGAAAACGAATCCACTTTTCTCCATTTCTTTCAAATTCCTCAAGGTCTGAAACATTAAGAGACGAAGTCAAGGAAGCGGTATCTATTTGAGCATCAAATGTTTGTTTGATTGAATCTATAGTAACTCGTTCAACAGAGCCGAGAACAATTTGATGAGTAGGAGTGGCTTGATTAGAAGTGATACTTTGAAGATTTATTGATTCTTTGGGTTTTGGTAATTGTTTTGAAGTATTTTTACGAAGCTTACTGAGTTCAAGAGTGAGTTTGTTTACTTTTCCTTGTAAGACGTCGATATCGTCTGACTGAGTACTGAGTTTGAGTTCTAAATCGGAAAGTCGATGATTGAAGTTGGTTTCGGAGGCTTTGATAGCCGTAAGCGCTTCTTGGTGATACTGTTCACTTTTGGTTAAGGTACAACCTGATAATAAAGCAACAGTGATAACCGGAGTCAATCGTTTAAACATTGAAAACCTTGATGTTGGGTTTAATTTTGGATTTTTAGAAGTTTAGTTCTATCCTTTGAGGCTAACAAGCAATAATGTTGCATTGTTCCTTTTGTAGTAAGAATGAACTAAATCAGTACTGAGCTAAGAATGTTTATATATTCTTAGCTCGGGCTAATTAAGTAAGCTAGTATCTTAATTGTTGAATCGAGTTATGACAATGTCAAAAAACTCAGTAAATTAATATTTTTTTGCTAAGAGTACCGCACGTCTTGGTGCTGGATAACCTTCAACGGTTTTGCTTGGGTCATTTGGATCTAAATAATCAGGTAATGAATTATGTGTCATCCAGGATGTTGTTCGTTGCTCTCCAGCAGATGTAACGTTTTCATCAACAATACGAACATCCGAAAAGCCAACTAACTCTAGCCATACTTTCAAAGCTTTGGCTGATGGGAAAAAATACACATTACGCATTTGAGCGTATCGAGATGTTGGAACCAGGACGGCATTCTCATCCCCCTCAATAACCAGCGTTTCCAACACCAGTTCACCACCTGAGACTAACTGATCTTTGAGCTGAATCAGGTGATCCAAGGGAGAACGACGATGATAAAGAACGCCCATACTAAAAACGGTATCGAATGCCTCAAGTTTCGGTAGCTGTTCGATACCAAGTGGGAGTAAGTGAGCTCTTTGATCGCCACCCATTAATTTGCGAACGGCCTCGAACTGAATTAAGAACAGGTGAGAGGGGTCAATACCAACACAAAGTCGGGCACCTTCACCCAGCATGCGCCACATGTGATAGCCGTTTCCACAACCGACATCCAAAACATTACGATTTTTTAATGGAGAAATATGTGGCAGAACACGATCCCATTTCCAGTCACTTCGCCATTCTGTATCGATATGAATACCATGGAGGGTGTATGGACCTTTACGCCATGGATGAAAGGTACGTAATAGGTTTTCAAGCTTCTTTAATTCCCCATCGTGAAAGGGCTTATCGTCGCTTATTGTTACGGAATTCGAAAGATCAACTTGATCAGGCGAGCCTTCAGGGATTTTATTTAGCGCTTTCAACCAGCGATTAAAGTCTCCGTGCTCTGCATTTTGCCAATCTGTAAGCTGTTGTGGTAAGACATTCAGCCATGGTTGAAGACGAGAGTCTTGGGCAATAAGCTGATAAAAATTTGCAAAGTTAAACATAGTTGTTCACTGAATTGATGGTGTAAAAATTAAACATACCTTTGCCATAACTAGGTATGGATATGGGGGCAAAGCGTTGTCTGTAGCCCATAGAGTTTACATGTTTAGCGCTACTTAATCGCAAACATTGAACCAAAGTTGAAGCATTGAAACCAAACGTCAAAGCTCGAAAAGCCAATTTGGGCGAAACGTTCTTTATGATCTTTTTTAGAGTCTGGTCGCATAACATTTTCGATCGCACTACGCTTTTGGCTAATTTCGAGCTCACTATAACCATTGGCTCTTTTGAAGTCATGATGAAGATCGATCAAGAGTTCATTTGCTATGTTGTCTTCAAAGACGAACTTCTCAGATAAAATAAGGATGCCTCCGGGGCGCAGCCCTGCGTGTATTTTTTCTAATAAAGCATAACGATCTTGCGGAGATAGGAACTGCAAAGTGAAGTTCAAGACCACGACAGAGGCGTTTTCGATTTCGATATCTCGAATATCGGCTTCTACGACTTTGACTGGAGTATCACTGCGATAAGCGTCCACATGCAACTTACATCGTTCCACCATGGCAGTGGAATTGTCTACCGCAATAATTTGGCAGCCTTCATGTCTCACATGACGACGCATGGAGAGTGTAGCCGCACCCAGTGAACAGCCCAAATCGTAGATATTCGTATGTGGTTTAACAAACCGTTCGGATAACATTCCAATAGCAGAAATAATATTGCTGTAACCCGGTACCGAGCGCTGAATCATATCGGGAAAAACTTCCGCAACACGCTCATCGAAGGTGAAATCCCCAATTTTATCGATTGGGGCCGAAAAAATAGTATCTGGATTGTTTTTAGGGTTCATAACTCAATCTCTGCAAGCACGCCGTCTGAAATAGTCAGACATCAAAAAGGCGCGTATTTTATGGGAATTTCGAGCCTCTGTCATTTTCTTAATTATACGATTAGCTAAAACATCTGTATTTGCGAATTACCATCATTGGCAGGAAACGCAGCTAAATCCGGTAATGAGAGCTTAAGCTGCAGTTGCCTATAGAGTTTTTCGGCAAGTTCTGGCGCTAGAATGTTATCAGGGGTGTGGATCATCAAATAAGGTTGAGCGCCTTGTTCAATCCAAAGCGGGAGCTTTTTCAACCAAGGTTCAAAAAATCGCAAGTTTTCATCCATATTAGGGTGACCAATAAAGCGAATCATTGGTTGGTGGGCTGTTGCAATAGCATGTACAGGAACGCGTGGTTTTTTCTGGTGGGCATCAATCAAAGCTTCTGTTGTCGGCGGTGCTGCAAATAGAGGTCGGCTGTCCATGATAATGCGGTCGATGCCACTTTCTAATAGCCATTGGTTTAGAGTACGTTCTTCGTTTCCTTTAGAGAAAAAGGCCATATGACGAACTTCAACCCCGAGTGGAAATCCTGTAGGAAACTTGTCACAAAATGCTTTCAACCTGTCTAAGTGCTCAGGTCCGAAAGCGGCCGGGAGTTGAATCGTCCATTGGCCAACACGTCCATGAAGTGGCTCCATTACTTTCATAAAGTCACGTAATGGCTCCTCGCAACCTCGGAGCATGTGCTCATGAGTGATCGCTTTGGGCAGTTTAAAGGTGAACTTAAAATTATCGTGAGTTGCGGCTTTCCAATTTTGGACTGTATTGAGTGTCGGTGTAGCATAAAAAGTCGTGTTACCTTCTACGGTATGAAAGACTTGCGCATACTTTTCTAAACGCTCAGCAGGTTTGGTGCCGCTGCCATAAAAGCTTTGCTGCCATTGATTGTGTGACCACATGGTCAGTCCAAGTCGAAGGGGTAAGGTATTCATCATTCATTCGTTCATTCTTGATCTTTAATTTATTTTACGAAAATTTTACTGAGATAGATAATTTCACGTCTAAGTAAGCTGCCTCTCTCATAATAATAAATCTTCTGATCTTTAATTCTTGTTAAAGGCACGCCAGATTATTTTTCTTTACTTAATATTTAAAATGTTTTTTTACTTAAATGTTTATAAATGTTTTTTTTGATTCGTTGTTTTTTTTAGCTTATGGCATATGCTTAGTATGTATAAAGTATTTTATTTTTTAAGAGAAGGTTTTCAGTTGGCAAATAATCATGGAAAAGGAATAACCTCGTTGTGCTAGGTTAGCAAGAGGTGATGCAAAGCTTTGTAACCAGGTATTTGAGGTTATGGTGATTAAAATGGTTAAACGTGTTTTATCGACTGGAAAGGTTTACTTCATTATATTATTTTCGCTTTTTTTGAATGGTTGTAATGATGAAGGGGCCTTTAAAAACAATACTGTTGCCAGTATTCCTTTCTCTGTGACCTTTGTATCTAATGATGGTGGTGAAGTATCCCCGAACAGAGTTAAAGTATCAGCAGGAGATAAGGCATCGTTTACTGTTAAAGTTTTTGATGGATACGTAATTGAAAGTCTGAGTTTATTGGAAGGTGATTGTCCCATATCTATAGGCTCTCTCACTAATAACCCCTCGGTTGAAGTCACATATGAAATAGGACCAGTCAATAGTGACTGCTCTTTCTTGGTTGATTTCACATCAGATAACTCACAAAGCGAAATGCCGGTTTTGATAACTCATAACTATGTTTATATTGAGATACAGAGTGGCTCGGGTATTCTTCTTCTTAAAGAAGATGGTGATGAGTTACAATCAACTCATTTTTACCCAACTCCTGATAAACCTATTCCATTTTGGGTTAAGCCTACAGATGGTTATCGTTTGGCTAATATTGGTGTGTCTGACCGAGAAGCTTGTAAAGTTTCTCCTGCTGCTGATCTAAATAATGGGGCGCTATTAGCATACACTGTTACATCTAATCAGGGGAGGTGCGATGTTGCGATCAACTTTGAACCGTTTGATGATGCAGGCATAGGTCTGCCTATCATAACTAATTACGTCGATATAGCGATAAAAGATGGGTCTGGTACCTTCATTTTAGTGGAAGGTGGTGATGAGCTTCAGTCTGCTCATTTTTATCCGACCGTAGGGGAAGCGACGCCATTTTGGGTGAAGCCTTCAGACGGCTATCGTCTGGCCGACATTGGAGTATCTGCTCGAGAGGCTTGTAAAGTTTCCCCTGCTGCCGACCTAAATAAAGGTGCGCTATTAGCATATACCGTGACATCTAATCAAGGAAAGTGCGATGTTGCGATCAACTTTGAACCGTTTGATGATGCAGGCATAGGTCTGCCCATCATAACTAATTACGTCGATATGGCGATAAAAAAAGGCCCTGGTGCCTTTCTTTTAGTTGAAGGTGGGGATGAGCTGCAGTCTGCTCACTTTTATCCGACCATAGGCGAAGCGACGCCATTTTGGGTGAAGCCTTTAAGTGGCTATCGTTTGGCCGACATTGGTGTGTCTGATCGAGATGCTTGTAAAGTTTCCCCTGCTGCCGACCTAAATAAAGGTGCGCTATTAGCATATACCGTGACATCCAATCAAGGAAGGTGCGATATTGCGATCAACTTTGAACCGTTTAATGATGCAGGTGTAGATCTCCCTCTCATCACTAATTATGTCGATATGTCAATAAAAGTTGGCTCTGGTGCCTTCCTTTTAGTGGAAGGTGGTGATGAGCTGCAATCAGCACATTTTTATCCGACCATAGGTGAAGCGACGCCATTTTGGGTGAAGCCTTCAAGCGGCTATCGTTTGGCCGACATTGGTGTGTCTGATCGAAATGCTTGTAAAGTTTCCCCTGCTGCCGACCTAAATAAAGGTGCGCTATTAGCATATACCGTGACATCCAATCAGGGAAGGTGCGATATTGCGATCAACTTTGAGCCGTTTGATGATGCAAGCATAGATCTGCCCATCATAGCTAATTACGTCGATATGGCGATAACAGATGGCTCAGGTATCTTCCTTTTAGTGGAAGGTGGTGATGAGCTACATTCAGCACATTTTTATCCGACCATAGGTGAAGCAACGCCATTTTGGGTGAAGCCTTCAGACGGCTATCGTCTGGCCGACATTGGTGTGTCTGATCGAGAGGCTTGTAAAATTGACCCTGCTGATGACCTAAATAATGGAGCCTTATTGGCATATACCGTTATATCCAATCAAGGACGATGCGATGTAGCGATCAACTTTGAGCCGTTTGATGGTGCAGATATAGGTCTTCCAGCCATAGCTAATTATGTCGATATGGCGATAACAGATGGCTCAGGTACCTTCTTTTTACTGGAAGATGGTGATGAGCTACAGTCAGCACATTTTTATCCGGCCATAGGGGAAGCGACGCCATTTTGGGTGAAGCCATCAGATGGTTATCGTTTGGATGAGTTCGGTGTTACAGGAGCTGGTTGCAGCCTATTCCCTGCAGCCAATCTCAATATGGGATCAGCTTTTGCTTATACAGTGACATCTAATTATGGAGGATGTGATATCTCGATTAACTTTGAGCTATTTGATGGAACAGATATCTCACGCCCAACTTTAAATAATTCTGTTGTAATAAGTACTGAAGATGACTCAAAAGGTACTTTCTTGCTACAGGAAAACGGTGATGAGTTACATTGGACTCGCTTTTATCCACAATCAGGTGAGGTGACACCATTTTGGATAAAGCCTTCTGACGGTTATCATTTGACCAGTCTTCATATTGAAGATGAAGAGTCATGTGTAATATTGCCAGCGATTAATAACAGTAATAACTTATTGCTTGCCTATACGGTAACATCTTTCAAAAATACATGTGATATCGATATTAATTTTGGTCTAAATACTTATGCTATTAACGTCACTAAAATTGGTTCTGGAGAGGCTACTATCAACCCTTTACCTTTTGGTGTCGAACATGGTAAACAAGTCACTTTTTCAGTTATTCCTAAAGAGGGGAGTCGTATTTTAAATGTTCAAGCTTGTGGTGAAGATATTATGCCTGAAAATGGTCAGCCTGAGGAGCCTTATAGCAGAAATACTTACAGGACGGCCTCAATTTATGAGGATTGTGAAATCATAATTAAGTCAGAGCGATACTTTAATATTTTACTGGATAGCAACAGCTTGGGTACAGTGGAAATACTCTCTATTTTGAACGCTGATGGTACCCCAGATGTAAACTCTGATTATACAGACAGAGAAGCGCATGTCAGTTTAGAACAAACGATTGTTTTTAGTGCAACAGCAGCATCAAATTATATTGTAAGAGATATGTTTAGTGATAACCCTAATGAATGTGGAGTACCTGAGCTTAATAGTGAAAACAGGTATGAAACTAAGTCAATTAGTTCTGATTGTAATTTTCATGTAGTATTTGGTGACCCCATTACTCTACTTACTTGTAATGGCTTAAATTATACCACCCCTGATGAAATAGATACTTACGCTAATAGTAATCAGGATTGGCAAGATACATTGATTGTTGTTAACAATACTACTCTTAAGATAGCGGTTGATAAGGGGTTACTGTCTAAAGGCATTAAATTTTACACACATTGTGTGACTGATATGAGCCTTTTGTTCAAAGATAACGCTAATTTTAACCTGAATATAAATGATTGGGATACCACGAATGTAACGGATATGTCGGAGATGTTCAGTGGAGCAGAG